>CAYHYG010000019.1:0-21665 GCA_964360835.1 uncultured Gammaproteobacteria bacterium
TCAATCTGTAGCCAGCTAATCTTTATGGCTGAGATATTTTCCTCGCTTTTCTTTAATTCCTGAAACCAAGAGCTGAGTACAGACATAGCCTTAGATAAATTTCCGGCAAGTAATGTCAGACTACGCTCTGTCAACTGATTATAAGCTGATAGATTATCGGCTAGCAATTCTTTGGCTCGGCCAGGTCGTCCTAGAGATACGGTCTGAATAATCTGATGCAATCTCTGATCGATACTCTCCTGCTGTAACCATTCGGTCATCTCGGTGGTGCTCAATGGTAAAAATTTCAACAACTGACAGCGAGAACGGATAGTCATGGGTAATGAAGTCAGCTGCTCGGCCAAGAGGAAAATATAACAATTGCTCGCGGGTTCCTCCAAAACTTTCAATAAACTGTTGGCCGCCTCGATAGTCAAAAGCTCAGCCTGATCAACTACGAGCACTCGATATGCGCCATGCAGGGCTGAAATTTGTAAATGATCTATGCCTCTCCTGATGCTGTCGATAGAAATCGAGCTACTTTCCACCTCGGAACTGATGTACAAAATTTCTTGGTAGTGGCTAGAACTGATTGCCCGACAGACATCGCAATTGTCCAATCCTCCCTGTGCACAGAAAAGCTCCTGTAATAAGCAACGAAGAACCTGCTTCTTTCCTACCCCATGGGGACCATAAAAAATATAAGACTGGGCCAGCTTATCTGCCTTGACAGCCTGGCGCAAAATGTCTATCTGACGACCGTGTCCACGGACTGGCCATGATTTCAGTGGCAACATAGGCTAAGAATACCACGAGCACCGCCTATTCTCAAGATTCCAACTGCTCATCAAGGGCTTGATTGACCAGACTGTCGGCTAGGGCATTCTCGGCTCTCGGTATATGATGCAAGTGTAGAGCAGTAAATGCCTGGAGCACTGACTGCAACTCCGCCACGCGCTGACGTAGTCCTGCTTCCTTGACCTTATATTCACCTTGTATTTGCTTGACTACCAGCTCACTGTCAAGATAGACATCAAGCTGTTTGAGTTTATGCTTCTGAGCCAAAACCAGACCTTGAGCCAAAGCTTGGTATTCCGCCTGATTGTTGGTCGCGACACCGATATACTGACTAAAGCGATCTAACTCTACTCCTCGAGAATCATACAAAATACCGCCAATGGCGGCGGGGCCTGGATTATTGCGTGAACCGCCGTCTGTAAATAACTTAGCGTTCATGAGTTTTGATAGAAATTATTTGTAATTGAATCTCCCGATTACCGTTCCACTGATTGACACTGATGGTATAGGCCACATCCACTTCACTGCCAACTGTAGGGAGAGAAGCAGCTTGGCCAAAGGCAATAGCCGGAATTGTCTTGGTGCCTTGCCTTAGTGTCAATTTCAAATGTTTTGATTCCTTACCTACCAAAACCGCTGAAATAACATCAACGGCATAGCTGGCAAAAATTGGCTCGGGATTATCCATGCCAAAAGGAGAGCATTTCTGTAGACTATCAACTAAGGTCCAATTGACCTCGGTAAAGGGTATGACGGCTTCAACTTCCAAGCGCTGAGTAACTTCTCGAGTGCCTAGTTTCTGCCGTGCCCAGTCTAGGATAATTTGTTTGAAGGTATCAAATTGATCGCTGGCTAATCTGACACCGCAGGCCTGTGGATGCCCGCCAAATGATAATAAATGTTTTTCCGCTAGTCGTACCGGCTCCATAATATTAATTCCATCCACGCTACGAGCAGAACCGACAATCTTTTCTCCATCAAAACCAAATACAAAGCAGGGCTTGCCATACTCACGTACCAATTTGCCAGCCACCAGGCCAGTCAAACCTAAGGGCCAAGCCTCATTATAAAAGAATAATACTGGCTCATCGCCTACTGGTTGACGTAAGGCTTCGCTAGTCATAGTGTCTGTCTGTTTCTGTCGCAAAACATTGGTTTCCTGCAAAGCTAGCGCCAGCTCCTTGGCTTTGTCGCTGTCTGTCTCTCGTAATAAATACAAAGCGGCATTGGCATGATCCACCCTACCGGCAGCATTGATACGAGGTGCTATCTGATAGCCAACGGTTTGCTCTGTGATACTCTCCGGGCTGATACTGGCTACTTCGAGTAAAGCCTTCAGACCCTCTCGCCTATTTTTTCTCATAACGTGTAGTCCAAATTTGGCATACAATCTAGTCTCGCCCAGCAAGCTCACCATGTCCGCAATTGAAGAAATAGCTACCAAATCAAGTAACCATTTCTCGTGAATTTCTTTGTCTTGTTCTGTCAGCTGACACAATGGATGGCGCAATAATCCCTGAGCCAGCTTAAAGGCCACACCACCGCCAGCTAATTCTTTGAACGGATAGGTCTCGCCAGGAACTTTGGGATGGATAATGGCGGCAGCAGCCGGCAATTCTGGCGGCACTTGATGATGATCGGTGACAATCACATGGAGACCAAGACTATTGGCTTGCTCAATTTCCTTGATATTACTAATGCCACAATCACAAGTGATAATGAGTTTGGTGCCTTGCTGCTGTAAATAGTCCACCGTTTTGGCATTAAGGCCATAGCCATCCTTTTCACGGTGAGGTAGAAAGCAATTAACCGTGGCTCCTAGTCTCTCCAGTGTCAGGATCAAAATGGTGCTCGCACACACACCGTCTGCATCATAGTCACCATGGATCGTGATAACTTGTTTTTGTTCAATAGTTTGATAGATCAAATCACAGGCCTGTTTCATCTGCCGAAACTGGTAGGGATCGATGGAGTCACGATTGTACTCAGGTTGCAAAAATTGCTCAATTTCTTCGCTGGTGCGAACATTGCGGCGGTACAGCAAATTGAGCAGGTAATTATTTATCTCCGGAAATTCGTTGAGAAATTCCACCGGCGGTTCGGTGGCGACGCGCCACTCGATACTAGACATCTTTTCTTTCATTATTTTTTTGCACTGGAAACTTTACGCACCCGCACTTGTAGAGATTTTCTACTGACTGTCGGTCTGACTGGATCCGGCGCTGAAACATTTACTGGTGACTCTATCGGACGTGTACGCGTCTCAAGTCGTGGACGAACCCTGTTTCGACTCAGACGTAGACGTAAAATAATTAATATGAACAATGCCAGCAGTAAACCTCCGACCATGACCCACCACATTGGTTCTCGTATGTTGAAGACGCTAGCAAAATTTTTGGTTGATCCATCTGTGGCGCTTTGGAGTTCCTTTTTGATGTCTTTCAATTCATCGGAGACAGCTTGCAGATCGGCTATCGCATCAGGAGAAGTGCTGTCTACCTGATCAGGAGCTGTGGTTGGCTGATTGGCCTCAGGAACATCTTCTGGTTTCGTCGGTTCTGAGGGTGGGACTGGTTCCGGCGCTGGCTCCTTCTTGGTTTCCGGTTTGGAACGAGTGCGGTCGGTTGGAAAGGCGTCATCTTTGTCGTTCACTCCGTCGCCGTCGGTATCCGCTTTCTTGGGATCTGTACCCAGCGATGCCTCCTGCTGATCAGACAATCCGTCATTATCGTCATCGGTATCGTTCTGATCTGTAATTCCATCACCATCAGCGTCAAATTCAACTTTCTTGACGCTGGTGATAAGACTGTTGTTGCCCAAATTTGCGTCCTTGGGCAAGGTACCTGAAATCTCAGTATAAATACGAAAATCATTCTCCGGCACCACCAAAGTAGTGAAAACAGTATCCGGCTTACTGGGAACTACTGAGACGGGCAAGCCACCTTCCAATAATTGATTGGTGTTTAAATAAATAGCTACCTGACCGGAGCCGTCTTCATCTCCAATATTATCTACATCCACATAAACGGTGATGGTCTTGCCGACAATAAATTTGTTGGTAGAAAAACGAATAGCATCAGAACTCAATTGCAAATCGGAGGTTGCTAGAGCTTTAGGGGCGTAGCAAAAAAAACCAAGCAGGAATCCGATGACAATTTATTGATTTATTTTTTGCATATAAGACGTAGGTCAACTATCACTGCTCCCTGAGCGTAGAGAATAAACGGATTAATATCAAGTTCCATAATAACTGGTTTACGAGCCATCAAGTCGGCGACAGCCAGAATTGAGCGGATGAAGGCCGCTTGATCCAAACGCCGAATAGCAGTATAGCAGCGTAAACCTGACAAAGCAGTCTCAATATATTTACTGGTCAAGGGCGCAAAACCGGCCGCCAAGTCATTGATAATTTCTACCTGATTACCACCTAGACCAAAGGTGATAATGGTACCAAACGATGGGTCGCGTCGAGCTCCGATAAACAGCTCCAATCCGGGGCGTGCCATTGGTTGTACAAAAATACCATCAAAACTCTCTGCAGCAACTAGCTGTTGCAACGTCACCCAGGCCTGCTGAGCTAATATCAGATCCGGGACTTGAAGTTTGACACCGCCTCCAGCGGCTTTGTGTACAATCTCTGAGGAAATTATCTTCATAGCCACTGGAAACTGTTTGATTGAACGTAATTCCGATGATCGCCGTAAAAATTTACCCGACAGCACAGGCAAGCCAATCCTGGCAATTAATTTTTCCATTTTGTCCGGAGTCAAGGTAACTAACGGGGTAGCCTCCTCCTTGTTGACTCGAGGTAATAGCATTAACGGTCCAGAAGCCAGGCGCACAGCCGCCAAATGACGGATGGCCTCGTCAGGATAGGTAAAGACAGCATAGCCTGCACCACGTAAACGCTCAGCGCTGGACATCATATGCAATCCGCCTAGATAGACCACTACTAAATTCTGACGATACTTTGGTTTGTCTAGCAACCAATCTGTCAGTTCCTTGATTGGCGTCATAGTCTGCGGTGTAACTATCAGAACGGTGACTGCCTTGGTCTGACTCATGATCTCGATGCTGCGGGTAAAACGTTTCAAATCGGCATCGCCTAGGAGATCCAAAGGATTTGTTAGCTGGATGGCTGATGACAATTTCTGACCCAAATTCCGCAGCATAGCCGGAGTGAATCTGGCTAGCGCTAATGACTGTTGCTCTACCGTATCGGCGGCAATAATACCAGGACCGCCAGCGTTAGTAATAATATTAATGGCCTCAGTGTTCAGCGATCGTGGTCCATAGCGCAGACTTTCGGCAGAGGTAAACAACTGTCTGACACCAGAGACACGGACAACACCACTCTGACGGCAAGCAGCCGTGATCAATCTATCTGGCTGACTCAAGCTACCGGTATGCGACAAGGCAGCGGCTGAGCCACTAGTCGTCGAGCCACCTTTGAGTAAAACTACAGAAACCCGATGACGCAGCTGATAGCACAAACGGAAAAATTCATCAGGCCGACCCAGCGCCTCACTATAAACGGCGATAACTTTGACTTTTGTATCCAGAGAGATGAAACGGATAATGTCTATCTCATCGACATCCATTCGATTACCTATAGACATCATATAGCGCAGTGAAACGCCTTGCTCTCTGGCCATATCCAGCAAAGCCACAGCCATAGCGCCTGATTGGGAAATCAAGGCTACGTCGGCTCTAGGATCAAAAGTCTGTGTCGGCGCGAAGGTAGCATTCAAACCTAGATCGGCATTGATGAACCCCAGACAATTAGGACCTAATAGCCGAATTTTATATTTTTTGATTATCTGTGTTAGTGAATTTTCCAGCTTCTGACCTTTGGGACCAATCTCTCGAAAGCCAGAAGACAAAATGACGTAATTTTTCACACCACGTTCGGCTAATTCAGTTACCACAGTAGGTACAATTGCGGCTGGCACCATAATCAATGCCAAGTCAGGTGTGGCTGGCAATTGGTCTACGCCTTTCATCAAGCGTACTCCAGCAACTTTGCCGCCATGAGGATTGATACCATAGACTCGACCGCGGTACCCTTTGACTACATTCTCAAATAAGTCGTGCCCCAACTTGCCGCGCGTGCGTGAAACACCGACAACAACCAGAGACTGGGGCGCAAAGAAATTTTGCAAGCTCATGATCTAGACGTTTAGACGTTTAATATCCCGCTCTGTCAACAAGCCTTTCTGAGCTCCGACTTCTGTCAGTACTGAGGTGGCGTTATGCACTGCCAAAGCCAACGAACGGTTGAGATTTCCTTGAAAACGAATCAAACCAGAGACAAAACCAGAACCGAAGGCGTCTCCAGCACCAGTGGTACTGATAATTTTGGTGGCTGGTGAGGATTTATATATTATCTTTTTACCGTCATAGACATAGGCACCTTTGTCGCCGTTGGTGATAACTGTCAGATTTTGTCCGAACTCGTGCAGCAATCTAATGGCTCCCTTTGGCTGGAGTGACTTCACCTGATGACCACGACTGTGCAAGACTTCTAATGCCTCGTCCAAATTGAGCTGTAAACCTTCCATCAAAGGTAAATATTTCTTGACTTTAGTCCAATTATCTATAATTTCCTTGGGATTGGGGTTCCAATACATTTTCAAACTCTTGCGCGCCACGGCCTGCATCAAAGCGGCAAAATTTGGAGTCCAACGAGTCGTTCGGAAAGCTGTGACATAGAGCCACGGCGTGGCTAGTTTCTGCATCATGGCCGTAGTCAGGC
Source organism: uncultured Gammaproteobacteria bacterium (assembly GCA_964360835.1). Classification (GTDB taxonomy): domain Bacteria; phylum Patescibacteriota; class Patescibacteriia; order UBA1558; family 2-01-FULL-52-15; genus CAYHYG01. Next base: position 6,533 of record CAYHYG010000019.1, read on the forward strand.
TGAGCTGATCGCTCGCGCCTGAGTGATGAAAAAGCACATGATCCTGCCACTTCCGTCCACCAACCACGAAGGCAAAAGCAGTCTGCTCTGCTGATTGTCTTTGCACTGCAGCCGTCTGAACCTGAGCTGCTTGCATATTCTTGATAATTTCTTGACCAAAGGCGTCACTGCCGATCGAGCTAATCAGACTTGGACGTAGACCCATTCGAGAGAACGTCATAGCGCTATTGGCACCGCCACCACCCAGACAGAAGTGCACGTCATCGCTAGTGATCTTGGCGCCGTACTCGAAAGCCAATAGTCGCTTTTTGGTGACATCGCTACCATTCCGGATTAGGCTGGCTTCATCAGTATAAAAGAAGATGTCGACTGTAGCATTACCGATAGAGGTAATAATTGATTTTTTCTTGAGCATATTATTCTTTATAAATGTCTTCTCTCTGTTCTTTGACTATTTTCGCCAGATTCTCCAGTAGTCCAACTACTAGCTTAACCGGCGCTTCTAGAACAAAGTCAAAAATGAAAATAAAAATATTGATCCGACTAATATTGGACGACAGCATCTGACCGATCTTGATGATTGGTAAAGAAAAAAACTTGATCAGAAAACCTATGACGCCCTCACGTCGTCGCAATATACTGAACTCTTTGGCTTGCTGCCGGATACGTGAGGCAAAAAAGCTAACGACTGTGACAAAGAAGATAAACAAACCGCCGCTGACAAAATTAAAGTCCAGCTGATGTAACCAGCTAATGATAAAACCAAAGACAACTGCATAAACGGCAATATAAAATATATAAGAGATAGCTGTCAGGAAGCTATTGCGCTTGGTCTGACCACGCAACTGGATCAGGGTGTGGGTCTCAGGTTTGTTGTAAACAAAGCCCATCAAGCCATCTACGATAGCTGTCAAATCATTTTTGCCGGGGATCCCCACAGTCAAGGCTACGATGAACATCAAAGTTGGAGGTACGATAATATTTAATCCCAGTGCCACCCAATTAACGCGATGCTCTATCAAAATATCAAATGGGTACTCCAGTAGAAAAGCCAAGAGCATCTTGGTGACAAAAATATAAAATATAGCTCGGAATGAAGCGCGATTAATCTTGGTCCGAATCTTTTGATTCATGACCTTGATTGATTTCAGCGCTAAGGCCTGAAATTGCTCCGGTTCACTGAGCAGCTCGGTCAGACTGACCTCTGTGTTGAAAACAATGTTCTTTAACAGCTTGAACTCCGCTAACTCTTTTTTGAGCGCTGACTTAATTTTTTCTCGGTGCGGGTAGCGTATATGCTGCTCAATGCCGTGATAAATGCTGGGCAGTTTGTCAGCTACAAATTCTACTAGACGTTTATCGGTAACTTTGGTCCAGTCCGGAAAATATAGATTAAACAGGTGATAACTAATGATGGAAGTATCAGAAACAACCATATCTTTGTGAATTACTATATATAGTTGAATATTCTTCTCGCGTTCGGACAAAGCTTGTCCACGGATCTTGACCCTGTCTTTGACGTGGAGAAAGCAGGCCTCAATCAAAGCATCGTTCTCGTGCTCTGAGACAAGCTTCATATCCAACTCGCAAGCCATGATTCCGATCAGCCAATTGATGTATTGCTTACGTTTTGGGTAATCCTTGAGCTTGGAATTTAATAAGAAAAATAGATACTGATACTTCTCTATGATAACTTCCAGATCAGAAATAACCACCTCTGGAATAGTGTTGTTTGGCAAATATTTACCCCGAATCAGATCCTCAACCAAACCTCGTGCCATAGACGGGTTGAGACTATTGACCATCAATTTTGCCCGTAGGCTTCTCTGTAAAGCAAAACGGCGAAGCAGATAGTCTTCGCGGTAATCTATAGTATTGCGTATCTTCTCGTAGAGCGTAGCTAAACGACTAGCTATCTCGTCGACTTCGATTTTCTGAACATTAGGATCAGTTACCTGAGTACGGCGGATGGCCTCTAGTTTTTGATATAAATCTTTGACGCCTGTAGAAAGTTCCATGGCAATATTATACCATTATTATCAGTAACAGGTAATACGTAATTCGTAAATCGTAATTTGGGAAAAGCCGAACACAACCTGACATTGTTCCATTACGAATTACGTCTTACGTATTACGGTTTATCAATAACAACCTATGGCTGTAAAATATCTTGGCTACTTCCATCAATAGAAATGATGACTTCTTTGACCGTAGGAAATTGTAGTAGAGTTTTCTCAATCTGAGAACGAATAAACTGCACACGACAAGAGCCAGCTACACCGGCTTGTAAAATATCGTCAAAATCTACACGAGCTATGCCTGTCTCATTAATAGTCAGACTGTTAATGGTCACGCCACCATTGATATTAGTGAAATAACCCTGATCAATATCATCCAGTGTAGTTCCAAATAACAATTCTTCCAGAGCGGCGCGGGCTACAGCTGAAGTCTTGGCTATACGACGACTGACCGGAAAGACATTACTACAGTCAAGCACTTCGGGGTCTTTGAGTCGATTGCCAAAGTAAACAGAAACAGTCTGACTTTCGGTAGCGCTGAAGCGTATAGACCTTTGTAGCAAATTAATCTCACTACCGTCCTCGGCTGAATAACTAAAAACTTCAACCATACCCGAAGCAGTTGTACTTTCCGGATAATTAACTCTGATGCTGAAAGGACCATAGGTTCCAACATCTGGTGCATCAGCCATAGTAAACCCATTGATCAACACCTTGCCATTCGCATCTTTCAAACGGTAATTAAGAGCGCTCTCAAAAACACGAGCAGTTCCTTCAATTACCAGAGGTAAACCGACTTCCGCATTTTCAGCTGGCAGATTAAGCGTAATATTCTGCTGAGGAGTCTCAGGGCAGGCCGAAAATTCACAGCTCGGACCTTGTCGTCCGACCGGAGTGCCGTCAGGACAAATCATGGCTTCCTGAGTACAAGCCGGATTCTGAGCTAATTGGCGGTCACGAAAATAACTCCAGGAGAAAAAAGCGCCAACCAAAATTAACAGAATGATAATAAATACAAGGTTTTTATTCATATAGCTGGATTATAGTGCAAAGTCAGCTATTTCTCAATATGCTATTGACATATAGTCGTTATCATGGTACCATTATCTATTACTGAGCTAATGTTAGCGAAAATAAGTTCATTCCTACTACAAGCGCCAAAAGGAGGGATCCATGAGTCACGCAAACAGGGTTTATTGGGTCAGTGTAGTGCTCTTTGTTGCCACCGTTCTCGTGCTTTTGGTCATACTAAAATCTCAGCCCAGCAAAGCCGAGATTGAAGTAGCGTCCAAAGCCAACATCGAGAATCTGCAACAGATAGTGCTCTCATACGGCCAACTGACGCTTAAAACCGATGGGCTGAAAGCTAACTGGATGAAAGTAGTGGCCGACGGAGATACCGAGACTCAGTTGCGAGAATTTCGTGCCATGCTTGCGCTTCAAGCAAGTGTCGACAGCCTGGCGAGGAGCTACAACGGCAGCGTGAAATTTCATCAGGTCTCAGGCAGCGAATTCATGCGGCAGAACAACTTGCCGCAATACCTGCCATAAGCCAACTTACGACGCTTAATTCTTTACCCCCGATGGCACACATACTAGCTATCGGGGCAATTCCAAGTCTTTAACTTAATTGAAGACTTAGAAATGAACGCTCTTTACAATCAACTTCTGCTCACATTCTTGGAGATCGGCGGTATAAGGATTAGATGGTGAGGTAATAATTGGTTTACTCTGATTACTGCCTTATGGCTAATTCTCGGTTTCCCCTTTTCGGGGTAAAGCCACTTCAGCGCGTTTCACGTGCTGACTATCGCTCCATCTCCAGCAATGTGAGCAGAAATCTACTACTCTCGATGCGCTCATGCGCGGAGGAAAATTCAAATGGCCTATATCGGCAGAAAGGCTTTTGACGGGAAAAGCTCCCGTCAGGTTGTTGTCCAAGCTCTCAAAGAGCTTGATGGTGACTTTCATGAGGACACAAAGGAACTGAATGACCTCATGAGTGATCTGGGATTTTTTTCCGATGACGAAACCTTCGCCTGGGGATCTCATGCAGATTACTACGACTACGAGCTTTCCTGCTATGATCTGACCTAGCAATAGGAAGCTCCAAACATATCCTACGCTCCCCGAGCTGTCAGCTACAAGCTGGCGGTTCGGGGGTCTACTCAAGCTCTATAAAATTTTTGAGAGTTTAAGCAGACTTGGTTCTTTACAACTTCATCTTAATTAGAGGTGTATCATGACACTTCATGAGTTGTTACTGTCTGAACACAGTGCCATGGTCTCGGAACATTTCGAGACCTGGCTCCATGATAGACAGTCCTGTCCTCCGGAAATTGCTGCATTGCTTTGCGAAGCAGCCAAGACCGAGGACCTGACAAGCAGGTTACCGGAAGTAAAGTTTCTGTGTGATTTAAAGAAGCGGATCGAGAGAATCTGAAACATCAACAACGAGGAGGTCAAATGCCTGCCAAATGTGTCTTCAAGGTTCCGAGTATGACGGTGGGTGCCATGAAAGTTGACAGTCAGGCTGGTGAGGAAGCGGCAATCTTACTCAACTTCCCCAACCCTCTCTATCTGGAACTGTCGGCACTAGCCACGCATAACATCAGCGTTGTTCACGCCGGTCTCGAAACGTCACCAGACACCGCCAGATTAACCGTGGCTATTATGATCAAAGGCTTCACGACCAACAAGGGTTTCAACCGCTACTCCATCATCGGTGTGGCCAAAACCCCAAGGAGCGAACCGCACTTCATCCGATTTATGCGGTTCTATCAGCGGCACGGCTCCTTTGTCGTCAAACTGGCAAAGGAATCAGAGACGTCAACCACGCAAGTCTCAGTCTGGGGAATGCACCTACCGGGATTTGAAGCTGATTTGCGGCAAAAAATTTTACGACAGGAGCTGTAACAGCATCATGCCGCTCTCAGGAAACACCACGCTTTAGGCTGAAAATAGTAAGCCTAGATAACCGAGGAGGAACAGATGAACCTAAGTAAGGGTTTCACCCTGATCGAGCTGATGGTGGTGTTTATAATCATTGGTCTTTTGGCAGTAATTGCCATCCCCAACTTCGTCTCGATGCAGGATCGGGCCCGCGAGAGATCAGCCGTCCAGACCTTGCTTAAATCTGAGACGACGCTGAATCTCTCGACCCGAACGCAAACCTCAACTGTACATTACTGGGAAGTTCCTCTTCCTACCTGGTTTGTCGGTGACCTCATCACAGGGGATCTCGACTCCCAGCAAGCAATTCGTCACAGGGGTCCTGTCTATATCGAGACCAGTACCAAGGTGGACTCAGTGGCAGCGGCAGTGGTTGGTCTAAAATTTATCAGATAAGCACCCAGCGCGCATAATGCGCGTGACAGTATACGGCCTCGAGCTTAGCTCGAGGGCGTTCTATATTTCTTTTTCATACTAGAACGAGTATACTTAAACAATGGAAAATAAAGAAACGGCAAAACTATTTAGCCAATTCACAGTCTATTCCACTGAAGAAAGCTTGCGGAAACTGAATTGCTCTGTCAACGGTTTAACTCACAGTCAAGCAACGAAATTACTACAAGCTCAGGGTCATAACGAAATCGGTGATAAGGGCGTGAACTGGTGGGTAATCTTATGGCGACAATTTAAATCGCCATTTATTTATTTATTGGTCGCGGCCGGAGTTATTACGGGTAGTCTAGGTGAATACCTAGATACCATCATGATAGTTATTTTTATATGTATCAACACGACGCTGGGTTTTATTCAAGAATTTCATTCAGAGAAATCAGTAGCCCTTCTGAAAAATTTTATTAGATCTCGCGTTCGCGTCAAACGCGATAATAGCGAAACACTTATAGACAGTCGAGATTTAGTGCCGGGAGATATCGTCATCCTGGAACACGGCGATATAATCCCGGCTGATGTCCGTTGGCTAGAAACTCATAATCTCAGCGTGGATGAAGAAGTCCTGACCGGAGAATCTGTCTCTGTTAGCAAAGATACCTCTGCTCTACCGTCGTCTACTGAGGCCTTGGAAAAAGCCTTGATGATCGGCTTCTCGGGCACGACCATTGCCTCAGGACGTGGCCTGGGGTTAGTCATCGCCACCGGCGGCAATACCTATATTGGAGGCATCTCACGTCTCACCGATGAAACTACCAAAGAAAGTGTCTTTTCCAAAGATCTAGCCAAATTCAGCTCCTTTATCCTTCGTTTGATTTCCTACACCCTGATATTGGTGGTGATCGCCAATTTGATTCTCAAACGGGGATCCATAGGTGTGACTGAGTTGGTCATCTTTGCTTTAGCGCTGGCGGTCAGCGTCATTCCGGAAGCATTACCCTTAGTTACAACAGTAGCGCTATCTCGCAGCGCCAGACGATTGGCTAAGAATAAAGTAGTGGTCAAACGTTTGTCGGCCATTGAAGATCTGGGCAGTATTCAGGTTCTCTGTACTGACAAAACAGGCACACTGACAGAAAATAACTTGACAGTAGCCGAGATACACGCGACTGATGAACAGCTCTGTCTGGAGGGTGCAGCTATGGCTGCTATTGATCTGCAGGGTTCTGGCAAGCAAAGTAATAATGCTTTTGATCTGGCTATAGACAAACGGCTAACAAGTAAAGAAAAAACGACGCTTCATGGTTACAAAATTATTGATGTGCAACCATTTGATCCCAAATTGCGACGAAATGCTGTCGTTGTTCAGCACCAGCAAAAGCTGCAATTAATCGTCCGTGGAGCTCCGGAAGCTATCTGGCCATTGAGCCAACATAGTCATGAGGAAATTGCCAAAGAACGCGCTTGGCTGCGTCAGCAAGGACGAGAAGGCAAACGTGTCATGGCTATCGCTTGCAGGGATCTGTCATTGTCCGAAGCCAAACTGGAGCACAGTCATTTCAAGCAACTGACTATCCTAGGCTATATCAGCTTCATTGATCCTATTAAACCTTCTACCCGTAAAGCTGTTTTGGAAGCTCAAGAGCTTGGCGTGGAAATCAAAATTTTGACCGGCGATAGTCCGGATGTAGCTGGCGCTGTGGCTCATGATATTGGTTTGATCAAAAATCCGGAAGCGGTCATTACTGGCGAAGAACTGGAGGCGTTATCTGTCTCAGCTCTGCATGAGGCAGTAACCAAATACTCCGTCTTTGCCCGCGTCACGCCAGAACAAAAATACAAAATTATCCAACTTTTGCAGGAACGTCGTGAAGTTGGTTTCTTGGGTGAAGGTATCAATGACGCGCCGGCTCTAAAGATTGCCAACGTGGCGCTAGCTGTTGAGTCAGCTTCGGACGTAGCGCGTGAGGCGGCCGATATTGTCTTACTAAAAAAAAGTTTGCACGTTATTATCGAAGGCATCCGAGAGGGCCGTGAAGTCTTTGCAAATACGATTAAATATATCAAAGCCACGCTAGGTTCTAATCTAGGCAACTTCTACTCCATCGCCATAGCTTCCTTGATGATCGATTTTCTACCGTTACTACCGCTACAAATATTGTTGGTCAATTTATTGTCAGACGTGCCGATGATTTCTATTGCCACTGATACGGTCAATAAAGAAGAACTGAAATCACCCAAGCAATATCAGATTCGCGATATTATTCTTTTTGCCACTTTGTTGGGTTTTGTTTCCAGCGTTTTTGATTTCCTTTTCTTTGGCTTATTACTCCCCTATGGCCAGGAAATTCTGCAATCCGGCTGGTTCATCGGCAGTATTCTGACCGAGTTACTATTGATATTTAGCGTCCGCTCCTCACTACCAGTCTGGCGCGCTAGTCGTCCCGGTAAATGGCTCTTTGGCCTGACGGTGTTGGCCATGATTGTCACTGTTATCATTCCTTTCTGGCCGGTAACTGCCAAGCTATTTTCTTTTGTGCCGTTAAGCTGGCCTATTATGTTGACTATTGTCTGTCTGACCATCGCCTATCTCTTTGCAACTGAAATGATGAAGCGGCTGTATCAACGTCTAAGCGCTCGATAATAGAAATACAAAAATCATATTCTCGAACCTCTTTTCGAGGAGAGAGATCTCCTGATCACCTTGAGTTATTCTGAGATCCCTCGCTGATCCGCCGGTGGGCGGATCTTTTCTGCTCGGGATGACACGTCCGGCCTAATGGGCTTAGGATTATTCAACACCAGCCGCACTACGCCGATAAGCGCAATAATCACAGTTGGGATTGACTTCAGGTATGGTGTCAGCCCCTAGACAGCGATGAGCATCAAGCAATGCCTGCTCCACCCATGAGTCGTCACCGATGTGAACCAAAACAGAAATATCAAATTCCAATTTACCGTCAAAAGCTTCCCTGTCAGTCCGTCCATTACAATAGACAAAATATCCTTTATCAGCCACGGTAAAATCATTACGACGGAACAGCCACTGATACATCTCCATCTGTCTCTTATAGCCAATCTGCCAGTCAGCGTCTAGACTTACTTCAGTTTCTTTGGAAGTTGATTTGTAATCAACGATAAACAACTGTCCGTCCTTATCTTCCCAAACATCATCCACACCGCCGGTAACAAAGAAATTAGTCGCTTCATGTAAAAAGGTAATACCCCCTCGCAAAGCGTCGCGCCATTCATTCATTTTGGGATGATCAAATGGCACAGCTGCGATTTTGTAATGCTTCATTAAGGGATGGGCTGTGCCTTTAGCGCGATGAATGTCAAATTCTTTTTTTAGCAAAGTATCAACGGCGCTATTTAAAGCAAAAGGATATCCCGGCGGCTGACCTATGCCTAGGCGGCGGTCAAGGTAGAAACAACGCGGACAATTTAAAAAAAGCTCAATCTTGGAGCGGGACAATCTAAAAGGTTGAGTTGAATCCGGATTGTACAGATTGGAAGTGCGTTTGGGGTTGTAGTACTGAGACATAGAAGGTTTCCGCCCAAGGCGGATCCGCCTTGGGCGGAAAAATTATTAAGACACGAGGTTACCGACAAGGATGCCGACGCCGATGGCTAGGCCACCGATAATCATCATACGCATAGCGCTATAAAAAAGCGACACCCGAGCGACCTTGGCGCCAATAGCTCCCAAGATAAATAAGGCGATAAGCGAAAGGGCAATCGAGAGGCCAAAACCCATTTCCGATCCAATGACGATATACGGCAAAAGTGGTATATAGCCGGCAATGAAATAGGAAACAAACATGACAGCCGCTCCGGCCAAAGCATTTTTGATTTCTCTTTTTCGCTCATACTCATCAGCTGCTTCTTCCGACAGGAAACTACCCACTCCCATGGAAAAAGCTTCAACAAAGATCAATACGGTTCCAGTCAAAATAATCTCTCCTCTAGTGGCTCCGGCGGCGGCGACGCCAGACAGCAGTCCGACGGTGGAAACTAAGCTGTCCTCCACCCCAAAGACAAAATTGCGGATATAGGTGGCGGAGTTGTGATTTATCACACGTTTCATAGCGCTACAATTATAGCACTTGCATACCTTTTTCGACAGGATTATGCATCCCTAACATTTAATGAATTATAACAAATATATTTCCTAATTCTATCTAAATCCCGCTGATTCTCAATAATATGATCGTAAAACGACCTATGCCAATCAAATTCGATCAGACCATGTGCATGGATCAATTTCGATGATGTGCTTTTGAAAGCTCCAATCAATTCGGATAAGGATTTTATTTTAATTTCTTCATTTTTTGTACGGACAAATCGCGACTTGTCCGTACCACTAGCAAAATCCTTAATTATCAGAATCCCATGCACATGGTTTGGCATGACAATAAATTCATCCAAATCTATATACGGGTATCTTTCTAGCCATCTCCATTGCTGCCAGACAAGACTGCCGCATTCATTAAGACACATAATTCCATTACGAATGTAGCCGAAGTAATTATAATTATTCTTGGTGGAAATCGTAACGAAGTAAAAACCGGGCGAGGAATAATCATACTTAGGCAAACGATTGTTTTTACGTTGTGGAAGCTTCTCTAACATAAAACAAGGTATTGGCCCTGTTTTAATAGAAAATAATTGACTACGGTTTTCTTGTCTGCTCCAAATAATCAGTTGGTAACAGCTCCAACTTTATCAAACGCAAAATAACGGCTACTTCTTTCCTGCCCATGAGAGCCATCAATTGTGGAACAGTAGATCCAGCCAAAAAATGTTTGGCCAGACGTTCATCCTGCTCTTTGTCCCAGCGCTTATTGGCGTTGGGATGAATTTTGCGAAGCTCATCATAGTAACCACTGACCTCAGACCGTTTCTGCTTTTTTTCTTTGATCACTTTACCACCACAGGCCAGAATAAAATTCCGGTGCAATTGTTGCAGCTCCTTTTCCTCAATCTCACCAAAGGTGGCGGTAGCCGCTGTAGAGCCTTCACGAAAGATTGTATCCTGCAATAATACCTGCGGATGCACCTGAAACGTTTGGTCATTCCAACCGAGCAGATGTAGCCCCGACAAGCGCTTGACCCGAGATAAGGCCACATAGCCCTGACCATACTCAAAGACCTGACCCAGATCCATGATAGCCGCATCCAGACTCATACCTTGGCTTTTGTGCACTGTGATAGCCCAAGCCAGCCGCAGGGGCAACTGGGTGATCCGCGCTTGTACGCGTCCACCATCTTCAACTGTCCAATCCATTGGCTTGACTACGATCACCTTATCTTGTCGTGTCTTTACTTTGGGATAACCTTCACTGCTTTCAAACCCCACGACGGTCCCTAACGTACCATTAACATACCCTTCCTTAGAATTATTTTTGGTAAACATCACAGCCGCGCCAACCTTCAGCTCTAATGACTCCGGCGACAGACAGCCTTTCTGCAAATTGTTGACCATTAGGGCCTTACCTTGCTTGCGCATGATATAGGTCTGCTTTTTACCACTTATTTGAGCCAACATGGCCTCATTGACCGCGTCAACATTGGCATTGTGTGAGAAAAGTTTGGTCAAGTCTGCTGGAGCGTCAGTAGCTTGAATCTTTCTGCCTTTAATATGTGCTAGATGCTCATCACCAAAAGTGTTATTACGGATGGACGATAGTAATGCCAAAAAAATCGCATCATCCTGACGATGTTGCTCATGCAAATAACAGATAAGAGGATTAGCTCTGCTCCAAGCTGGGGATTGATAGGCAAAGAGATCCGGTTCTTCTTCAAAAAATGCACCTTGATCCGAATCAGATGAGTCGTTCCTGACCACCGGCGGCAGTTGGAAAAAATCACCAACAAATATTATCTGTATGCCACCAAAGGGTTCATCATTACGCTTAATCTCCCGACAGACTGCTTCGACCATAGCGATAGTCTCAGGTGGCAACATAGAGACTTCATCAATAATCAAAACCTTCGTCTTGCTGACACGTTTCACTACGTATTCATTGCTGGTCAGATTATCCAGATCACGATTGGTCAGAAATTTCTTGATCCCAATACCACTCCAGCTATGAATGGTCTGTCCGCCGATATGAGTCGCAGCAATTCCAGTAGAAGCAGTGATAGCTGGCTCAATTTTACGCGCTCTCAAATAAGCCACATATTCATTGATAGTATGCGATTTTCCAGCGCCCGGCTCTCCGGTCAGAAAGACATTGGCGCCAGTTTTGAGAATAGCGAGAGCTTGAGCCTGCGTCACCTTATTTGACTGTAATTTTTACCTCTGCATCCAGAGCTCTGGCCAGTTTGTAAAAAGCTTTCAGAGTTGGGTTCAAATTACCACTTTCTAATCGAGAAATAGCTGATTGCTTGGTCCCTAATTTTTTCGCTAGCTGTTTTTGAGTCAACCCTTTGGCTATGCGTAATTGAATCATTTTTTTTAGCAGAGCATATTCGGGCTCTAGCTCTTCATAGGCGCGTCTAAACCCAGGCTTTTTCATCAGCTCTTTCATGAAATCCTGATGACTAACAAACTGATTTTTTTTCATATATATAAGTATAACGTATGTGATATATCTATGTCAAACTATGCATTCTGGACCGAGCTATATCTATATCATTTCTATCTAATCTCTGCTGCTTCTTTATTATGACATGCAGAATATAGGCACCTCCATTATAATAACAGTACAATAATCATAGTTGAACACGTCGCCTACCTCTAAGTTCAAATAGACCCCGCCCCAAGGGTCGACTATTCGGCATACCGATAGCCGGACCTAGCACTCTCAATATTTCTACTAGATGCATCGCTTTAGCTTGAAAATTATCATTCAGGTTGAGAATGAACTTTCTCGCTTGTTTATGATAACTTACCAACATAACAAAACAGGGCTTTCTTCCCTGTTTTGTTTATAACCACATTGTAACCTGACGCTATGAAAAGTCAATTCAACCCGTTAGATAGTTCCCCCTACCCTTTGCTAATGACTATCTACCCCGCAACTTGAAGTCTCCCCAGAGTGACAAAGCTCCAAGGGCTAGAAATAATCCCGCACCCAGCCAATTCTGCTGTTGCAAAGCTTCTATCAGCGCAATGCCGAAAAAAAGAATAAAAACCGTAACGTTCGCAAATTTCAAATGTGGCATATTGAATTCGTTATAATATTAAATTAATCTAATATACTTGGCCAAAACAATAGCTTCAAACCAATCAGCAGCAAAAAAACGGCAATGACCAAACGGAATTTCTTCTGCGGAATCTGATCAACGATACCTTTGGCTAGTTCCGCTCCCAAGAAAGATGCGGGGATTAATACTAACAAAGCCCACCACAGCGTTTCAGGCAGTACCACTCCTCCACGCCAATAGGTAATGATACGCGTGGAATCAACCATGAGGCCAATGGCACCGATTGTAGCCAGATGTACGGCTTTGGGCAGGGCAAATAGTGACAGGAAAGCACTACGAATCGGACCGCCCATGCCAAACATACCGGCAAAAAAACCTGACAAGGCACCACCGAGCAAGGCATGGCTATTATCCGCCCGTACTTCCAGACGCGGCTTATAGATCATAAATACGGCATCTACCACCAGAAAGACGCCCAGGATTCGTAGTAACAAGAGATGATCTGTACCCAGAGAAACAGCAGCGCCGACATAGCTGGCTGCCAAGCCAATCAGACCAAACAGTATGATTAATTTCCAATGAAACCCCTGACCGAATAACAACACCTTCCAGAGATCACCGAACCAATGGATAATAGCTACGAAAAAAATTGTTTCTACCGGCGGCAAAAATATTACCAGGATCGGTATCATGAGAGTAGAAATACCGAAACCGGTAACCGTGCCGATCAGACTGGCTACGAAAGTTAAAAGTGCTAGGTAAATTAAATCCATGAGATATTATTTTGGTTTCAGATCTCAAACGCTCAGTCTGTTACTGCTAGACTGCCTAACCATACCGTTTCAAAAGTTCTTCCCGACTGATACTAGCCAGAGCAATATCACGCGGATCCAGCTCTTGCGACCGAGCTTTAACCTCATCACTTAGCTCTTCGACCGTAAAACCTAGTCGCTCCAGCAACGAGCCATGACTGGCGACAATCCATGATTTGCCAATTATATGCTCAACTTCAGGATGTTCTTTGATAACCTCAGCTACTTTCTTTAGCCCGTCCTTTATCAGATTGATCTTGACCTTGATCGGAGTGGTTTCATTTGGAGGGACGTGTAGATGTAACGTATCTCCTTCTATACTGTAGGCCAAGAGATCATTAATCTGTTCAAAACCACCATTGCGCACAAACTCACGCCGAGCCACTGTTTCCCATCGGACAGGATCTTGCTGTTTCAAGATTAATAGCGGCTCCAATATCTGGAGAACTTGAGCCACAAATTCATCCTTATCTTCTATCTGACTACAAGCCGCCAGCGCAGCTTTTAACTCCTCTGGTGTCTGCTCTAGTAATTCATGATAATTGGCCAAGCGCTGAGAAATTTTCGCTACAGCCCCAGACGCGCCACCATTTCTGTCAAAACTGTCGACCAGTGACAGTCGTACCCTATTGGCCATTTCTTGATCATAGGCCGCTTCTTCTTTGGGTATTTCAGGTGATGATTCCATACTACGTTTATTCCGTGGTCACCCCGTCAAACTCGGCTTCATTGGCCATGGCCTCAGCTCTAGTCGCTCGCAGTATCTGATCTTTATGATGAGCCGGTGAATAAATAGTGTACAGTTTCAGCTCTTCACTATCCGAGGTATTAATAATATTATGTTCAGCACCGGCCGGTACCACGATGGCCGATCCGTCCATGACTTCGTAGCTGACTTTTCCAATGATACATTTACCGTGGCCTTGTTCAAAACGGAAAAACTGGTCATTAATCCCGTTTTTTACGTAGAAAATTTTACCGGTTAGTGGAATCTTTTTGATCAAAATATTGCAACCAACCCATCCAGCACGACGCGCTGTTAATGAAAGCGCCTTTCGCTTTTCGATAATTTCAGGCACAAAAAAATGCTTCGGAATGACAAGAAAGTCTAGCACTGTAAAATTTTGTAGATTGTAGTTTAATAAGAAAAAATTTGGATTATTACTTGCTTGTAATCGTTCAAGCATCGTACGATATGCACCATCAACGATTTTTGAACCAAGTGTGTCATGCTTACCCTTTAGTTCATAATCTTCCCTACAATGTAAGCAATGAAAATCTGCAACAGGTTTATTATTTGGATATTTATCTATGTCCAGACGTCCACAATTTGGGCAATAAACTGAATCACCTACCCATCTTTCTGTTAAAACGCGGGCTTTCTGAGAAGCACTTTTGTAATTTACTACTAGACTTTTATTAAAAGTTAAATTCATAATGCCTTACTTCAAACTAGGAGTTTAATTAATCCTTAAGCGTCTCCGGCATGACCAGTAAAACCGCCGTTTGAAAGATTATAAGGAGGATCAGCAAAAAATCATATCTACCTGATTTGGACTCATCTTGTTCATGAACTCAATTGAGTTGGCTAGGTATAGCTCAACATTGGTTCGAGTAAAATAGGGCTTATAGCTTTTCATTTTTGGACTATTATTAAAATTAACTAGTCCCCGTTTCTTATTTTTTACCCCTATTTTTTTCATAAAATCTTCCCCCATCATCCCATCTTTAGCCGAAATTTGCAATCTATTTATTTTGGAGCTTGTCTAGTTTAGGATATAACTTGTATCCTAAACTATATGCCCAAACGAC
>CAYHYG010000020.1:0-21323 GCA_964360835.1 uncultured Gammaproteobacteria bacterium
CTTGAAATAAGCAAAAAAATGTGCTAATATTGCTTTATATATATGAAGAAAAAAGTCTACATTAGTACAAATCAACTCCTAAAAGCTACTGCCCAATCATCGCGAATGGAGGGTGTAAATTTTGAGTCTGCCAAGAAAAATAAGAGTCTTATTAAGATGTTACAAACTCATGGCAGGGCATTCGCGATATCACGTCAGCGCTAACGCCGCTGGACTCGATAAAAGTATTCTCAAAAATAAACTTGGGATTAACACCAAAAGGAAGCTTGATGAAGCTGAGGGATTACTTCTTGCCGATACTTACGCACATTTTTTTGATCTCTTGATAGAAGGCAAACTCAAGTTTGACCTTTCTTTATTATTTTCTATACACGACTACTTCTTTCATACGCTATATGATTGGGCTGGAAAGATACGAACTGTCGATATTTCTAAAGATGGTATGCTTTTTGCCCCAGTGAAGTATCTCAATAGCTCTCTGAAGGAATTTGAAAAGGTATTGCAGAAGCAGCTACCTAAATCTGTTGACAGTAAAGACGCTTCGGCTAGAAAATTAGCTATTATCCACAATGAGTTTAATGTTATCCATCCTTTTCGAGAGGGTAATGGCCGTACACTTCGCGTCTTCCTTGATCTTTTAGCTGCCAATCTAGGATATCAACCAATTGATTGGAGCAAAAAATCCAATACTGAATACCTGAAGGCTTGTATTGCCGGGGTATCCGGAAAGCATACTGCCATGACGAAAATAATAAAGAAAGGTTTGAAGTAGCTATAGATACGCCAAATTCATCACCTAACAACGGATATCCGATTCACGAGCTACATTAATTCAATGCTTATGAAATACAATTTATATATCGTTCCCGTTCTTGGTCTGATCTCAGGACTGTTAGCTGGTATGCTATCCGCCACTGTCATGAAAGCCCATAATGGAGATGAATTTCTTCCAGGTCTGCTATTTGGCATCTTGATTGGTCTGTATTATTTATTGATTAAAAATCGCCATTCCTGGTTATCTCTGTTTGGCTTCATGATTGCCAGCACAGTTGCTTATTTCGTTGCCTACGCTCTTGCCTTTTTTACCTATCAATCCTGGAATCTATTTTCTTTTTTTCTAGCAGGTACGATGGGAGCCTACCTATTAGCTCTAAGCTTTAGTTTATGTATTAAAAAATTGCGAAGCTCAGGAATGTTATTAATAGCTCTTATCGGCGGTGCGTGGGCCTTTGTCTGGATTGCCTTGGCTCTTTTCTTCTTACCGCTTGATATTGGCGGTGCGTGGTCGCTAGGAAGAATGGATGATTTACAAGTATTTCAGGCCAATCGAGGATGGGTAACACTCTTTGCCTCCTGGCAGATGCTTCTTGGCTTCAGTTTGGCCTGGTTTTCTAGAAAGACTGTCAGCTAACAGTCATCCACCAGCTCGCTCATCTACATCCCTCACCTCCTCGCATGATGTTGGCTCTTTAGAGCTAAATATTGTATTATGCTCGTAGGTTCGGGACGTCGGATACGCTGGGCAGTTAGACGACATAGTGCTCCTCTAGACTAAACTTTGGTTATTCTATAAGCTTGAGACATCTGTTCATTGGCAAAATATCCTAGGGGGACTTATAACGTAGGAGGTTTAACATGCTCGAAATGCTTAAGCTTATCGGAGGAGCTATTCTCCTAGTCGTTCTCGTGTTCATTTTCTCGCTTATTGTGATGGTGTCATCCTGGCTGATCAATGGTTACAGCTGGGACTTCACCAAAAAGTCGCTGCGGAATATGTTCGTATGGAGACGGAACCGTTAGTCCAGTTCGTCTCTTCGGAGGAATCTATTTCCTCCGTCCCCCCAGGATATTTTGTACTATAAATTTCGACACTACATCGTCTAACACCGTATGTGCGGGTTACGCGCTTTCTTTCTATCAGATATCCATTAGTGAGAGCGCTTCACCCATATCCCTCGCTCCCTTCGGGGGTGCGCTCCGCGCAAGTTTACCCCCTCCGTTCGTTCAGGACATCGCACATACTGGTCTGTTGTACGACATACATTTTTATCTTATTGAGTTCATTTCCCGCGCAGTTTATTCGGGAGTATAATAATATTGTTTAATACTTAATCAAGTATTTTCTATGAAAAACCAACAAGGTATTGTCGCATTGCCCCTTTTAATCGCGGTAGCCACATTGGTTTTAATTTTGGTTGGCGGCGGATGGTATTACATCAACTCGGGTAGAAGCCGTGGAGAGGCAGAATCAGGAGTGAAAATTCAAAATGCGCGCATTGTTCGTACGGTCGACATTAAACCTGCCGACCGAGTTGTGGTCATTGGTCATGCTTTATTCGTCGCCGCGAACGCGAAACTGTTGATGTACGATTTAACGAATCCAGCCCAACCGACCTTGATACAAAGCTGGGATATTGATGATGCCCGCCTCGACGCTATCAGCGGCGACGGCAATAAGCTATACGGATACGACGGTGATGGTTTTTTCCGCGTCGATATTTCTGATATAAAAAATCCTCAGTATGTTCGACCGGAAACAAATAATCGACCGGATGTCTTTGATTGGATTGTACGTGATGGAATTGTATACAGCGCTAACAATGGATTGGAAACCTATCGCGACGACATCATCCCGGACACCACATTCGTCGGTTACGGCGAATCTGATTACTCATTGAAAGTTGCGCAGAGCGGTCAGTACGCATTTGTCCTGGACCTATATGAAGGATTAGTCGGTTTCAATGTCGAGCAGCCGGAGTACCCCATCCGAGTTGGCTCGATTAATAGTCCTGCCTACAATGTCAATAATTTTGATCTCACTCTACTTGGCTCACATGCATTCGTGGTTTTGGAAAAATCTGGACTAAAGAGCATCGATATTTCAAATCCGTCTCTACCAAAAGAAGTCGGCACACTCGCGGATGGATTGAATGCACGGGCGATCACTTCCGCTGGACACTATGTCTTAATTGCCGACGGTGCTGACGGTTTAAAGATTATAGACGTACAGAATCCGGCTGCACCAAAACTCTCTGCAACGGTTGATACACCCGGCGAGGCGGTGGATGTGGTAGTTCAGGGCCGATACGCATATGTTGCTGATACTAATAACGGGGTGGCAGTTATTGAACTTGGACCGAATACGCTTCAGTCGCCGACCGAGCTGCAGACATCATGTACGCAGGAGTATCGCGGGTATGTTTATAATGAACATAAGGATCGCTGCGGATCCGTGACGATACACGCGTGTACGGATCCTAAACTTGCCGCTGACGAAGCTGCCTGTGCTCCGAAAGTGAAAAAGTCACCCTCGGTCAGCTCTGTCGATTCAGATCGCGACGGTTTGACTGATTTCCAGGAAGTACTTTACGGAACAAAAACAGCCGCCGCTGATACGGATGGTGACGGATTTAATGATTTGACCGAAATTCAAAATTTCTACAATCCGCTCGGTCCTGGCCCAATGAAGGTTGAACTGTTCCAGACGTACTGCCGGCAATACTTAAACTTTGGCAGTCCAACCGGTAGCTATGGCGCGGATGTGGTCAGTCCTGAAGAAGAAACGAAGATCTGTGTTGTGCTTGAAGGGCTCTGGACGAATGGCGACTCGCCTAGATCACGACTTCGTGCCGATAGCGGCTATCAGCTCTTTACTATGAACGGCATCTGCGAACCTGCATATGACGATTCGACAGATCAGACAGCCCGTTCGAAAGAGCTTGCCTGCAATAATATTGGTAGCGACATCATGTTGAACTTCTTCAACCCACAGCTTGCCACCGTCGGCAGCCCAATTGGTTTGTCACCGGACCCCTAAGCGTTCCGATTCAGGATCCGCTCTGAGCCATAGTTTGCTCGAACCTTAACCAGGTCAACGTTCCGGATGATCTACGTCCTATTGCTTTCTGCCGATGAAAAAAACCTTACCGATTTCAAATGCTACGCAGGAATTGCTGCTTGAAGATAAAAATGTACGATCGGACAACAGCGTATAAACGACATTGAAACGATCGTTTATACGCAAACGTTATGCCGACATCGCTTCGCTCCTCTCGGCATAAATGCGCCGGGTACCCCTGCCGTTCTGCTCGTCTTCCTCGCGGAGCTCGGTCGACATCGCATAACAGCAGGTATCCAAAATGCCCGTCGTATCCCGCAAGCGGTCTCCTCCGGTCACTTCGGATCACCCAGCGCATTTAGACGAAATATCTTGTCAATCCTAGTATATAGATTTAATCAATTAATAACACTTGACAGTATTATCGCCATACGTTAACATATAGGTATGATCAAGAGTTTCCACTCCAAAGAAACGGAGAAAGTATACCATGGAGAAACGTCTCGGCGGTTACCCAACGATATTCAGAGAATAGCCATGCGTAAACTGTGGATGATTAATGCAGCCGTAGCACTTGAAGACCTAAGAATTCCTCCTGCAAATCGTTTAGAAAAACTATCAGGCGGCAGAAAAGACCAATACAGTATACGAATTAACGACCAATGGAGAATCTGCTTTGCTTGGCAAAAAGGTGACGCGTATGAGGTGGAAATAATTGACTATCATCATTAAAATATTACTATGGCTAAAAAAATGAAACCAATACACCCAGGAGAAATATTACAGGAGGAATTCTTGAAGCCTTTGGATATCACTGAATATCGCTTGGCTAAAGATATTTCCGTTTCTCCTCGTCGTATCAATGAGATAACGCACGGCGGTCGTGCTATTACCGCTGATACCGCTTTACGTCTAGGAAAGTACTTTGGTACTTCTCCTCAGTTTTGGCTTAACTTGCAATCTCACTTTGACTTGGAAAAACAGTCTGTAAAGCTGGCAGATACGCTAGAGTACCAAGTCAAAATCTTACACTCTGTCGCCTAAGACACGTTCGACAAGATACATGACCTAACAACGGATATCCGATTCTCGAGCTATACATCATTTATTCATCTATTACATTATGAGTACAAAAAAGATATTACATTTTGAGGCAGAGTCTATGTTGGCCGATATGTATCGACAAAAAATGACAGCCCATGGATATAAGTACGTGCATTATGAATTCCCTCCAGCATCCAAAGGCGAGCTTATTGATCTTATTCTTACGGAAAAACCCGATTTAATACTCATGTCCATGATGATGCAGTATATGGATGGTTTTACAGCCACAAAGTATCTCAAGGAAGATAAAAGGACAAAAGGTTTTTTTATAATGGGTCTGTCCAATATCGGCCAACAAGAGGATATAGATAAATTAAAAAGCTACGGAATAGATGATTATATTGTCAGCTCTTATATCACTCCATCTGAACTATTGGAACTACTCGATACATTCTTTGCCAATAAAGACAGCTATGTCTCATCATTCGGTAAATATATAAGAAGTAAATGATGTATAGCCCACTCATCTAGATCCTTTAACTTATTAAACGCTAAACCAAAAAACTAGCCCCCTCAGCTAGATTTTTAGTTTTCAACTATAAACTATTTGTATGATCTAGGGGCGGTTTTGTTTGCTCAATAGCCCTATCGGTATGCTGACTGATCAACGTCATAAGCTCGTGCGGATGCGGGATAAAGGTGGCGATAAATTCCCTACGCTCACCGGCCGTCTGAATATGAATATGGCCAAAACCAAGCAAAGTTCCCATTACTCCTTCAACTTGTATAGTAATATCTTGTACCCTGTCTAATCTAAATGAAGAGCTGTCACGAAAAAATAAACCTTTCTGCTCAATATCAAATATCCTCTTGTCGGTCACGATCAACACATCGAGATAAAAATCGGTCCAGGCCACATAAAAACCCAACCACCAAGCTAACCCCCAAAGAGCTGACAAAACAATGGAAAACCAAAAGAAGTCCCCCGGAATATGTAAGTACTGTTTCAAGTCAAAGTAGACGACCAACATATAAATAATTACCGGTACCATCAGGACAACGAAAAGCATGGCTATTTCTTTCAGAAAGTAAAACCAGTGTCGCCTAACTTTGGCGATTATTTTCTCATCCGGATCAAGTTGCAGGATGTTAACTGGATAATCCATATAAGACAATGCCGGTTAGCGCTGCACCCAAGAAAATGAGACAGCCAATAAAATAAATGACTCGCATGACCGCAATGCGTTCGCGATCAAAACCAAAACGGTGCCAGTGGTAGGCCAAGATAGAACTGATGACAATAAAAATCAGCAACATGATACCAAAGAGGACCAGCAAAACCCAAGTATCAATGACAATCAAATTATCCGGCAGTTTAAAATCAAAGGATATAGTTGGCATATCTATAAGTATACGGCAGAGACGGAAAGATTACCACGCCTGAATCACTTGCCCCAGACGGCTTCTTGTCTGACGAGTAACTCCGATGCTTTGGTCTGATCTTGCAGTAATGACTTGGCGACTTTTTCCATACGAGCACCTTGAGATCCTTTGACCAGAATCACAGCCGCTGAGTGCAAATGCTTGGATACATACATGTTGGCTTCAGCTGTAGATTTGAAACTAATGATCCTGTCCGAGGATAACCCCCGCTCCCCCGCGCTCTTGGCAATGGTGGCGGCTCGTTGACCAACGGTAATCAAGCGTTCTACGGACAGTTGGCCTATTAGTCTGCCTATATCAGCATGTCCAGACTGCTCCAAACTGCCGAGTTCCAACATATCGCCCAAAATGATCCACAAAGGAAGTTGCTTTATTTGTGACATAGTCTGCACCACGATCAGAGCTGATCGCACTGATTGCGGCGCGGCATTGTAGGTATCGTCTACTAAAATACTGCCGTGAATACCAGCCAAGACTTTCATACGTCCTCTGGGCGCTACAAACGTCCGTAATCTCTGTGCCGCTGTTGTGATGGGTATGTTGAACTGTAAACCTACGGCAATAGCAGCCAAGGAGGCCAAAGCTTGTTCGCGAGATAATACTCCCGAGATAAATAAAGGAACTTTGAAGTCATCCGGACTATGAAGCTGGAATCGTATACCCCAAACGCCTTCTGATTCGACTAAGGCAAAGTCCTCGCCTCTGATGTCAGTCCCATCACCAAAACCATAAGTAATGACTGGAGGTTTAGCTTTACCGATGATAGTAGCAATGGCCTGATCATCGCTATTTAAAATCGCCACCCCTCCACTCCGTCGGTTAGTAAAAATATAGCTTTTCTCTCGGACGATATCAGCCGGAGTGGCAAAATTTTCCAAATGTGAGATGCCTAGCGCTGTCAAAACTGCGACATCAGGTGGCGCCAATCTAGTCAAATAATCTATATCACCGGGCTTATCTGCTCCCATCTCCAGCACCAAAACTTTGGGATAATTCCCTCTTATCAGCAGGAGCCCAATCGCTTTCCAGCCAATAGCCAGCCAAGCCATAATATTTTTGCCCGGAGCATCACAATCCAGAATAGTCAGAGGCAGACCGAATTCGTTATTAAAATTTTTGCTACTGGCACGCAAACTGACCGAGCCTTGGAGCACGGTCACAATCATTTCCTGAGTTGTGGTTTTACCCACGCTGCCGGTGACAGCCACGATCCGAGGTTGATATTTCTGGCGTACTGCTGTGGCCAACCAGGCCAACCAGACGATAGCTAACTTCTTCATGCGCTTAGTATAGCAAAAAATCAACGTTCTGGCGGTATTTGATAGTAGTGCAAAAGGAATTCCGCCAATTCGCCAAACAGCGGCGCGGCGCTACTCTCTGCCCAACCGGCACCGCTGGGATTATTAAGTTTAGTCAACATGGTAAACTTGGGTTTGTTGGCTGGCGCAAAACCAATAAACGTTTGTATTGTTTTGCCGCCGTAGCTACCGCCCTCCGCCACCTGAGCTGTACCTGTCTTGCCAGCTACGTAGTAGCCTGGCACACCAGCGCGTTTACCAAAACCGTTTTCCACCACGCTGACCATCATGGAGGTGACCTTGGCAGCTGTCTCAGGACGTATGACGTTACGGATAACCTCTGGCTGACGTTTATCCACGCGGCCGTCTGCGTAGCGGATTTCTTCCACAATATAGGGTTTATACAGTTTGCCTCCAGAAGCTAGGACATTTGACGCGGCTAGCATTTGCAACGGAGTGACAGTCAAACCTTGTCCAAAGGAAGCTGTGGCCTTGTGAATCAAACCATGTTTACTCAGACTACTGATATCGCCGGCAGATTCCTGATCCAGATCGAGATCAAATTTTTTGCCAAAACCAAAATTACTGATGTAATCTCGAAATGTTTCATTAGTAACGTTCTGTGTGGCAAAGATCATACCGGTGTTGAGGGAATTCTCCAGAACTTGCGTCATAGTCTGGACACCGTGCGCTTTGCGATCCGAGTTCTTGATCTCAAAACCAGCTAGTTTAACTGTGCCACTATCTTCATAGCTGGTAGTCGGCTCTACCTTGCGGTCATCAATAGCGACAGCCATAGTGATGGCCTTGAGAACCGAACCCGGCTCATAAGCTTCAAAAACTGCGTTATTATTGAAATTACTGATGGTCTCCACTTGTTGGTACTGATTGGGATCGAAGCCGGGTGTATTACACATAGCCAAAATACGACCTGTCTGTGTCTCCATGATGATAACACTGCCTCCATTAGCTCCCAGCTCAACTGCTGACCGATCAAGGGCGCGACAGGCTTCGTACTGAATCGTCCGATCGAGGGTCAGCAACAAATCAGCTCCGTCAATCGCTTGGGATAGTTCTGAAGCGCCCGTAATAATAGCGCCACTGCCACTTTCGGCTACTGTCTGCTCAGCATTGGAGCCGGACAAAACATCATCCCAGTATCCTTCCAGCCCATAGAACCCTTGGTTGCCTTTGTCACTGGCGCCATAGTAGCCCAGAATATGTGAGCCGACTTCTTTGTCAGGATAAAAACGCCAATACTCTTCACGCGAATAAATTCCGGGCAAATCAATCTTTTTTACCAAAGCTAATTCTTGATCGGTTACCCTTTTTTTAATTGGTTCATAGATATCGCCTTCCTTTTCGACCCGTGGAAGGATGTCGGCAACATCTAACCCTAGCGCACTAGCTAGCGCTTCGGCGGTATTTTGCGGCCTAGTGATCTCTGTCGGATTAATATATACCTCATACAAAATTTTATTAGCTACTAGCGGATACAAATCCTCGGATTGACTATTGGTATGATCCCGAGCAAAGATTTGACCTCGAGTGGCCGAAACTTCGGCCTGACGGAAATGCTGTTTCAAGGCAGCAGTAGCGTATTGCTCGTGGGCCAGGACCTGAAGCCAGAAAAGTCTCCAGACAACAGCTAAAAAAAATAAAAGAATAACGACCGAAATAATCGTTATCCTCTGATCAATCCTGGCGTGCGCCCCGCGCTCCAAGCCGTAGACCATCTCTAACGGTTAATAGCCACGACGCCGCGCGGTTTGAGATAAAAGACAGAGTCAGCTCTGACCAAATTTAACTGACTGCTGGCGCTGGTCAGACGTTCGACTGATTGTAGTTGTGCCACTGCTACTACTAATTGCTCATGAGTGGCTGATATTTTCTTAATTTTCTCAGCTTGCAAGGTATATTCATAACTTTGGGTGGCAGCATGATTGGCAAATATTAACCGTGTCAAAAATGAGCCCAAAAGTAAAATGAGCAAGAAAATGTTGATATGATTCATCGATGGCATAATTTTTTTTGTTTTTGTTTTATTCATACGCTAGAACCTCCGCTACTCTCAGTAAGGCGCTGCGACTCCGAGGATTACGCTGCACCTCTGTCTCCGAGGGGCGGATAAGTTTTTTTGTTATTATTTTTAAACGAGCTTTGTGTCCGCAACGACAGAGAGGAATATTGGGCGGACAGATGCAATCTCTAGATTCTGCCTGAAAATACTGTTTGACTATCCTATCTTCTAATGAATGAAAGCTGATAATAGCTAGGCGTGCTCCTACCGGCAAAAAAGTGAAAATAGTGGGCAGGAATTCTTGAATATTATCTAACTCCTTATTGACGGCGATACGTAAGGCTTGGAAGGCTTTGGTCGCTGGATGTAATGAACGTTGCCACCGCGGAATTATCGATTCAATCAACTGTACCAGATCCTGAACACCGAACTCTGGCTTTTCTTTTCTCAAAGCTACAATCGCCCGAGCTACTTTGCGCCAATCCCGCTCCTCACCATATTCCCGAAATAATGTACCGAGTTCTTCCTCACTCCATGAGCGTAAGATATCGTCAGCCCGTAAGCCGCTACGAGTATCAAAGCGCATATCCAGACTTCCTTGCTCATGGAACGAAAAACCTCGCTCAGCCGTGTCTAACTGATACGATGATAAGCCCAGGTCAAGTACAAGGCCGCTAATTGGGTTAAGTACAGATAGATCATCTTTTAGTGTTTGTATTTGTTTATAATTTATTAAACGTAGGGTGAGGCGTTCGCCGTAGCCTGCCAATCTTTCTGCGGCCGCCGCCACTGCTTGAGCATCCAGATCACACCCCAATAACTTCCCGTGCGGTGCTGTCAGATCGAGAAGCGCTTGCGCATGTCCACCGCCACCCACCGTGCCATCGATAAAGTTTTTATTACTACTCGCTTGTAACAAAGAACAAACTTCGGATACAAGCACCGGGGTATGCTGAAATGTGGCCATACTACACCCCTAATTCACCTAAGGTTTCAGCTATGTCATTGCTTTCTTTTTCTGTTTTTTGTTTATATTGATCCCAAATTTTGGCATCCCAAATTTCTAAACGATCATAGAGACCGGCAATTACTACATTCTTTCCTAATCCCGCGAATTGCTTGAGATAGTCCGGTACCACGAAGCGTCCCATCTTGTCTAAGACAATTTCCATGGCTCCGGCCAACATCAGACGGGCAAAAGCTCGTGATTTGGCTTGACTGATCGGCAAAGCAGCCAACTTAACTGATAATTTCTGCCATTCCTCACGTGTATAGACAAATAAACAGTTGTCCAAACCCCTGGTCACAACCGATCCTTTGGCTAATCGTGCGCGAAAACGTGCCGGCAGAGCCAGACGATTCTTGTCATCGATACTGTATTGATATTCGCCTATGAACACGTTAATGAAAATTATTTAATAGCTGATATCCTACGAAGCTTTAGCGAAGTAGGGTAAACATTAGTAATTAGAAACTAGTAACTAGGGATTAGAGATTTAAATTTGAATTTTTAATTTTCCGCCTCGACGAGCCGAAGGCGAGACGGGTGAATTTTGATTTTTTATCTTTGATTTTCCAAGTTATCCACAGATATCAGTACTTATCCCCACTTTTTACCACTTACTACCCTATTAAATACATTATACTCCACCTGAGATGTAATGACAACCACCCGGAGGTACTTATCAGGACATAATCGACTAAAGAAATCTAGGGTAACTAAAAAAGAACACGGGTAGACATGTTCACGGCGACAAAAACCGAATAAATCAGTCTAACGCTCTATTTTTATCTTATTACGCCTTTTTGTCTGACTAATTCGCGGTCCGGAAGCATATTCAGGTAAAAGAAAGGCTACTGGCTGGTACTTTTTATACGATGAGATACTAACTTGATCGATCTCAGCTTGCGGCAAGAGAAAAATTTTGAATTTATGAACCCAAGCCAAAGTATTAGCCACGGCCAGTGCCAAACGAACAGCAACAAAACTATGAGGCAATATAAGGCCTACTGCTGAGACTTCTGTCCAGGACAAACGATGACGAGAAGTAAATTTCTCTAGCTGAGGCAACAGTGTCTGATCCAATTTGTCGTACGTTACCCTCAGTTGATGCCGTGAAGACGCCTGCAGTAAAAGTAAATGAAGCAGATTGTTCTGCGACAGATTGATGATGATAATAGATGCTTTAGCTGACATATGTCTGGAACCATTTAATTAAAAGCTTGTATAGCTGATTTCTAGCACTTGTGGTATCAAAATGATGATCGGTTTTGATCAGAGCCAGCTTTTTGTGTCGGTTGGGAATCACCCCATAGAGCAATCTGCCCTCTGCCGGTGGATTAATATGATCCTCTGTGCCATAGATTAACAATACGGGTTTTCTAATCCGGCGCGCAAATTTCAGCGGCAATACAGATTTTCTATCTTTCCAGAAATCAACTGCTACCCTCTGCCGTCCAATATGCGACTCCTTTTTCAACTGTTTCAGTAAACCACGTTGCAAATAATCCTGGTACAATCTCTGGGGTTGGGCATTGACGGCGATCAGAACAGCGGCATCAATACCGTTATTCGCCTGACCCAATTTTAATAAAGTAGCCAGACCACCCAAACTATGACCAATGACCACAATCTGCCGCTCTTTATAAGCTTGTTGAGATCGTAACCAAGAAATCACCGTCGACAAATCGGCTACATATGAACTTACTTTACGAAAGCGTAGCCCAGTCGAACTGTGACCATAGCCCGCAAAATCAAATTGAACCACTGTCCCGTGCCGTTGCAACTTGGCCTTCAAACCCTGTAATAAGGCATAACGGTGATCTGTGCCAAGGCCGTGAGCCAAGACAAAGACCGGCTTCAAATCTGTCTGACTGCCGGAAATCTTCAGATACAAACGTTTAGCCGCGGCTGAGATATACATGGCTAATGAACCAGCTTATCAACGATAACAATAGGCCGCAGGTTTAGTACTTGGTAGAGAAACTTATCGGTCACGCTACGACGATACAGATATTCTTTGCGGCTCATAATCGTATAGCGTAACTGCTGGTGGAACTGACCGGAGAGCTTCTCAACCAGCTTGGCTACCGAATTTTTGTCAACCGTACCCACGATCAGGATATCAGTCTGCATCTCTTCGCCGATAAAAACTCCCGTCAACAAAAGCAACTGTGCGCCACGTAAACTGGCCAATTCTTTGGCTAGATGTTTCTCCAGCAAAATAAGAGATTTAACGATCAGTGACTTTAGCTCTGGTAGCAAAGGAAATTCCAGATTGAGATGCCACAAAGTCTTTGACTCTGACTTATTACCGATAACTAAACCCCAATCAGCCAGCTTGGACATTTCCGATTTGATGACACCTGGTGAGGCTTGTAATTGATGAGCTAGAGAAGTGGTCGTCCAGATCATAGTTGGTTGCTGAACCACCAAGCTGATCAATCCAGCACGTATCGGAGAGCCAAAAATATGGTCTAACATATTTGGCCAGTATAACAAAAAAAATGAAAAAATACGATGGCATTAGCTCAAAAAAAATGATACGATACCTATAGTCTATGGCTAGTCATATTCAAATATCCAAGCTTTTTCTTCACGACCCCACGGTTGCCCGGAGTCAAACAGAAATCTTCACTGCCGTGGCCGAAGATAATGAAGAGCTACAGCTTTTGTTATTGGTAGATTTCCCCCGAGCTCGACAAGAACAAGCTTATTTATTGGATCTGATCATCAAAGAATGCGTCAACACCTTTGACCAGACTGATGAAACCAATCCAGAAGCCTTACTAGAGCAAATTCTCAATGCTCTCAATACTCTGTTACCCGAAATAACTCCTGGCAAACAAGGCCAATGGCTCCGTGATCTCAACCTACTAGTAGCCATTACTGATAACAGTCAGCTGCACTTTGCTCAGACGGGACGGGTAGCGGCTTTTTTGATTAGAGAAGGTCAATTGATTGAGGTTAGCGAGCCAGCACCGGAGTTTAATATTTTGAAAATTTTTTCCAACATTACCAGTGGTGTGATCAATCCCGAAGAATCCGTCCTGTTTACCACGCCAGCGCTAACCGATTACCTGTCAGAAGCCAAGATTCAGCAAACCATAGAAAACCTCACGCCGTATCAGGCTGTCGAACGTCTGGAGCAGTATCTGGAAGAAGTACCGACTTTTGTCACCTTCGCTGCTATCATTGCCAAATTCACCACCCGAGCCGTGCCAGAACGACCGCCAGTGACACGACGTGTAACGGCTTCTCTTCCGGTCCAGCCAGTAAGCAAGACGCCCAAAGTTATTTTCCAGCCCAGACAAGCTAAAGAGGTGGAGATGACATCTCTCCCCAATCGCCGGCAGAAACGAGCTCGGAATACTACCTTAGCCGTATCGGGCGCTTCAATACTATCAGGTTTGCGCTGGACCATGGCTTCGACCATACTCTACCTAAAATTGTTAGGATCGTTGCTGGGCCTACTAATACGAGGGTTGCTTCGTGGCTTCAAATTTATTACCAGCTCTTCCTACCGACATTCTACAGAACATGCTTGGTGGCAATCATTGGATGACCGACTCCAAGGATATCAGGATAGATTTGCTGCTTTGTCGAAGTTACAAAAAATAATCCTTAGTAGCAGCTTGATTATACTAATCATAATGCTGAATAGCATTGTTTTTCAGGGACAGGGTCGGCAGGGTAACTCGCTATTACACCAATACAATGAGGAATTAGTCACCATTAGCCAGAAGCAAGCCGAAGCAGACAGTCAGCGTGCCTATCAGAATGATAAAGGCGCTGAAGCCATTTTATTAGAAATCGATGACCTGCTCCATCAGTTGCAGCCGCTCAACAAAGATCAGGAGGAACAGGTCAAACAGTTATTAGAAAAAAATAATCGTGCTCTCAATGAAGTTCGCCACATCAATTACGTCGAAAATCCGGTTGAAGTTTACAATTTGGGCAGTTTCAACCAGTCGTTCAGTTCACTAGTGCTCTGGCAAGGCTTACTCTA
Organism: uncultured Gammaproteobacteria bacterium; assembly: GCA_964360835.1. Classification (GTDB taxonomy): domain Bacteria; phylum Patescibacteriota; class Patescibacteriia; order UBA1558; family 2-01-FULL-52-15; genus CAYHYG01. The sequence goes on from CAYHYG010000020.1 coordinate 14,653, forward strand.
TGTAGGAGCTGCAGACGGACTCTATAAATTAGAGACGGAAAGCAAAAAGGTGGCCGAAGGTACATTCACCAATCCGCGCTTATTAGCTGGTTCTAAATCGCTTTTTGTACTGGACGGTAGCTCTATTTGGCGTCTCAACGGATCTAATCTGGAAAAACAAACATTTAATCAACACTCCGCCATTCAAACTGTTGACGCGGCTCTGCTCTACAATGACAATCTCTATATTCTTGACCGATCGAGCGGCACTATTGTGCGTCACAGCAATACCAATCAGGGATTTCAGGATGGTACGATCTGGTTGCAAGACGCCTCACTTCTAAATTCTGCCAATGATTTTGCCATTGATGGCAATATATACGCTACCAAAGACGACGGTGAGATCATAAAATTATTTAAGGGTCAGCGTGTAACCTATGATTACCAACGTCCCTACCCAGCTATCGGCAGGCAATCACAAATAGCTACCACTTTGGAGTCTGAACTGCTCTATATTTCTGACCCCAGCAATCAACGCTTAATCATTCTCAATAAGACAGGAACGATTAACGATCAGTTTACATCTCCTAAGTTTGCCAATATCAAGGGTTTCGCCGTCGATGCGGAGGAAAAAAATATCTTTGTCCTTAACGGCTCCTCAGTCTATCAGTTACCGATTCGTAAATAACCCTTCGGCAGGCTCAGGGTGACAGACTTTATCCAGGTATAAGCAAATGGGATTTCTGCCCTAGTTATTTCTTAATGTTGAGAGTGGTTTAGTAATTAAAATCACTCTCTGGGGTTTGGCCATTCGGCTCTGAGAGCCTCAGGCTCGAATGAGGGTCGGGTACTGTTCGAGCTCATGGTAAGAGCACTGATAATGAATAGCCCGAGCGAGTTTAGCCGACCCCAAAAATTTTGCTTACTTTTGTTTTCAAAAGTAAGGCCTCCCCGGCGAGGGGATGTTATAGAAAAAAACCCCACCGCGCGTACGCGGTGAGGCTGTGGTAGCCGTGATAGCTACCTATTTTCCACAGGTTCCTGCGGCATTTCCACTTCACGAGTCACTGACTCGCCGTCCTGATGTCCGATAACGCCGTGGACGAGATAGTAATCATCGTCTCCAGCACCCCCGAAGATCAGGGTAATACGTTCCTGCTTCAAACACTCACCTCCCCTCAAAACCCCACCGAAGTGGAACGCTTTATCAGCTGGTCCAGGTCAGACAAGGACGAACCAGACGACGCCCACTTTCCTGCGACCTGTGCTCGTTGCGATGACGGCTGACCAGGCGCTGAAAAATCTGCAGGCGACGCCGCCTCAGTGCCGCTTTGGAGCAGCCGTACTCGCTCATCATCTTCCTTCCAGATAGAACCTGACCGTCCAGACCGTACCAGTTGCTGATGAATTCATACTGCCGCGATGGCAATTTCTCCAGCTGAACCCCCAGTTCACTTCGCGTGAAATGGAAGCCCGTCACGGTCCTGATACTGACGATCAGATTAGTCATACTTGCCCCTTTCTGCTATGAGAAACAGCTGACTCAAAGAGCCGTTGGTGAATTTCCATTCTCTTCTGTCGCAAAGCAAAATAGCTGACCTGCTCGGTCTGCATCTGAGCCAGGCCGACGCTGGTCGTGTTAGGGATCAAGCCCCAGTGTTTTTCTACAAATAGCTTATCCTCCTGAGGTAGGGTTTCTATTGAGCCAACAATATCAGTTGGCGTGACATTGTCCGGAAGTTCGCCGAACGTCGAAGTCAGAGAGCTATAAATCTGGGGTATGTTCTGGTACACCAGCAACTCCTCTCGGAAATGGACTTTTGGCGAACTAATACGTATATGGACGCTGTAATCAGCGGCGAATGCTAAGGAACGATATTAGATTAAATCACCTCTCTAGGATTATGTCAATTCAATGCTCGCCTCTAACTCGAAAGTTTCGTGGGCCACCAGCGACCGCTTCAAAGAATAGAGCTATATGGCTATAAAAATCACTCTTGGGGTTTGGCCATTCGGCTCTGAGAGCCTCAGGCTCGAATGAGGGTCGGGTGCATGTCTGAGCCCAGTGAAAAATCGCTAATCTCTAATAGCCCGAAGCGAGTTCACCCTTCGAGAGCCTCAGGGTGACAATTGCTATGTCAGCCGACTACTTTTGACTGTGTCATGGTGAGCTTGTCGAACCATGGTCACAAAAGTGACAAACCCTCCGAGCCAACGGCGAGGAGAATACTGAATTAATTAGCAAAAAAATACTCACCCGCGAGGATGAGTATTTTCTATATATTTCGTAAGTTTATTTCAGTGTGACTTTGGCACCGGCGGCTTCTAGGGTCGCTTTCAGAGCCTCTGCGTCAGCCTTAGCAATGTTTTCTTTGACAGCCTTTGGAGCACCATCAACGATATCTTTGGCTTCTTTCAAGCCCAATTGAGTGGCTTCACGGACAGCTTTGATGACACTGATCTTGTTGTCACCGGCGGCAGTCAACTCTACAGTGAAGGCGGACTTCTCTTCGGCAGCTTCAGCAGCACCACCAGCAGCCGCGTTTGACGCGGCCATCATCATAGGAGCGGCAGCTGAAACACCAAACTTCTCTTCGAGGATCTTGACCAATTCGGATAGATCCAGTACAGACATCTTTTCAATCTCACTAACAATGGATTGAAACTTGGCCGGTACTTCGATAACTTTTTCTTCGGACATAGTTGTAAGCTAATTTATAATTAAATTAATTTTTTTGGTCTCGGACAGCTGACAAAACAGTTACGAGGCCACGCAGGTTACCAGCCAGTACGCGGGCAAAGCCGGAAATCGGCGCTTGTAGGGTACCAACAGTTTGACCTAACAATTCCAGACGACTCGGCAATGAAGCTAGGGCGATAACTTTTTCCTTTGGGATAAAGTTACCTTCCAGGAAACCTCCGAGAATCTGCAATTTGTCATTACCCTTAGCGGCTTTGTGCACGATACGTGCAGCTGCTACCGGATCAGTAGCTGAGTAGGCAACTGAAACAGTACCAGTAGCCTCTGCCATCGGCAGGGCGTGTTCGCGGCCGGCTAGGGCTTTGGTCAATAAGGTTTTCTTGACACCTTGAAAGTTAGCTTGCTCACGACGTAAGTCCTTACGCAACATTTCGCTTTCTTTGACCGTTAAACCCATATCAGAGGTAAAGACAACCCCTTGACTCTGCTCTAGAGCGTCAGTGACACCTTTGAGCGTTGATTCTTTCTGTATTCTTGATTTTGGCATAGATGTTCTCCATTTTATCCCCCTTCGCTACCCACTTTGCTAAAGCTTCGTGGGTCAAGAAAGCTACGAGGGATTATTCCGCTAAAGCGGAATAAAAAATCTGTGGCGACCACAGACATAAGTATTGAGCTCAAAAGCGTCATTGACGCTTAGAAAGCTGTACCTCGGTAGGTCTCCGCGTTTGACGCGGCGATTAAGCCCTTTGACTATTCTCAGGACGCCCACTGTCTTTGGTCATTAGATTGTTATGGCGTTATTATACCGATATTTGGGAAAAGGTCAATACTTCCACGCGGTTTTCTAATTTCTATTATATAATTTAAATATATTTAGCTAATTTTAGCCTTTTATTCTTAATAATAACTAAAATATCCTTGACAACCAATCCAATAAATGATATGGTGATTTTACTAGAAAATCTAGCACAGCCCTCATTCGAGAGGAAACGTCCCCAAAACCGGTCAAAAAGGAGGCTCCTTACATGAAGCTCCAAACCGTGCGCCTGTGAGAGGCGCGACCTAGCCGGCTTAGTCCCCGGCAAAAACGTACCAAACGCCCCTTCGAGGCGGCGTTTAATTGGACGGGATCTGGCCTCCCACCTATTCAAACGGCCAGCGCTACTAGTACAACGACGGTATTTGGCCGTCAGGAGAGCATACGATCAGCACGATCGCGACGCGCTCGTCACTAGAGCTCTCCAACCGCCGTCCCGACAATGTCGTGGACGGCGGATTTATTTTTTCTCACTTAATCCAAATACAGTTGCCGGTTGCGTTGATGTTCTTCAAAAGTTCTAGCATAAAAAATCTCACCCTTTTGATTGTGTAGGAAATAGAGATAGTCATGCTCTGCTGGTCTGATAGCGGCGGTCAAACTATCCAAGCTGGGATTTCCAATCGGACCAGGAGGCAATCCTCGATATTTATAAGTGTTATACGGTGAGTCAATTTCTAAATCACCTAATGAGGGGCGTCGCTGACCTTTGCCGGTAATAAAATTAATCGTAGCATCCGATTGTAGACCCATACCAATAGCTAAACGGTTATAAAAAACTCCTGCCACCATCCTCCTCTGCTCTGAGTCAGAAACCTCATTTTCAATGATTGAAGCAACAGTCGCAACCTCATAAAGTGTCCTCTCTCCTGCAACAATGTCATCCAATAAATCCTGACTCAAACGTGTGTCAAATGTTTGTAGCATGCGATTAAGTAAAAAGGGTACCGTACTCTGACTATCAAGAGCATAGGTATCAGGAAACAAATATCCCTCCAAACTCTGTCCTACAGGGATACTGGCCAAAAGTGGATAATCATCGCGCCACATCGTCGTCGAGGCCGTCAAATCAAGAAATAATTGCCCGTCCAATCCGTAGCCGTCGATACGTTTGGCATATTGCTGACGATTCCAGCCCTCTATCAAGGTAATAGAATCCACCGACCTCACCTCGCCGCCCATCAAAATATTGGTAATCTGAACCATATTATAGCCAGTATACAGATCATAGCGACCCGCTATAATTTTATTCTCTGACCGCAGGGCCCAGACATAAGTCTCAAAAATGAAGGAGTTATTGATCAACTTATTGTTACGCAAATTTTGGCTAATTTGATTCACGCCTTCACCCTGAGCAACGGTGAAGACTACCTTTTGTGATGGCAACTGAGACGGAGAAAACATTATCCAAACTACGATTAAGCCAGCCACCACACCAGCGGACAGTAGTAAGACTAGGCCGATAAAAATATTCTTTTTCATTTAGGTAATGGTCAAGATAACTATGGCCAGAAAAACGGTGTAGAGGGCAAAGGTATGGAAGCGTTCGCGCTCTACAATTTTTTGCAACAAAAATAAAGTCAGATATCCAGAAATAAAGGTAATAATGAATGCCAACCAATACTCCGGTCGAAGACTCATATCCTTCAATTTCCAGATCAGAGCACCGGTCAGAGCCGGAATAGCGGCCAAAAAAGCATAACGGAAAGATTCCAGTCGAGATAATCCAGCCAACAAGGCCACGCTGATAGTTAGAGCGCTCCGCGAAACGCCCGGCAAGACGGCTAAACCCTGAAAAACACCGATAGCTATAGCCATACCATAGGTAACGACCTGCGCCCGAGGGCGGGAAAAAATGGTCAAGATCAAAAAGAATGAAGTTACTAACAAAAAATAAGCGACCGAACGCGCGTTGTGCCACTGTGATAGTTGCGGTTCTAACCAAAGGGCAATAGGTACGGTGATAGCCGTCGTCAACAGTAAACAAATGACTACGTGTCGCTGAACCTGATAGCCATGTCCAAAGACTGAGGCGGTTAACTGGATTATATCTTTACGAAAATACAGCAGTAACACCAATAAACTAGCACCGTGCAAAAAAACATCCAGTGCCAGATCTTCTGGTACGCCCCATAACTGATTGATCAAAACTAAGTGTCCGTCACTAGAAATAGGCAGCCATTCGGTCACCCCTTGGGTCAACCCTAGACTAATCATACGCCAGATGTCGTTCATACCGCTTTATGATATAATGACAGCAATAATAAGTAAAATCGCTTTATGGTCTATCTTCTCCTGCCCATTGCCGTCATGGTTGTGACACAGATTATTAAACTTCTAATGGAAACGGTACGCGGTAATTTTTCCTGGGAACATCTGAATAATTACGGCGGTATGCCTTCTGCTCACGCTGCTCTCCTGTCCTCGCTTCTCTATCTAATGGTTTATTTGAGCGGTTGGGAGTCAGAGGTTAGTATCATTGCTCTAGTCTTATTAATAATTGTGGTGCGTGACGCTACCGGCTTTCGCCAGCAATTAGGCCTCCACGCTCACCTGATAAATAGAATTATCCGCGATCTACCGGCTGGCAGCAGCTATAAGTATCCTTTACTCACGGAAAGACTCGGTCATACTCCGGCTCAAGTGGTAGTGGGCATTATTGCTGGTGTCATTCTGACTGCCATCGGTATCCAGTTGATCAGCTACTTCTGACACGTGGGGCAATAGTGAGTTCCTCTGCCGGCAATTTTTGTCCGCATTATAATGATAGCACAAACTTTACACGGTAATCCACGGCGACCATAGACACGCAATAAATTATAAAAATTTCCCTGATGTCCTTGCGCTTGGACATAGGTGCTGAAACTGGTGCCGCCGTATTTGATTGATAAACGCAATACGTAACGAAGATTTTTGAGTAAATCTTTTTTTTGTTTGTCAGACAATGACCCGATAAGTCTACCTGGTCTGATACCGGTATAAAAACAAGCTTCGTCTGTGTAAATATTACCAACTCCGGCGATAGTGGATTGATCCAACAAAAATTTCTTGACCGTCCAATTACTTTTACTACACAACAATTCGAGCCAGCGTTTTTCTGTCAAGGTCCGACTCAGGGGTATACTATGCCAGTTGGAACAAGGTTACAATGACTTCGTAATCATTAACCTT
>CAYHYG010000021.1:0-19876 GCA_964360835.1 uncultured Gammaproteobacteria bacterium
TTGGGGATCATGAAAATATCAGGACCTTGATCTACAGCCCAGGCCTTCAATAATTTTTCCTGATATTCTTCAGCTCGGAAACCGCGGTATTCTATAGTTACCAATGGATGATTTCGTTGGTAGCTTTTAATCATTTTACTCATGACATCAGGTTGTTCCCAGACACCCCACCACTGTAACTTGACCGGTTTGATACTACCGACGGCGATTTTTTGTTGCCAACTGACAAAGGTCATGAGACCTAGTGCTAAGATGCCTACTACAATCAGACCGACAATCAGGTATTTGTTTTTGAACATAAATTAAGAGATAGTTTGTTTGAGAAATTTTTTGAAATCTTTACCGGTTTCAGCGTGCTTCAAGCCAAAAGTTACAGTGGCTTTGAGATATCCTAACTTATTACCGCAATCATAGTAGTTACCTTGATATTTACAGGCATAGAGTGGTTGCGTCTTGGCTCTGGCTGCCAAAGCTTCGGTAAAATTAATCTCCTCATTCTTACCGGCGCGTAAGTGAGAGGCATAACGGAAAATATCAGGTGTCATAATATATCGGCCGGTAATGGCTAAATTTGAAGGAGCTTTCTTGATACTAGGCTTCTCGATAATACTGGCGACTTTGTAGGTAGTTGCGTTCAGGCGGGTGGCCTTGATAATGCCGTAGCGGGAGACATCACCTTTTGGCACTGGAGTGACACCAACGACAGGAGCATGGTAACGGTTATAAACGTGCATCAACTGTTTCATCGCCGGTACGGGACTGTCAATAATGTCATCTCCAAGAAAAATAGCAAAAGGATTATCAGCGACTAATTTTTCTGCTTGCAATATAGCGTCGGCTAGGCCTCGGGGAGTTGGTTGGCGTACGTAGACAAATTGAGCCATCTTGAAGATGTGTGAAATGGATTTGAGTAAATCATTTTTATGACCTTGTTTCAATCGGTATTCGAGCTCAAAGTTGCGGTCAAAATGATCTTCGATGGCGCGCTTGTTCTGGTTGGTAACAAAAATGATTTCTTCGATGCCCGAGGCTACAGCTTCCTCGACAATATATTGTATGATAGGCTTGTCTACAAGAGGCAACATCTCCTTAGGTTGGGCCTTAGTAGCAGGCAAAAATCGTGTTCCGAAACCTGCTACTGGTATGACAGCTTTGGTCACTAATTGCATAGCTATATTATACTAACTTTCACTAAAAGATGATAGTGATAAGAGGCAAAGAAAGTTTTGTGAAATGAATTTATTCTCATTTGCGAGTCTGTCGCGTCTGACGCGACGACGAAGCCTGCCTCGCCGAGACAAGGCGGGCAATCTAGCTTGAGGCATTTTTTGGCTAGACTGCTTCGCCCGCTTGAAGCGGGCTCGCAGATGAGAAATTAAAGACGTGAAGGTTCAGAGCTAATAATTTCGTTATATAATGGCAGTAATGAGGATTCTTTACACAATTTGCGGTGACGGTAATGGGCATGCGTTCCGTAGCTCAGTGGTTATTGATCATCTCTTAGCGCAAGGACATGAGATCAGTATTTTTAGCAGTCACAAAGGCTATGAAATTTTGCACGCACGCTATCCGCGGACCATGGAGATCCACGGTTGGAGTCTGATGTATCGGGGAGCTCGGGTGAAAAAGAGTCAGACTATCGCCCGCAATATGTTACAGATGAGGCATTGGCCACGTGATTTGAAACGCATTATGGCCAGCGTCAAGACATTTGATCCGCAGCTGATTATCAGTGATTTTGATCCTTCGGGGGCCTTGGTGGCAACACTCTATGACCTGCCACTCATTAGTATTGATAATCAACACATATTAGTCAGCGCCAAGCTAACCATTCCGGCCAAAGAGTACGGCGAATATCTGTTGGCTAGGGCGTATAGCGAGGCGATCTTGCCCCAGCGTGATCATACGTTGATAACGTCCTTCTTCTTTCCAGAAATCAAGAAGCAGTTTCAGGACACGACGGCAATTTTCCCACCATTGATACGTCCAGATATTTGGATGGCTAAGGAGCGAGCTTTCGACGGGCCAGCTATAGTTGTCTATCAGACAGCTGATAGCACCGAAGAATTACTACAGCTAGTACAGAATAGCCAAGAGCAATTTGTCATTTATAAGGCCTCACCAGAGTTGGCAGTACAACCAAATGTTATTGCCCGGGAATTCAGTCCGACGCAAGTAGTGGAAGATTTATTGGCAGCCAAAGGTGTCATCGCTAATGGCGGATTTACTTTACTGTCCGAAAGTATTTATTTAGGCAAGCCGGTGCTCTCTTTGCCTATTGCTTGGCAGTACGAGCAACGCTTGAACGCCAGACAGATTGAAAAGCTGGGGTATGGATTGTGCGGTGATCATCTGACACCGGAGTTATTTCATACTTGGCTGGAACACCTACCACAATACCGTCAATCTCTGAAGGATGCTAAGTTTGACAATGTCTTACTCTTGAATCATCTTGACGCCAAACTTTCGGAATACCAGGGCTAGAAACTTTTCTACATTGACAAGTGTCTGAAGTGATCATATAATTAGACCATCTAACTATATTATTGATAGTTTTTGTATGAGTAGTAACGCCTCAGGTAAAATATTGGCCGCCCTGCTGTTTACTTTTTCGCGGCAGCTGAGAGAGCGTTTGGATTTTCTCGAAGGTAGTCGTCAGACGCCGCTCTATTGGGGCACCTTACAATATATTACCGAAAAAGGTATGCCCTTGCCTTCTGCCATTGCCAAATATCTCTGTATTACCAGACCCTCGGTTAGCAGTCTATTAACTTCGTTAGAGCGGTCTGGTTATATCAAGAGAGTGCGGGATAAGAAGGATAAGAGGGCGGTTCATATTGCATTACGGCCAAAAGGAGCGGCATATTTACAACGCGGCTACAAACAGATAGAACGAGAGATAGGGGTTATGATGGAAAGTTTAGAATCTCAAAAACGGAAACAATTCGTGACTTTATTACGAACAATAATTAAATATAATGAACAGAGAGTATGAAGTTAGGAGCTAAAAAATGGTGGTGGATCGGTAGTATCGTAGTTGTTGTGATCACTGGGGTGGTTTTGGCTGGTAGAAATAAAGCGAATAGTTATACTACAGCTACGGTTGATCGAGCTGATTTGACACAGATAGTTTCAGTTAGTGGTACGGTTAAACCGGCCTCAGAAGTTAATCTGGGGTTACCGACTAGTGGACGCGTTGCTACGGTTTCGGCTCAGGTAGGTGATCGGGTCACTGCGGGGCAATTACTGGTCGCCTTAGAACAAGGTCAGCTGGGGGCCCAGTTGAGACAGGCACAGGCAGGAGTTTTGTCTTCTCAGGCACTATTGTCACAATATCAAGCAGCTGTTACCAGAGAACAGGCTAAGCTGGATGAATTATTGCGCGGTTCATTGCCAGAAGAGATAGCTATCAAGAAAGATCAGTTAGCCACGGCTGAACAAGATTTGTCCAATGACTACGCTACTTTATCCACGACCGTCAACGATGCTTACAATAAAGCTGATGACGCTGTACGTGTCAAAACCTCAGCTATGTTTAGCGGCAACATTAACTTGGATTATTCCTTAACTTTTAATACTTGTAATAGTCAGGCAGCTATCAACGCTACTGCGGCTCGTGAACAAAGTGAAAGTGATTTGACGAAGTGGCTGACTGAATTAAATCAGCTGTCCGCCGTCAGTTCTCAATTTGAATGGGATCAAACTATCATCAAGGCCAAGGCACATTTGCAAGTGTATAATAATTTTCTCATCGCCCTCAACTCGGTTTTGACAGACAGTTGTTTGTTGAATAATTCTACCTACGACACTTACCGTACAAATTTATCAACGGCTCGTACTGCTATCAATACCGCTTTAACGAATGTCGGTGGCGCCGAGCAGGATATCGCGGCGCAGAAAATCATCATTAGTCGGATTAAAAATGAACTAGATTTAGTCTTGGCTGGCACACCAGTAGAGCAGATCAGTGCGCAACGCGCGGCCTTGAAACAAGCCGAAGCCAATTTAACATCGCAACAAGCCCAAGTCCAACAAGCTCAAGCCAATGTTCAAGCTATTCAGGCTCAGCTGGGACAGTCAGTCATTAGAGCGCCTTTCGCCGGCCTAGTAACCAAACAAGAAGCAAAAGTTGGAGAGATCGCTAGTGGCGGAACCTCCCTAGTCTCAGTAATTAGTGATAATCAATATCAGATTGAAGCCTTCGTACCAGAAGCAGATATTGCTAAGTTAACAGTCAGTGATCAGGCCGAGGTAACTCTCGATGCTTACGGTAGTGAAGTTATTTTTCAAGCGGCGATTGTAGCTATTGAACCAGCAGAAACAGTCATAGAAGGGTTAGCTACTTACAAGGTTGTATTTCAATTTACTCAAGACGATGAAAGGATTAAGTCTGGTATGACTGCCAACATTGATATTACTACTGATTCTCGGACACAAGTATTAGCAATTCCTCAGCGTGCTATTACTATCGAGGACAGCAAACGAATTGTTCAGCTTCTGGAAATTTCGGCAGGCAAGGAAGTGCCGATTGATCGGACGGTTGAGACAGGCATTGTTGGTATAGAGGGTTTGATAGAGATCACTTCCGGTCTGGAAGAGGGTGATCGCGTCGTAACCGGCGTTAGCAAATAGTATGACGGAAACCAAGCCACTAATATCGCTACGAAATATAACCAAAACTTTTGGTAGCGATGAAGCAGAGACCAAAGTTCTGCATGGAGTTTCCTTCGATATTGCCAAAGGTGAATTTGTGGCTATCATTGGTCCATCTGGTTCTGGTAAGTCTACCTTGCTGCATATTTTGGGTTTTCTCGATGAACCGACAACTGGTGAATATTGGTTGGAAGGAAAATTGCAGAGCGAATATAATTCTGTTGAAAAAGCCAAAGTTCGTAATTCAGCTATGGGTTTTGTTTTTCAAGCTTTCAACCTCCTAGCCAAGACTACCGTTTATAATAATGTACGATTACCGCTCCTTTACTCTGACATTAAGGAAGCAGAGTGGGATAAGCGAGTCAAACAAGCGGTCAAAGCGGTTGGCCTAGAACACCGTCAGCAGCATTTCTCCGGCCAATTATCAGGTGGAGAAAAACAGCGTGTAGCTATTGCCCGGGCTCTGGTCATCGAACCACAGATAATTTTTGCCGACGAGCCGACTGGCAATCTTGATTCGAAATCAGGACAGGTGGTCATGGATATTTTACAACGGCTCAACCGCGAGCAAGGGCACACGGTCATCCTGATTACTCATGAAACGTATACCGCAGAGATGGCTCAGCGCATTATTCAGATACATGACGGTCAGATCGCCAGCGACCAGAAAGTAGCTAATCACAAAACAGCCCGAGATTTTGTAAAGTAGTTGGTAGAAAGATTTTTTTATGAAGATTCAGCACAATTTTTTGACAGCAATCGGAGGTCTACGGACCAATAAGGCTAGGTCCATTTTGACTATCTTAGGTATTGTCATCGGTATTATGGCTATCATTATTATTGTTTCGCTAGGACAGGGCGCGCAGAATTTGATTCTCGGACAGATTCAGAGCATCGGAGCCAAGACGATCGCTGTCGTGCCGGGTCGCGAGACGAGTGGACCAAGTGATTTCTTGTCTGTTTTTGCTGATTCGTTAAAGGAAAGAGATTTGCAATCACTGGAACGTCCGAGCAATGTGCCGTATGCCACACGTATTATGCCGATTGTCTTTGGTAGCGAGACAGTTTCCTACGCCAAAGAAACCTACCGTCCTACTATCTATGGTCTGGGTATGGGGTATCAGGAAATGTACGATATTGAGATCGGTCGCGGTAGAACCTTCACCCCCGATGAAATCTTGGGCTATGCTGACGTCGTGGTCATCGGCACCAAAGTTTCAGAGGAACTTTTCGCTCAGAATGATCCGGTTGACGTCAAAATAAAAATTGGTGGACGAAATTTCCGCGTCATTGGTCTGATGGCCAAGAAAGGCCAAGCTAGCTTCGTCAATTTTGACGATGCCGTGATAATTCCTTACACCACAGCCCAACGGTATGTCTTTGGTATCAAACATTATAACCGTTTGGTGGTTGAAGCTGATACCGAAGAACACGTAGAGGACACGGTCAAAGACATTACCATTACTTTGCGCAACAATCATAACATTACGGATCCGGAGAAGGATGATTTTTTTGTGGAGACGCAGGTGGATGCTTTGAACACAGTGAAAACAGTAACCGATACCCTAACATTATTTCTGGCGGCCGTAGCCGCCATCTCGCTGCTGGTAGGAGGCATTGGTATTATGAATATTATGTTGGTTTCTGTGACCGAGCGGACTCGAGAAATCGGCCTGCGTAAAGCAGTAGGAGCCACTGAGAGTAATATCCTGACACAATTTTTGCTCGAGTCGATCACCTTGACCGGTATTGGCGGATTGATTGGTATTACCTTGGGAGCACTTATTTCCTATGCCTTATCTCTGATCATTTCTCAGGCGGCTGGCATAGCCTGGGGTTTTACCTTTCCTTGGTCGGCCGCGGCTTTAGGCTTGGCAGTCGCTAGCGGTGTTGGTCTGGTCTTTGGTCTGTATCCTGCCCGCCAAGCGGCCAAGAAAAATCCGATTGAGGCCCTGCGGTACGAATAGCAAAAGTTTGATAGTAAACATTTGCGAGCACGTCAGACGTGCGAAGCAATCTAGTCAGTGATTTTTCCAGGTCGGGTAGTTATTCCAAACTAGATCACTTCGCTCAATGATTACATTGAGACTCGCGAAAGTAACAAAATAACGTAATTTCGCCTCTACGATTTCAGCTTTTTCAGTAGTCCTAAGTACTCTTGGCGTAGCTTGGCCAGCTTGGGATTGATCACCGCTTGGCAATAGCCAGATTCGGGATTACGATCAAAGTAATTTTGGTGATATTCCTCGGCGGTATAAAATTTTTCAAAAGATTCAACGGTGGTCACGACAGGACCGGAGAAAAGTTTGTCCTCTTCTATTTCTTTTATCATCTTTTGCGCAATTTGCTTTTGCTTTTCAGAGTGGAAAAAAATGACCGAACGGTATTGCGTGCCCACATCATTGCCTTGCTGGTTGGGGGTTGTGGGATTGTGTGTGGCAAAAAAGATCTTTAGTATTTGCTCATAAGAGATGATACGAGGATCAAATTCTATCTGCACGGCTTCAGCGTGACCGGTAGTGCCGGCACAGACTTCTTCGTAGGTAGGATAATCTTTCTGACCGCCAGTATAACCGGGGGTAACTTTGTTGATACCGCCGAGATTCTTGAACACCGCCTCAGTGCACCAGAAGCAACCGGAAGCCAATGTGGTTAATGTTGAGAAAGTATTCATAGAACTGGCCAGCGTATTTGAAGTCGTGTCTGAACGTTGCGGTATAATTTTAACGAAGTTTACCGCATAAGTGAAGACACGATTTACGTGAAGTTAGAGACTGATTTGTAGCTAGTTGACAACTGTTCACTATTACTATATATTGAATTTAGAAAAATCATCCAATATCCTGTTGCCTCACAGCGCAGGATTTTGTGATTCTTCGTTATCAAAATAATCGGTATCATTAAAAATCTTTGAGAAGTTTTCAATATATTTAACTTTTGCACTTGAGCGAGTGGAAATTCTAGTGCCGGTCTCAAATTTATCCAAGTTAAGATCATCAAAAAAAAATCTTTTCAATGATCTTTTTATCAATATCCATACCCACAAGAATACGGATTTGCTTATCTTTTAACTCATTGTGAAGATCTCTAAAACCAGAAAAGTAAAAATAGCCCACAAGCGCGTCTATCCGGTCGCAGTTAGGCAAAATTGTCTTCAATTTTGCCGATAGTGTATTTTCACCTGTGTTTGTTATTGCCATAAATTTACATCAACAAAAAGTAATCTAATGGAACTTTAACTACATTAGCGTCTTCCAGCAATGAAAGTGAATTTTTACAGATTACCACTCCGTACTTGGCCGATCTGACCTTCTTCATGGTATTTCTGACTTGTGTGCCTAGTTTTTCGCCCATACCAACTTCAATCGGAATAATATTCTTATCTGCAATAGTAAGAATAAAGTCTGCGCCAGCCTTTGCACTGTCGTAATTCAAGGCACCACGGCTGTTGGCCACAAATTCACGATATAAAGTCATCGCAACGATATCTTCCATTAGTCTGCCCTTCTGGCCAGCAAAAATCTGCACATTGCCAGCAACCGAGAGAAAAGCCGAACGCATTGCACTAGACATAAACTGGTAACGCGACGGCTTCCTTACCTTTTTGGAATTAGAACCGTATGGCATAACTCGGATGAGCAACTCAGCCTGTTCTAATACCTCGAGAATATTGGAGACTGTATTGACGCTTGTTTCAAGGGTGATGGCAAGTTTCTGAATGCTCACCACATCAGATTCGGCTAACAGAAATAACAGCCTCTTAATATAAATGAGTGTCTTAGTATCGAATCGACCAAGACTTTGAACGTCTTGATTAATTACCTTATCCAATAGCAACGTGATTGTTTGATACACTCGTGCTTCGTCCTTCATTCGGATGGCAAATGGCAAAGTGCCAATCTTTAAATATTCATCAACATAATGTCGATCTATTGATGACCACGCACTCATCACGCTTTGCTCATATTTTTTTAGCTTCTCGTAGGCATCTTTGGCCGAATCAGCAATGAACAGAGCGTCTTTAATATTTTTTTTTAAGTCTTTGACTGGAAATTTATCGTCACGGATCATTAAGAATTCAGAGAAGCTGGTTGGGAAGAGTTTCTGAAAAATGGAACGACGGATTACATCCGGATTTGTCTGCAAAGAAACAGCTGATGAACCACTACACGCGACAAAGACTTTGTTTGACCGATCATATACTGACTTTAATACCGATGCCCATTTAGGATCATATTGTGCTTCGTCGATAAATATAAAAACCGGCTCAGTAAGTTTTTCAAAGCTTACGCCGATTATCTTTTCGTATGCAGTCAATACATCTCTCAATGAGGAACCAAGAACATTCACTACTTCATCCAACGAAACATAGAGTATTCTATGTTCACCTACTTCTTGGTGATGATTCAAGAAAAGTTGTGCTAGGATAGTAGTTTTACCGACACCTCGAAGACCAGGGATAATAATCCAGCGATCCTGAGCGCTTGGAATATGCAAAAAATCCCGAAAGTATTTATCGACCTTGATGTAGATATTTCTTTGCGGGTATTTCTTACCCTGCTCGTCCTGGGTGTAGGACTTGAGCCGGAAAGGGGCTTGTACTAGTTGGTTTTGTACGTATTTAAGGATTTCGTCCATATTTTTGTATCCTTTTGGGATGATATAGTAATGTCACTTACTATACTACTCTACTGATATAGAACCGTCAAGCATCTATTTCTTGAGGTTTATAGGGCTTTTTTGTCACTTACTAAATTAGTATCTATAAAAAAGCTATCTCGTTCATTTACGGATAGGCTTTGAAGTGGGGGCATTTAACTGGTAATGTAGTGCTGATTTGCTATGTTCTTAAAAAATGTTTTAATAAAAATCCTTTTCTGAGCGACCAGAGGGAGCGAAGAAAACTCCATATCCCCCTCTCTAAATAAATAAAAATTTTGTTTTGCACCCTTGTTGCCCAGCTGAGCGGGAAACTCCTAAATCCCTAGATAAAAAATGTATTTCCGGCTAACTGGCCAGCGTATGCGGTGTTTGGTACTGGTATACTATCACGACTGAAAGGAGTGGTACCAGTACCAAATATGGGTGAGACCGCCAATTGAGAATTACCAGACTATACTAGTCTAGGCGACATTATTGAGCAGCTGGCCAGTTTACTATCCTCGCGGGCGAACCGCATACGCGGTGTTAGGTGATGTAAATTTTAGACCCTTACTTTATATCCAAAGTCGTGCAAAAACCGGGAACTGGGGTTAGGTTTAGACCGCATAGACCAGGGCAGTCGGAGTCGAAATTACAACGTTTAATTAAACACTTATTATTTTCACAAGGGAAAGGCCCACAATCTTGGTTACTTTGGCAGTCGGCATTGACATACCTTAAACACTCCTGTCGGAATAATTCTCCTCCGGTATCGTTAGAATAGTTGGATAGATGCTGACAATAGGCTTCGGGATAAAGAGGGTTTAAGGGAATTTGCCTTTCCCGCCATTGATCATAGAGGCGCCAGCTTATTAAACCAATTGCAATTAGGACAATAGCTCCTAATAGTATATTTTTGTTCATATAGCAGTCTAAAATTTATTTCACCTAACAGAACAGGATATCCGACGTCCCGAACCTACGAGCATGATACAATATTTGGCTCTTTAGAGCCAACATCATGCGAGAAGGTGAGGGATGTAGATGAGCGAGCGACTACTCACTAATATTAGGTATTTTAGAACGAGGGATCTTCCTGACCTGCTCTTTGAAAGCGAATATGATAGAATATAAAATATGAATAACGAGTTTGAAAAATTTGATGCCCCACCTTCAGAGGAGAAAGAAGAACGAATCCCTGCACCAGAGCCAGCAGGCAAAAAGGAGACAGGAGCGGAACATATGCTTGAGCTTAGTCGAAAGATAGTTGAGGAGGCGAGTATGATGGAGGTAGGAGAAGAAGATAGGGACAAGGAGGGGAATCTACTTGTTTATCCTGAAGGGCCAATTTCAAATCTTGGCAGAGAGAGTGAATTATATTGGAAAATTGCCCGAACGAAAACATTTAAGGATTTTTTTGGAGATTGGCAGAAAAGTCCGAGCTCCTCAGGTACAAGTAAGATAGTTGATAAAAATGGTGAGCCTCTGGTAGTATTTCGAGGGCTTAGTGAGGCTATTTCTCCAGAGGATTTCTATAATAAAGATTTTTATCAGAACCGCGTTACAGGAAGCGATAAGGGTGTTCATGTTTCGCCATCGCATGAGGTAGTTTCGGAGGAATATGCTAGAGGAGGAGGAATGTATAAATTATTTGTTAATGCAAGAACGCCGGCCGCAAAGGAAAGCGTGCGAAGGGGCCTTGAAGAAATGATGGATGAAATTTTGCATATTCCAAGAAAGTACTTTAAAATCCCAAAACTCTCTATACGTTTCTATGATTGTGTATTGGGGCTAAACAGAAATGTTATGGTCGGCGATAAGAGTGTCAGCTCAAGCAGTAAAGAACTTGAGGATCTGTATGAACTTGTTGTGCGTGATCCTGATCAAATTTTTATTCTTCCTGATAACCCTCGAGAGCAGGTAGACTAATCATAGCAGGTGTCAGCTATATTATTCAGCGCTAAATTTTTAGAATCAGCTTGAAGATCCTCTTTCATATAGCTTAACAGATTATTTTACGGTCGCTCGCGAATCGGATATCCGTTGTTGTACGATGGAGCGGACTTTTACTTTGTTTTTCGTGTTAGACGGTATAAAGCGTAACCGATCCCGAAAAGAATGGCTAGGACCAGTATAACGGCGATGACTTTATTAAATTGAGTTACCTGCCAACTATCGGTGCAGAACCAAGCGTCAAGCTTATTTTTTGCAAAGTTAAGACAATCTTCTCTAACTGTAAGTTCATCCTCAATTCTTCCCATAGTAATTCAATATAGATTAAAAGTCCCCTCTTTCGTACAAATGCGCCGGGTGATCCGAAGTGACCGGAGGAGACCGCTTGCGGGATACGACGGGCATTTTGGATACCTGCTGTTATGCGATGTCGACCGAGCTCCGCGAGGAAGACGAGCAGAACGGCAGGGGTACCCGGCGCATTTATGCCGAGAGGAGCGAAGCGATGTCGGCATAATGGCCAGCGTATGCGACGTCCCGACCGAGCGGCGTGGTATAATCATACGCCTCTGGCGTATCACCACGCAAGCGAGTGGAGGGATGTAGGATAGACCGCCATATTAGAATACTCGAATACATTAGACTAGCCGGCGGCTTTTTGAGAAGCTAGCTAGTTTATCTAGTCTCGCGGTCGAACCGCATACGCGGTGTTAGGTGCTGTGAGGGCTCGATATTATTGACATATAGGCAGTCTTTTGATATAGTATGCAATTACGATAATCGTGTCGTATATTGTTCAACATCAGGAGGGGAATATGGCAAAGGCTTCTGTGGTACTCATGTGGCCGTCAGGTTCGGATACGCTCACACGGGAAATGGAGCTACCGTTCGTGTTTACAGAAATGCAGCTCGAGCTTCAGGTCGGAGGTGGGCCTGTGGAGCTGAAAGTTATCGGCGGTAGGTGGCATGAAGGCAGCGGTGTTATGATTGTCGACGTCGTGCTTCTTCGCGACTTTGATGAGAAAGAATACCGTCCTTACTTCGCAGCGGCCACTGAGTGGAAGAAGGATTAACACTCGCCCAACTGTCAGAAATGACGAAGAGCGTCAATGCATACAATATGCCTGACGCTCTTTTCAATTTTTTATATGTGACACGAGCCCACATGGCATCTAAATGCGCCGGGTGATCCGAAGTGACCGGAGGAGACCGCTTGCGGGATACGACGGGCATTTTGGATACCTGCTGTTATGCGATGTCGACCGAGCTCCGCGAGGAAGACGAGCAGAACGGCAGGGGTACCCGGCGCATTTATGCCGAGAGGAGCGAAGCGATGTCGGCATAACAGTGGGTTGGCGAACCTATTGACATCCTAGCTAGAGTTAGCCAAAATGTAAAGGTGAATAATTAATCAGAACAATCTATGAATGCTTCAAATCAACAGGGAATTGAGCCTGTTTTTAATTTATCCGCAGACCAAGCGATTCCACAGGGATTTCGCCAACCCACGCCAGCGAGCGACATTTTACCGTCACTTGAGACTTTGGCCCGGGAGCTGGCTATTAGAGGATTTTCCCGTCGTACTATTAAAGCCTACCTAGGTCACAATAGACAGTTTCTACAATGGCTTCGCCACTCTGCCCGTGAAGTCACGACTGATGATGTCAAAAATTTCTTATTGTACCTACGATCCAATGGTTACACCAACACCTCGCTTAACTCGGTGATTTCTAGCTTAAAGTTTTATTATGGAGATGTGCTCAAGCGTAAGTTATTTTATTCGATCGCCAGACCAAAAAAGGAGAAGTATTTGCCAACGGTCTTGTCACGAGAGGAGATTCAACAGCTTCTCGATCATACTGCCAATCAGAAACATCGTTTGCTATTGGCCTTGGCTTATGGTTCGGGATTGCGGGTTAGTGAAGTCGTAGCCTTGAAAGTCCGGGACCTTGATTTTAGTAATCAGATAATTCTAGTACAGCAGGCCAAAGGCAACAAAGACCGCCTGACATTGTTTCCCGCCTCATTATTTGATCAGTTACAGCAGTTTACAGCGGGAAGGGCGGGAACTGAATATTTATTTAGAAGTGAACAGGGAGGCTCCTTGACTACGCGTACTGCGCAAAAGATATTTGAGCAAGCTTTGCAACGCGCTGATCAAAAAAAAGAAGCAACTTTCCATTCGTTGCGTCATAGTTTTGCCACTCATTTGCTGGAGCAAGGCACTGATATGCGCTATGTCCAGGAATTACTAGGTCATCAGGATGTGCGGACCACACAGCGGTATACGCATGTTACTTCCACGCGGTTGAGAAACATTCAAAGTCCGCTATAAGATTGCCAATCATGTGGTCGGGGCGGCGGGACTCGAACCCACGGCCTCATGAACCCGAATCATGCGCGCTACCAACTGCGCCACGCCCCGTTCAGATGATTATCAAATACGTCTTAAAAAGAATATCCCTTGACGTTGTATAGCTCAGGACACCTTAAGCGGTCAACATAACGAGTGTCCTTCGACTCCTCCCTCGACTACGCTCGGGATCCGCTTAGGACATTCGATTCTACTCTTTAGACACCAACAGCTATTAGGAGAGTGGTCGTAGACCATGAGAGAGACCTGAGCCTCGCGAAGGGCGAATCGAATGGTGGACCTAGGCAGAATCGCTCCGACATCAATCGCTGTTTGATGTCGAGAGTCCGCGATCTGAGGAAATCAGATCGGGAAACTGCCGCCTCCACAATGCGAATGTCCCGACAATTCAGGGGGGCCCACATTGGTGGACCCGGGGAGAATCGAACTCCCGCCTCAGCAATGCGAATGCCGTGTAATACCACTTTACTACGGGCCCGCCTGAATTGTCGTGGATCCTCGATTGATTAAACTTTCAATTGCCCGACGCTTCTTCCAAGATTTTATCTGCAATTCTCTCTTTCGAGCGTCACTTAAGGTATTATATGTCTCGCTATATATTAGTTCCCAAGGTGCAGAGCGTTTTGTTGAACGGACCTTTCCTGAATTATGATTTGCTAGCCGTATAGAAATGTCTTTACTGCTGCCTATGTAATAAGCTGAATTTTTTAATGACCTTAAAATATATAAGCAATACATTATGGTTTATAATCAATCGGGATCGTACCACTAGACTATAGGCCCAAAAGACCTTGTAGTTATACCTATTTTTTGAGAAAAATCAAGACGACTAAGACTAAGGAGTAAATTCAAAACTAACCATCGACTGAACCAGTAGCTCATAGATTTTTCCCTGATCTTGTGGAGATATTGGCGTGATAGCGCCCGGCTCATAGACACCCGGATCAGTGGTATTAAAGCGCGTCTCCAGCTGGAAACATTTGTTGTCGTGCCAAGTGCGATAGCGTTGAGAACTGCTTCGATGGCTCATAGCTCCCTCGTTGAAAACGAAAATGGAGAACAGACGGTCATTAAGTGTCATTACCTTGAAGTTGGAGAATTGTTCGCCGTTGTAGGGTGTATTACATTGTTCGGTAGTAGTAAGATTGTTCATCAGGCCCACACTGACGGCCGCACCGCCAAAATTGCTCCGTGGTAGTTCAGTATCAGGATAGACCAGACAAACCAGAGTCGTTTCTGGATCACAGAGAGGTATGTAGCTGGAAATTTCGATAGCGTCTTTGCCTATGATTGGTGTCAAAGGTTCCTGATACCCTATTTTAAATTTATAAGTTTTGTCAGCGAAGGTTTTGGGATTTTTTTGGTTAGACCCAGTACTGGGTAATGGTCGGAAAATATTGAGGTATACTATAAAACCAACGATGACGCCACCGGCAATGATTAGTAAGCCCACTAATGTGGCCAGGCGTGGAAATTTACGCTTATAAATAGTGACAAAAAATAAGTAGATATGACCAAGGATAGTCAGTCCGACCAAGACCAACAGAGTATAGCCAACCGGATTTTGTAGCAGGTCCCAACCCATTTGCATGAAATGAAATATAGCTGATAGGTAGGCGATATAGACAAAACGATGGATAAATTTCCAACGCTTGGAACCGATAGTATCAACCGCCCAATCTGTAGAAGTCAGAGCCATAGCTAACAATATAACCAAAGCTAGTGCGCCGAAAATCATGGCGTTCTCTAGGGGGTTCCAATTCCAAAAAACTAAATTTAGATTCCAATTAAACGTAAACCACAGAACAGTAATGACGTGACCGAGGATTAGACCAACACCAGAAACACCGAGGCGTCGACGCCAGCGCCAATGTTTGGCCGTCTTGGGTCGCAGGCGAAAAAGAACACTACTGAGGAGAGAGAAGGTGATGAGAAAAACACCAGCGACGCCAAAACTTATGATTAGACTTTGTTGTAGCACACCTCCCGGTAAGGTGTAATATTGATAAGCCAAATGTGCCAGCCAAAAAAGCACCACGCCAACGGCAAAGATCAAGGTGATGACAAACCGAGCACGTTTTTTTGCTATCGGACTAGTAATCGTTGGAGCAGATGAAGTTGGTATCATTATCGATGTTGATTCTATCATGGCCGTATTGTAGCCGAAGACAGGCGACTGAGCAACAGCAAAACCCTGCACCAGAACGGTACAGGGTTTTGAAAATTGATGGATGGATTACCAGCTGCTGGTACGAGGTCCGCGATCGTTGAAGGATCGCTTCGGTCGGTCACCCATGGGTCGAGCTTCATTCACAGTCAAACGGCGTCCGTCT
Source organism: uncultured Gammaproteobacteria bacterium (assembly GCA_964360835.1). Classification (GTDB taxonomy): domain Bacteria; phylum Patescibacteriota; class Patescibacteriia; order UBA1558; family 2-01-FULL-52-15; genus CAYHYG01. Next base: position 15,955 of record CAYHYG010000021.1, read on the forward strand.
AATTCTTGGCCGTTCCACATGGTGATGGCTGCTTGAGCTTCTTCGTCAGAGGACATTTCGACGAAACCGAAACCGCGTGAGCGATTCGTCATTTTGTCGGTCATGACCTTGGCAGAAACGACAGTTCCCGCCTTGGCGAAGGCTTCTTGCATACCAGCATCAGTGGTGCTGTATGATAGTCCGCCCACATATAATTTTGTCATGTAGGATATTTGGTATCTTTCTAATTTGGGTAATTCGACCTACTCCGCTGCTTGCCCGAAGGCTTATTTTTACTTAAGAGATTACACTAAGTAGAAGACTAACCTATTCAGGACAAAATAGCAAGGGTTTGTCAAATTACGGATAATAATGGCTAATCTTGGCCTTTTAAATACAGATCAAAAAAATTCAGATTTCGTTGCATAAAAGCAGGCCAGTCTTTGATAAATTCATGCGGCGCACCGTCGTATATATGGTAGGTGATAGTTTTTCCAGCTGAAACCATAGCTTGATTGAATGTGTTGGACCAAGCTATAGGCACATCGGCGTCAGCTGTACCATGATGTAACAACACTGGTGTCTGTATTTGATCCAGATAATTAATAGGCGACAGATTGTCATAGAACTCCGGATTATCCTTTGGCTCTCCATAGGTAGCGATGATTTTTTCTGCTACTTCCGGACGGGTTCGTGTCCAACGATCAAAATTATCACCGACATTTGCGCTGACCGGCGCGTAGAGTACAGCCGCTTGCACCAGATTGGGTTGCGTCACCAAAATATTCATAGTTACGCCACCACCCATAGAGTGTCCTAGCATACCGATTTTTTCTTCATCAAAATAATCCAAGTCACTGGCTTTGACAGCATAGATAAGATTTATCACATCTTCGGCATAGCCCAGACGAAAGTTCAGTTCACTATTTTCGTCCTTATCTGAGTCAGCGTGATTGCGGTAATCCGGATGAATCACAATATAATCATTGTTGGCAAAATAATCCTGCTCACGCTTCAACCCGCGACCGTTGGTATAGATGGCGGGGTCAATATAACCATGATTAAGAATTAAAATCGGGAACGGACCATCGCCAGTCGGTACATTCATGATGCCGGAAATTTTCAGCTGGCCGCTCAGGTAGGTAATATAGTAGCGCGTGTATTTGTTGGCACGTGCTAGGATAGGACCTAGGAGAAAATCTCTACCGTCGTATATTTTATTTTGTAGTAGTGACAAAGAAGGTGCAGGGGAGGACTCTACTGGCTCACTAATCTCTATCGTTTTGGTCTCTGTCACTGGTTTAACCTGCTCCACAGAGCGGCAACCTACCATTAGCAGTAAGATAAAAATGAGCGATACAATATTTGCTTTGCTCATAAGTTGATTCAGAGGCTATTTAATTGCCACAAGCTATAATTAAGCAAGGTGGCAAAGCTCACCCAGAGCAGATAGGGGAGTAATAACCAAGCGGCTATTAGTGAATAACGTTTAATCAGAAGTATTAGGCAGGCAATCATGGTCCAGAGAATGATGATGACTAAAAAAGCCAGATCAAGTCGGTGCCAGCCAAAAAAGACAAAGGACCAAAGGGTATTGACGGCTAGGTGGCTGCCATAGAGCCAAAGTATTTTTCGAACTTCGGGTTGTTTCCGTTTAGACCATAATAACCAAGCACTAATGCCCATCAAAGTATAGAGTAAGGTCCAGACCGGTCCGAAAATCCAGTTTGGTGGGTTGAAACTTGGTTTGCCTAACCCGACGTACCAAGTGCCAATACTATCGATCGTAACAATAGATCCTAGGATGCCGGCTGTCTGAGCCAGAGCAACAGATATAATGAGAGCGATTGTAGAGCGGTAATTTATTTTCATAGCATCATTATGGCATAAGGATAAACAAAAACAAAGGAGCGAACCTTCGTCAATAACTATTTAGCTCAAGGACCTCGTTCGGGACATCGTCTTTTTTATGCTATGCCCTTCGGCTTCGCCACGTCTGACGTGGCTTCGCTCAGGACATCGCTATTTTTTATAGTTACGTTCGGTAGCATTCTGGTCGAGGGGTGGCGGAGACGATGCCCGGAACTTTGAACCAAAAACGTGGCTCAAATTCAAAGATCTTGATAAGAGCATACGTGAATTGAGAGCTATGTTCAAGCAACACCCCCAATGGTTTGAGGTGCCAAAACCAAAATCTAATAAAGAACAAAATGCAGTAGATTATTCTGTAAAATAATACTTGAGCTTACTCTATAGGCTCTTTTTCCCAAACTATAGTCTCCGTTTTAGCAAAAAACTTCTGATCTAAAACGACAGTCTGTCCCTCTGTTACAATCTGAATAGCTTGTCCGTTTGGGAACATAAGCGCGGGTTTATCGCCAACAATAACAGGCATTGCCGCCATATTCTGTTGTGGCAAACTGACTTCCTTAATGAATTGTCGAACGTTCTTTTTGCTGGTCATAGTTTTACTTTCCACAACAGTAACCGGCAAAATTCTTGGATCGTTTCCTGTTGTTGGCTCATCTTTATATGGCTCTTTTAATTTTAGCATATCCTCGTATTTTAGGTATAAATCCCACATTTTCTTTTCAAGATCACCTTCAGCAAAAAGAACGTTCAAACCAATATGCTCTTTTGCTTCTCTGCGAGAAATAATATGATCGTGAGCATAAAGTTTTTCAACAAGATGTTCAGCAATGTTTTTGATTTTCTTTTCGTCATTCAAATGTAGTCGAAGAAGTTTTATTGCGTCATCTGTTGCTTTGAGATAGGAGCGATATGCTCTACCAAGCAAAAGAGGTTTTACGTTTTCGGCAAGTTGACTAAACGCTTGAATTGTGTGTTTTTGCCGATTGATACCAAACTTTTCTTTTAGAAAAGCAATATAGCTAGATAAATCCTCGGTTGAAACATCAACCTTTTTTTTATCAACAATTGCGGAAAGTGTTGGGTCTATTGGTCCTAATTCTCCCATTCGTCCCATGACTATCTCGTTTGATCCAATTGCAATTGCTGTAGCGCAACTGTGCGCGCGATAAGGTACGAGAACATTAAAATCTTTGGTATGTTCACGGATAAGATTTGCGAGAGCCCATGCGGTTACAGAATTTCCACCGCGGCTATAAATATATAAATCAATTTTCGTGTCTTTGGGAATATCCTTGATATGATCAAAAATCTCTCGCAAATCCATTGGATCAATCATTGAGATTATTCCCGGTCTATCGCTTGTAATATATGTAACAATCCGCGATCCTCGTAAATCTTCAATTTCTTTGATTATTTGTTGTCGGTCATTCATAAAATTAATGCTTTTTATCCATCGGTGGATTTGGGTCATGTCCCGGTGCAACAGTGTCACTATCTCGGATTGGCCCCTTTGGACTGTGGATTCTTACTTCACCTCCCCGGTATTTGCAGAAAACTGTTTTGCCGCCTTCTCAGCTTCAGCCTGTGTATCATAATAACCAGCCGCTCGATCAGCTCCTTCTCGCTTTGCTTTCCAGTCGCCCGATTCCTTGTCCATTGTAACGTGGTAATTTGCCATAGTTTTTGTGGATAACTTAATTTGTATACTTTCTAATTATCATCTATACTATCAATATGCTCACAAAAAAGCAAGTGCAAGTACTTGATTTCATAAAATCTTATAGGGCAAAGCATGAGTACGCGCCCTCTCTTGAGGAAATCAGACAGAAATTTAAGCTCGCCTCTGCTTCTACATCTCACTATTACATCAGTAAACTGCAAGATGCGGGCTTTTTGAATAAAGAACACAACCAACCCCGCGCCGTATCTACTGTGGAAGCAAAGCAGATGATAGAGATTCCTATTCTTGGGGCAATCGCCGCTGGACAACCCATTGAGGCCATAGAAATTTCCGATGAGACTATCACGATTGCAAAGGATGAGATCGGAAAGCAAGGTAAACATTATGCCC
>CAYHYG010000022.1:0-17842 GCA_964360835.1 uncultured Gammaproteobacteria bacterium
CTCCTCTTGTCCACATTTCCCCAGCGCTTATTATTACAACTACTTATCTAACACATACTTTTATTAATAATAATCTTATGAAGATCGCGTGCACCCAAGAAAACCTATCGCAAGGATTATCGCTCGTCAGCAACGTTGCCGGTAAGCACCCCCACCTTCCCATTCTAAACAACATTCTTTTACAGGTGGACAAAGAAGGGTTGTTATTAATAGCTACTAATTTGGAAATAGGTATCAAAACTCGTGTGCGCGGCAAAGTAGAAGACACCGGATCGTTCACCGTGCAAGCTAAACTTTTTAGCGATTTTATTCACTCGCTGTCAGATGGAAATCTCTTGTTACAACAAAAAGAAAACCTGCTTCTGGTAGAGGATGACAACCAACAAACTAAACTCAAAGGAGAGACAGCGCAAGACTTTCCTTTAATACCTGAGGTTGTGGGACAAAACCCTAGTATGGTCAATGGCAGGGCTTTAATTAAAGCGCTAGAAACAGTAGTTTTTGCCGCCAGCACAGACGAAAGCCGACCAGAACTTCACGCAGTACTATTTGTCCTACATGAAAAAAGGCTAACACTAGTAGCTACAGACAGCTACCGTTTAGCAGAAGCTTCTCTAGCGTTAGAAAAAGAGACCGAAGGTACTTATAGTCTCATAGTTCCTATTAGGACGGCTCAGCAGGTCCTGCGAGCTTTCCAGGGATTGTCAGAAGAAGAGACGGTGGAGATTAGAACTAATGACAACCAGGTTCAATTTAGTGCTGGTCAGACCGAAATAGTCTCACGCCTAGTGGCTGGTCAATATCCTGATTATAAACAAATTATCCCTGTGAACTTCAGTACGACCATAACAATAAAAAACAGCGACTTGGTGCGAGGATTAAGGAGTACTTCACTTTTTTGCCAGCCTGGGATCAATGATGTGAAATTTCTCTTCGTGCCAGAGACCAGCGAAATACAATTACGAGCGCAAAACGCTACCGCAGGAGATAATCTAACCAGACTGCCAGCAGAAACTGTTGGCTCAGCTGGAGAAATTGTTTTCAATTATCGATATTTACTCGAAGGCGCTCTTCATCTCGACAGTCAGGATGCTACCATTGAAGTTAATGACGCCTCAGGACCAGCGGTGTTGCGCGGGAAAGAACAAAAAGACTTTCTCTATCTGGTGATGCCGATAAAACAGTAAGGTTTCCTAAGAAGAAAAGAAACAACCCCAGGAAGACCCTGTTGATTTAAGGCTTTTCCTTTTAATTTTTTTGCAGTATAGTGCCAGTCTATGAAATTGATCTGGAGTCATCTCAAAAACTACAAAAAACTACTAACTTTAGCTCTGGTTCTGGCTGCTATCAACCAGATTTTTTCGTTACTCGACCCTCAAATTTTCCGTTTAATTATTGACCGTTATGCCAGCCGAGCTGGTGAGATTACTCAGCAAGAGTTCCTCGGTGGTATTGGTCTGTTGCTCCTAGCCTCTGTCGGTACAGCCCTCGTCTCTCGTATTGCCAAAAACTTCCAAGACTACTACGTCAATGTGATTGTCCAGCGTATCGGTACCGCGCTCTATGCTCAGGGGGTTAACCATTCTTTCTCACTACCTTTCCAAGTTTTTGAAGATCGACGTTCTGGCGAAATTTTATTGAAACTACAAAAAGCCAGAAGTGATAATCAAGTGTTAATCACTAGCATGATCAACATTGCTTTCTTCTCACTCGTCGGTATTGTCTTCGTCCTTGGCTACACCTCTATGGTGCACTGGGCTATTGGATTAGTTTATTTTTTACTCATTCCTATTGTCGGTGTTACTGCTTTTTTGATCACACGCAAAGTCAAAGGTGCTCAACGGGCTATTGTAGCCCAGACAGCGGAGCTAGCAGGATCAACTACCGAAACTATCCGTAATGTTGAATTGGTCAAAAGTCTAGGTCTAGAGCAACAGGAGATTGATCGTCTCAATGCAGTTAATGAGAAAATCCTGGGACTAGAGTTGTACAAAGTGCGCATGATCCGTATGTATAGCTTTATCCAAGGCACGACAATTAATACCTTACGTTCACTACTGTTGTTGCTGATGATGTGGTTGATCTTCAAAGGCGATATTTCTCTGGGACAATTTTTTAGCTTATATATTTACTCCTTCTTTATTTTCAATCCGTTGTCTGAGCTTGGTAGCCTAGCTACGCAGTATCAAGAAGCCAAAGCCAGCAATGAGCAACTAGGTGAACTCCTAGCGACACCAGCGGTGGTCAAGCCGGTAGGGGTCAAGCCGGTCGAAGCAATTCAAGAGATTGCCTTTGACAATGTCAGCTTTAGCTATAGCGGTGGTCAAGATGAAACCATTAAGAGTCTGAATTTAAAAATTAAGGCGGGGCAGACGATTGCCTTTGTCGGACCGTCTGGCTCAGGTAAGTCAACGATTATCAAGCTTCTGGTTGGTCTGTACAATCCCAATCAAGGTAAAATTTTATTTAACCAAAAGCCCAACTCCGAGATTGATATCGATGATCTACGTCAACGTATTGGCCTGGTATCACAGGAAACACAACTATTTGCTGGAACCTTCCGTGAGAACTTACTATTTGTCAGACCAACAGCTACTGATGAGGAATGTGTCGAAGCTATGCGTCTAGCCGCTGCCGAATCACTACTGTCACGTGGTGGCAAAGGTTTGGACACCAAGATTGGTGAGAACGGAATCAAATTATCTGGCGGTGAGAAACAACGTTTAGCTATTGCTCGCGCTCTGCTACGTAAGCCAGAAATTATTATCTTTGACGAAGCAACGAGCAGCCTTGATTCATTGACTGAAGGCGCTATTACCGAAACTATAAAGAATATTGAAAAGGCGCGTCCTGGTATTATTACAATCTTAGTAGCACACCGTCTCTCAACTATTGCTCACGCGGAAATTATTTATGTCCTAGAACACGGTGCTGTAGTAGAACAAGGAAATCATCAAGAATTAAAGAAAGCCGGCGGTTTATACGCGGCTTTGTGGCGACAGCAGGGAGGACAGTAGATTTTTTTCTGTCATTGCGAGTCAATTACCATGTCCTGTAGGTGTAGGTCGTCCCTCTGCGCCAAAGCTTTGCGAGGCGAGGACCTACACCTACAGGCGTTTATTTAATGTTGATCAGAATTTCCGGTGATGTCTGTACGAAACCATAAATGTCAGTGATCACCAGATAAAGCTTGTATTGACCACTGGCTTCTGGCTTGGTCCAGTCTAAGGACAGGACGGATTCGGTAGGACTCTCAATAACCCCGAGCCACTTGGACTGGTTGTCGTGACTGTAATAAAAATCAACCTTACGCGCATTTTTGAAATTATTCATCGTGACCAATAGCTTGCTCGGTAGAGATTTAATAGTGTATTGTTCACTAACTACCGGCGTCACCCAAATGGGGTTAAACGAAAGTTGTTGAATTGGAAGGTTGAGGGTTATGGTCAGACTATTTGACTGACTGTTGCCATACTCATCGGTGGCTACGGCTTTAAGACTATAGGTGCCGTTTTTTAATCCAGCTGGAATGCTTAGTGGGAGGGTGTATGGAGATTGGCTACTACTGCCTATCAGTTGATTGTTAAGATAAAAATCAACTCTACTTATTTTATATTTACTTTGAACAGAGACCAGGAGTTTCTGTTCGGGGTTGATAATAACCTGATCGTTGGTTGGCTCTTGCCACTGAACTGTCGGGCGGTCTTCTGGATTGCCGCTGTCGACATAGCCGTCAGGCAAGACATCAATGTAACCTTCTTCTGTGTGTGTTTTTATCCACTCTTCTACACCACGTTGCCACAAGGAATATTGAGGGTCATTCTCTGGTTTATTGGGTATAGGGCCGAGTGGATTTTCTTTGTCTACATAATGGAGAATGCTGCGCAATTCCTTGAGATGCTTGGTTGCTACAAATTCTGGAGGGGTGGAGCTGTCGGCTGGTTTGTTGGTACGCGTATCTACTGGCACATCAGCTTCACGCACCGCTTGACCACAGACCATCATTTTGGTGCAGGGCTCTAAGGTCGGCACGCCGAAACCAACCACCGGATATCCGGCCATGATGGCACGCATATAACTTTGCCAGATAGGACCAGCTGCGGTAGCTCCAGTGCCGCGATTCATACTGATATTATCATTGTTGCCTACCCAGACACCGGTCACAATCTGAGGCGTGTAACCAATCAGCCATGAATCTAGATAGTCATTGGTAGTGCCTGTCTTGGCTGCTACCGGACGCTCCGATAAGGTCAGATAATTATTAGCGCCAAAAATGTAAGCCCGCGCTTCATTATCGCTTAAGATGTTGGTGATTTGGCGAACAATATTTTTTTCGATTACTCTCTTCTGATCAACTTCTTTTTTTTCCCTCATCACCGAACCTTTATTGTCCTCGACTTTAAGGATGGTACTATAGGGCTGATAGACGCCTTCGCGAGCTAAAGCCGCGTAACCATTGGTATGCTCTAGTAATTTTACTTCTCCTCCGCCCAAGACCAGAGAAAGACCGTAGCGATCAGGATCATTGAGTGTGGTGTAGCCTAAATTTTGGAGAGTCCGTATGACTTCTTTGGGACCGGCCAAGTAGAGAGCTTTGACAGCCGGAATATTTAACGATCCTGCTAGAGCCTGACGGATAGTCACTGGCCCATGTTCTTTGTCATCGTAATTACGTGGTTGATAGGGCGTACCAACGGCTGAGAAATTGGTGAAGCTATCGACCAAAACCGTGTCAGGACGGAAGCCTCTGGCAAAAGCTTGTGCATAAACAAAGGGTTTAAGAGAGCTACCTGGTTGGCGGAGAGCTGTAGCCACATTGAATTGCCCATCGATACTATCGTCAAAATAATCTTTGGATCCTACCAGCGCCAGTACATCGCCCGATTCTACATCGATAGTGACGAGCGCTGCATTAGAAGCGTCGTACTTTTCTTGGAGTCCTGGGCCCAGCTCTTCCATGGTCTTTTCGGCCAACTGCTGCTTTTCCCAGTCGATGGTAGTAATAATTTTCAAGCCACCTTGCTCAACCAAGCGTTCTCCAAACTCGTCTGCTAGCTCCGCCTTGACCATGAAAACAAAATGAGGAGCCGTAATATCTTCACGTTTGGTTTTGAATGCAATGACTTCTTTTTTGGCGGCTTCAGCTTGATCTGATGTGATATACTCCTGCTCGGTCATAAGGTTTAGAATCAAATGTTGCCTTTGAATCAGTAGCTCTTTGTTTGGTCCGTAAGGTGAAAAATAGCTAGGTGCCTGTGGCAAGGCCGCTAAGATAGCAGATTCAGCTAATGTTAAATCTTTGGCTAACTTACCAAAATAAATACCACTAGCTGACTCAATACCATAAGCCGTAGAGCCATAAGGAATTTCGTTGAAGTATAGTTTTAAGATTTCTTCCTTGGTAAATTTCTTTTCAATCTGATATGACAATACCCACTCTTTAATTTTACGTCCCAAAGTGCGCTCATTGGTCAGAATGGCATTTTTGACAAATTGCTGAGTCAGGGTTGAACCGCCTTGAGCGCGCCTGCCTTGAAGTCGTGGCATGATCTGTCCGCGCAATATGCCCCAGATAGAAACACCGCTGTGTTTATAAAAATTTTTATCTTCGACAGCGATAGTGGCTTTGATGGCTAAGTCAGGAATAGAGGAGAGCTCGATCAAGGTGCGGCGTTGAGTACCGTGAATCTCATAGAGCAGGTGCTCACCGGTGCGGTCGTAAATCTTGGTGCTCTGTGCAACGTCACGATCGATTAATTTATTTGGATCTGGCAGATCCCGCGAGTACCAGAAAAAAGCTACGACAAACAAGAACACGGTCAGAAGTGATCCCCATAACGCCAGAAAGAGAGCTCTCTTTTTCCAAGAAGCTCTGGCCTTTTGTTTTCTGTGTGGTGGTAGCGCTTGCTGGTGATGCGGCCGGTGCTCTCGATCAAAGCGACGCGTCTGAAATGAGGATGATTTTTTTATCTGAGGTATAGGCATTGATTTGTTTCCATTATATCAGAATTCGGGTATACTGAAAGTCGAAATATTGATATTTTGGCATATATGGCAGTGATAAAAACCGATAGTCAGAAAATTAAGGAGCTACTCCAGCGAGGAGTGGCAGAAGTTATCGATCGACGGAGTTTAGAGCAGAAATTGAAATCGGGCAAGGCCCTGAGAGTCAAGCTGGGCATCGATCCTACCAGTCCAAATCTACACCTAGGACGCTCTATTCCTCTGCTCAAAATGAGGGATTTTCAGGAATTAGGACACAAACTAGTGTTTATTGTCGGTGATTTTACAGCCGTCATTGGCGATACCAGCGATAAGGAGAGCGAGCGGCCGATGTTAACTCGGGCACAAGTAATGAGCAACCTGGAAACCTATTTACAGCAGGCTGGTAAGATTATTAACCTCAACAAAACAGAAGTTCACCATAACTCGGAATGGCTGGGCAAATTAACCTATGCCGAGATTGGAGAACAGGCCGATGTCTTTTCCCTTGCAGAATTCATGGCCCGAGAAAATATTCGCAAGCGATATGACGCTGGCAAGAGAGTTTCTCTGCGGGAGATTCTCTACCCCCTGATGCAAGGTTATGACTCTGTCATGATCAAAGCCGATGTTGAGCTTGGTGGCACCGATCAGCGCTTTAATCTTTTGGCCGGACGTCAGATGCAGACTTATTATAAACAGCGGCCACAGGATTTACTGATGAATAACTTAATCGAAGGCACTGATGGACGCAAGATGTCCTCTAGCTGGGGTAACACGATTAATTTGACCGACAGCGCCAAAGATATGTTTGGCAAAGTCATGAGTCTGCGCGACGAATCAATCATTACTTATTTTTTACATTGCACCAGAGTGCCAATGTCGGAGGTTGTGGCCAACGAAAAGAAATTACAGCAAGGTGCAAATCCTCGCGACATCAAGATGGAATTGGCTAGAGCTATAGTGGCCTTATATTATGACAAAAAAGTAGCAGAAACAGAGAGCCTAAATTTCATCAATCAATTTAGCAATAAACAACTACCAACAGATATCGCAATTTTAAAATTTAAAACAGGAGAAGTTTTGGTTGATTGTTTGGTTCGTAGTAAGGCGATCAGCTCAAAATCAGAAGCGCGTCGCCTACTCGAACAAGGCGGGATAAAAATAAATCAGATAAAGGTTGTGGATAGCAATCAAAAATTGAAGATAGGGGATATTTTACAGATTGGTAAACGGCAGATATATCGTTTGAAGTAGATAAAGAAATAAATCCGCCGCGCAACGAAAGTTGCGCGGCGGTCTTTTGTTCAGCCCATCAAGATGACAAACGTGATGCTTGGGCTTGACCCAGGTGTCTAGCTAGCCGTTGCTGTCTGACCCGCGCGTCTGCGCAGGGGAGTTGGCGGTGTTCCGTCGATCAGCTGCTTGGCTCTGACGCCAGCAATTTCAACGAAGGAGTCCACCCAACGATGCCGCCAGTTCTTTTTCTTAGAGCAGGCAGCATTGATGTGCTTAGTGACGGCGTAGCCGTCACCACACGCGCCGGTCAACGGGTTTGCCAGAAGTCGTAGTGCCACCCGACCGCGTCCGTCGAGAATCTCGACTGCGGGGAGAAGCCTATCTCCGGTCATGTTATCAGCCCTTTCCTTCTATACACGTTTGGTTCTTCGATTAGTAGCGGTTCTACTAACCGTCGTGCAACAAAGAATGATCACCCCTTTCGGCACTAACTGTGCCAGTAAATGTCCCCCCTTTGGCGCGGCGAACAGCAGTGAAGCTAAAAAATAAGACGGGAGCATCCGCCAGTAGCAAGCTGATCTTGGAGTAAACCCCGTGATCAGTAGCTCTGAAGGAACCGCCTTCGAGAGCTGATCGCTTTAATGGGCGGAGCTCCCGGAAAGACGTTATTTTGAAGAACAAATGGTTTTCTTAGTCTACAATGTATGATATAATTTGTCAATATGAGTAAAATTATCTTTATTTTGGCCATCTTTTCTCTGACAGCATTGATTTCTTGTTTTTGCCTTTTATCGCTCTGGTTGAGCCCACTTGTTCACAATAGCTTAGTTAACGTCATACCCCAGCTCGATTCATACAAAGATAATAACGCCCTGCGAACTATGGTGATTGGTTATGTTTCGGGCCAAGGAAGAGAATCAATTTCCAGCCTTTCACCAGCCGAGCAATCACATCTGGATGACATCCGCTTGGTAATACAAAAGGCTAGGCTAATCCTCTGGCTTATAGTGTTGGTAGCGGCAGGATGTCTCATAGCTCTCTGGCTGCGGAGGCAGAGTACAGCTCAATTTTTATTAGCTATGCGGCAATCAACAAGGGCGAGTTTATTACTCTGGTTGGGATTAACTGCCATGGCCATTGTTTTTTTTGAATCAATTTTCACCTCTATGCATTATGTTTTCTTTCCTGCTGGCAACTGGTTATTCGACCCAACGAATGATTTGATTATAAATATTTATCCTCCGATATTTTTCTTTTACTTTCTGTCTAGCTATGCAATTTTAGTTTTGTTGATCCTACTGCTACTGCAGGCAGCGTTCAATCGCTTAACAAAAAAACTCTAGTCACCTTCGACTAGAGCTTTGGTAGCTACTTGAGTCCTTGTCGGTAATACTTAGCCGCTTCATCAGGATCAATAGGATTGATAACTAGACCGGAGCCAATCTCTACACCGGCCCAGACAGAACCGCGGGGCACGATCTTGAGGTATAAATGTTGGTCATTGTCGTTGATGACTTGATGGAAATAGTAGTTGTATGGAAGTTTCAGTTTTTTTATTTTTTGCATGATGTGCTTGAGGACTTTGGCATAGTAGTAGAGCTCCGTCTCCGATAATTCAGTTATGTTGTCGTGGTGGTGAGTGGGCATAATCCAGATCTCGTAGTTGTACATAGAGGCGTAAGGAGTGAAAGCCACCACATTATGGTCTTTGTAAACTAGTCGCGGTCCTTTGCTTTCTTTGCGGATAACATCACAGTAGACACAATGGCCAGTGCGAATCTTGTATTCTTGTTGCTTCTGAGATTTATCAACTAGATGTGGCGGGATAAAGTCAGTGGCAAAAATTTGGGAATGAGAGTGTTGTAACGACTGACCGGCCGAGCCGCCATTATTTTTGAAAATTAAAATATATTGAATTTTCTTATTTTTTGAAATGTCCTGAGTTCGTAGGGCATAAACGCGCAAGATTTCTTGAATCTGCTGGATAGACATTTGGTCCATCTGCTTATTTGGACTGGGCGTCTCGATGACAACTTCCTGTTGTCCGTAAGCATGTTTATTGTCCAAGCTAACCGCCGGAAATTTATTGGCAACGACTTTAATGTCCCACCTCTTGTCATTACCGATGGTTAAAATAGTCTTTTGTCCTCGCATACGTTCCGGCGTGAAGACCGAAGATTGGATTTGGTGGTTGATGGCAGGCGAGGGTGTCTCGGCTACATCATGCGGACGCTTGTTGCGGCGCGGTGAAATAATGACATATTTGTCTTGAATGTAGTCTTTGCGGATTTCCGGCTTTCTGATCATAAGAGTGCTTGGTAGAGTTTAATATATTTTTTGGCTGACTGATCCCAGGAAAAATCTAGGCTCATATCACGCTTTACCATAGTATACCAAGAGGCCGGTCGTTGATACAGCCTAGTCATCTGACGAACCGCAGTCGTTAGGGCAGATGGTTCGTAACGGTTAAAGACAATTCCGCTATAGCCGTGCTTGACGCTATCTTTAAGTCCACCGGTTTTGCGCACCAGTGGAATGGTGCCATAGCGCATGGCAATCATCTGACCAAGACCACAGGGCTCGAAACGCGATGGCATCAGGAAAGCGTCCGACCCGGCATAAATATGCTGAGCTAACCTGAGATCAAAGGATGTCTTGAGAGCTAGCTGATCAGGATATTGTCGACTCAGTTTTTGTAACGCCTGTTCGTAGACAGGATTACCTAGACCAAGAATGATTAGTTGAATTTTTTCTTGGGCCATTTTGGGCCAAGCTCTTAGGACCAGGTCTAGGCCTTTTTGTTCCACTAATCTAGTGACCATACCAAACAGGAGATTTCCGTTATCGGGCAGGTTAAATTGGCGGAGCAAACTTTGGCGATTGGCTTGTTTGCCTTTTTTATAATTTTTGATTGAATATTTTTGTGTCAAAAATGTATCGCTCTGGGGATTGAAGCTGGTATAATCCAAACCATTCAATATGCCACTCAGGTGTCTTCGTCGGCGCCGTAAAAATTCTGATAAACCAGCAGACTCTTCTGATTTGAGAATCTCGTGTGCATAGCTGGGGCTGACCGTAGTCAAGCGATCAGCCGTCAGAATAGCAATCTTCATGATATTGATTTGATCATCATCAAGACTGTCTTCTAACACGGCTAATTCTAAATTCATAGCCAGACGACGTTGATCCACCGCGACTTGCATTTGCTGACCTTGGTGGGCAATATTGTGAATAGTGAAAACCGTTGGTATAAAAGGCAGGCCATAATGTACCGCGCTGTAATCTAGAAAAGTAGGGACTAATCCAGCGTGCCAGTCATGACAGTGGATCAAATCTGGGGATAGGAGTTTAGCTTCGATGCTGGCTACGACAGCCCGCGAAAAAAAAGTAAAACGCTCAACGTCGGTAGTTGTTTGGACGGTGCCACTAGGTTGATAGATGCTACTACCAGAAAAAAAACGGTGCTTAATGCCATACAGCCAAAAAGAGCCCAGCTTAGCCTTGACCAGAGTTGCTCGCTCGGATGTATCACCGAGACGAACAGTGAAGTGGCCGACAGGAGTTGCCTTCAATTTTCTGGCCACTGAGGCGTACCATGGTATTATCACGTCGGACCGTAGCCCTAATTGTTTTAGGGCTGGCGGTAGAGAACCGACGACGTCAGCCAAACCACCAACCTTAGCGACCGGACTAACTTCAGCCGCGGCTTGTAGAATAAACTTAGCGTTGGGCATTAGAAACGTTTTATAGCCTGATAAATAGACAGAGGCAGCGAAGTATAGTGCAAGTAGTTATCGATAATATAGTCCTCTGGTAAATCACCGTGGTAATCACTACCGCCAGTAATCAGCATTTTCATCCTCTTGGCCACCTTAATATAATGTGCGGTTTGGTCCCAATTGTGATGCGAAGAAAAACATTCGATACCGGCCAGACCTAGCTTTTTTAGACGAACCAGAATCTCATCATTTTCGAAGCCTAGTTGTTGCCCGGGATGGGCGATGATAGGGGTGCCCCCAGCTGACTTGATCAAGCGGATAATATTAGCGAACGGCAGGTAGACTTCAGGCAGGTGAGTCGGTAAGTGACGGCCAAAAAGACCGTTATAGACTTCGTAATAGTCGTAGCTGGTTTTTTTTAATATTCTTTTTATGGCTCGAACGTTAGTCGGATCTCGCTGAATGTTACGTATCACGTTGGCTACACCTATATAGGTAGCCGGCTGGGCAAATAAGGCGGCGATATCTAGCTTAATACCCTTACTGCGCAGCTTTGGGACTAGACGTTCGATTAGCTTTTTTCTCTTGATCTGGGTTTCACGCAGACGGTCATGCAGGTGGGTGTTGTTGATGTCAATATCATAACCAAGTATATGTAGATGATGTTTGCCGAAGGAAGCGTAGAGCTCGACAGCTGGGATAGCTTTGATATTAAATTTCTTGGTGGCAGCTTGAAATTCATACTGTCCGTGAATGGTATTATGGTCAGTCAAGGCGGCTACGGCAACGCCTTTTTTATGCATCAGGGCTGCTAGGTCACTCGGACTCTTGGAGCCGTCGGAATAATATGAGTGCATCTGTAAGTCTACATAGTGCGGTTTCATGATATATGTTAGCCAATGTTAAATCAGCCTTCATTATAGCATGAAGACTGACGTTTTCGTTTATCTTAGATTAATAGATTGCTGGCCGCTCCGTACTTTCTCTTGTAGCAGTTTAGCGTCATTGAGTAGACCCAATGAGGCAGTCCGGGATAAGCCAGGGAAAAGCCAGGCAGAGCTACGGGTAGCCGCTAGAGCTTGGTAATAGTTGATTTGTCGTATAGAGTCGGTCGCTATTTGTTCAAAGGGAGCTTGGCAGTATTGGGAAATAAAGAATTTCTTTAGTTCATTAATATCAGGTCGGGACAGGTACATCTGTGACATAAAATCAAACTGTTGGATAAAGGTGCCGACATCACGATACGGATTGCCTAGGCCGAGGTCAGTGAAATCAATCATTACCAGTTCTGTAGTACTGAGGTCAGGCAGGATGATATTCTCCGGGTGGAAGTCTCCATAGATCATTCGTAACGGCTCGTTGCCCAGAATTTCATGTAGCGAACTGAATTGCCTAATGACCTGCCGCAATTTATCGCCTTGAGCTGGACTGTGTTGTTGGTAGTGATCGACGCTTTTCTGAAATAGAGTTAGTAAATGTTCCAAATCCTCGGCATTATTGAGCTTAAATTCTGGACAGTCAGTAGTGTGTAGCTTTCTCAACCAAGTAGCAGCCAGAGAGAAGGCAGGTTCAAGCTCGCTGCGGCTAGGACGATGAGAAATATGTTGGAATAAGGTAGTGCCTGGCGTAGCCCGGTAGACGATAGCTTCGATGCCTTCGATGTAACACAGGGGTTCGGTTACGCGCCACGGACCAGAGGCAAAGCCATGATCCCAGAGATACTGAAGGTTATCGTAGGCCATACGTTTGGAATTATCAGCTGCCGCGCCGATGATGCAGTCGAGAGTCTGTAGTCCATGATTGGTGCGATATTTGGCCAGACAACCGATAACGTATTGATAATGGTCGTCATTGACGTAGCGCCGTTTATAAAAGGTAACACCGAGATCAGCTAGAGTCTCAAATCCAGGCTCTAGCCGGTTGAGAATTTTTTGCAGCAGCGTGACTAGATAGTTATGATCTGTCAGCCGTGAGGCGTCAGAACGGGGCAGACTTAGTTGTGGTCGTGTGGTCACAGACATATAGATTATTCTTTTTTAAACTCCCGAGTTAAATCAAAGAGTTTGAGATATTTTTTGGCCGGTAAATCCCAGGAAAAAGACACCCGCATACCTCGCTCGACTAGACTGCGCCAGGCAGTAGGATATTTGAAAGTCTCGATAGCCCGGGCTAAGGCAAAGGTCATAGCCAAGCTGGTGAAGCCGGTAAAAACAAAACCAACGCCTTCGGGATTGCGCAGTGGTTCAAAATTACTCACCGTTTCACCCAAACCTCCGACCTCGCGCACAATAGGCACGCAGCCGTAGCGTAGACTCTTAAGTTGATTGGTACCGCAGGGTTCAAAGCGTGAAGGCAAGAGTAACATATCACCGCCGGCGTAGAGCGACGTTTCTAAACCAGGTTGACTCGTGAATGATACCAGAGCAAAATGTTGGGGGAACTCTCGTTGCCACTGCTTGAACATATCGATATATCTTTTTTCACCATCACCTTGAATAATCAGCTGGATGTTTTTTCTTAGCATATAGGGTACCACCGGTAACAATAGATCGAGTCCTTTGGCTTCAATGATGCGACTGCTCATGACAATCAGCGGAACTTCATTATCAAGGGCAAAACCGAAACGTTTTTGTAAGACTTGTTTATTTATTTTCTTCTTATTATTAGCATTGCGATAGTCATAGTTGACCTTGAGACCAGGATCGTTGACCGGGTTAAATTCTCGATAATCAATGCCGTTTACCACACCAAAAAGTTTATCTTTGCGATTTTGCAATATGCGATGTAGATCCTGACCCAGATGTTTCTGCATTATTTCCTCACGATAGGTTTCCGAGACGGTATTGATAGCATTAGCATAGAGGATACCGCGTTTAGCTAGGTTAACCTTTTCCATTTTCCTGATTTCTTGGATCAACGGCAAGGCCAAACGCCCATTGTCTCTCTTTTTGCCCGGTATGTTCCCCCAGGGCTGACCGAGTTGGTAGCTGAGGTTGTGAATAGTAAAGATGGTGTTGGTTTGTTGAAAAGCTTTTTCGTGTTTGTAACGTTTTTTGAGTAGCTCAGGTATCAGGCCGGCGTGCCAATCATGACAATGGATAATATCGGGCTTTAATTTTAAATGTTTGATCAGCTCCAGGGCTGCCACCTGGAAAATATAGAAGCGAGCGTTATCAGCGGCTCCAAGATAGATTTTCTTATAGCGACCAAAATACTGATCAGCTGCAACAAAATACACGGGTAGGCCAGGTTTGAGCTCAGCCTGGTAGAAACTAACAGGAACAGTCAGAGACGAATCAATGACAACTGGTAGATCGGAGATAATTTTTTTTAGTCCGTATTTTTTGTCATCAATCAATTGGCGATAATACGGAGTAATGATGATACTGCGCTGTTTTAGCCGTTGAAAAGATTTTGGTAGGGCGGCGGCTACGTCACCGAGGCCTCCACTCTTGGAGTAAGGAGCAACCTCAGCAGCTAGAGAAATGATAGTAAGTCGAGACATAGTATTAGATATGAGAGCGATCAGCAGCTAAAGCGCAGGCCAAGGCATCGGTAGCGTCGTCTGGCTGAGGTAAGGTTGTTAGGCTGAGCAACAAACAGACCATCTTGCCTATTTGTTGTTTGTCAGCACGACCGTTGCCAGTGACTGCTAGCTTGATTTCTGCTGGTGTCAGCTCAATTGGCTGCAGCTGGTGCTGAGCGCAGAGTGTCACCAGGACACCACGGGCTTCGGCAACTTTCATGGCTGTTGTCTGATTGGTATTAAAAAAAAGTGATTCAATGCCAGCTTTGTCGGGCTGGTAGGTGGTAATAATTTTTTCTGTTTCTTGCCACAGCGTTAGCAGACGTTCTGGCCAAGGAGTTTTTTTGCTAGTACGAATACTGCCACACGCAATATAATAAAATTTCGAATTTTCTTTTTTTATTATACCCCAACCAGTATCGGCATAGCCAGGATCAAAACCGATAATTATTTCTGGCTTGGTTGCCATAGCTAAACGTCAGCGTTGGTGTAGACCGCGTTAATATCTTCGTCTTCGTCTAAAGCTTCCAGAAGGTTGATGACGGCTTCAGCATGGTCAGACTTCTGCAGATCTTTGGCTCGATATTCCAGACGGGCTTCACTGATCGGCCAACCGGCGGCGGCCATCTGTTTTTTTAACTTCTCCAATTGTTCTGGCGCGCAGAGAATCTCCGTCCCGTGTTCATCAGATTGGATATCTTCAACGCCCCAATCGATCACAGTTGATTGCTGGTCTTCGTTAAGATTTTTTTGTTCCGTTCGTATCAATCCTCGCAGTTGAAATTGCCACAGGACACTGCCACTAGAGCCTAGTGTGCCACCGTGCTTGTTTAGAATGGCTTTAAGGTTAGAGACAGAACGGTTTTTGTTATCAGTGATAGTTTCAATTAATAATCCGATGCCACCCGGACCGTAAGCTTCATAGAGTATTGTTTCCAAAACAACGCCTTCCGTGGTGCCGGCGCCGCGAGCAATAGCGCGTTCTATATTATCTTTAGGCATACTGAAAGTCTTGGCCTGATCTACAGCCACACGTAATTTAAAATTCATATCAGGATCAGCGCCATCCTTAGCGGCGATGGTGATATTTTTTGCTAGCTTGGTAAAAAGTGAACTACGCTTGGCATCGGTTACTGCCTTTTGCCGTTTGGTAGTTGCCCACTTGGAGTGCCCCGACATAGGAAAGTAAGTTTAAATCGCAGATATCAAAATGCAAATTTGAATCTAGGCGATGGATTACTAGAGAGTATTATTAGTTGGCTAAAGACGCATGAAGCGGTAACTGGTACCGCTACGACTTCTCTGTTTATAGCACGGATGCTGACAAAAATCAATAGCAAACTGGCTTGACCTTTGGGCTTCCTACGTACATAATGTAGTCATTACGTTATGAATAAAACTACTAACCACAACTCGTTGGTCCAGAAATCTATCAAGGCTTTACCGCAACAGATTTTGGATGGTTTATCTCAGTGGTCGACAATGAATATAAAAAAAATTAAACCCAAGCAGATTATTGTCTGTGGTATGGGCGGATCGGCTTTGGCTGCCGATGTTCTGCGCTACGCGCTATGGGATCAATTGTCATTGCCAGTTGTGATTGTTAATAATTACCAATTACCAGCGTTCGTGGCCAAGGACAGTTTAGTTATAATTGTTAGTTATTCTGGTACGACAGAAGAGGCGGCCTATTGTTTACGACTATGCAAGCAGAAGAAGTTCACTACGGTTGTCATGACTTCGGGTAATAGGTTGGCGAGACAGGCGCGTGGGTATAAATTTCCGGTCTGGCAGTTTGTGCCTCGTTATAATTATTCCGGTCAGCCGAGATATGGGCTTGGTTATACCTTGGCTGGTATAGCGTCCATGCTATCTGATGTACTGTCACGACCAAAGATACGACTAGATTTGGAAAATAGCACTAAGCGGATATCGGTATCATGGCCCAAGAATGCCGTCTTGGCGGGCCAGCTGGGCAAACAGCCAATATTAATAGTGGCTTCAGAACATTTATTGGGCTGTGCCCATACAGCAGCTAATCAGTTCAATGAAAGTTCCAAACGGTTCGCTGTGTCTTTTGCTCTGCCGGAGCTAAACCATCATTTGTTGGAAGGGTTAGCGGCCAAAGAAACAAAAGGCTGGAATATAATATTTTTGGAATCAAATCTGTATTTTTCTCGGACACAGAAGCGTTATCTGGTGACTCAGAGCATTGTTAAAAAACTTGGTTTGCGGGTTAGACGACAAAAATTCAACGGCTCTCGCTTAGTTCAGGCGCTATCAGCCTTGTCTTGGTCGTCTGCTTTTAGCTTGGAGCTAGGTCAACAAGGTGGTTATGATGCCATGGCCATACCATTTGTTAATGAATTGAAGAGGCGGCTGTCATAACTTCCGTTCCCATGCCCGACGGAAAATCCCAGCCAACCAGAAGTCTCTATCAGTTATTGCCGCTTAAGTATTTTGTCGTCTTTGTGACGGCTTTTTTAATTTTTGGTTACTGGCAGTGGCATTATTCTTTCGGCGATCCGGATGCTTTCTATCACGCGAAAATCGCGGAATTTTTGTCACAAGGTAAAATCTTGCGTCAATTACCGTGGATGCATTTCTCGACGTTACGAGATAACTTTGCCGATCATCATTTTTTTTATCATCTTTTGTTGGCACCGTTTCTGTATCTCGGTAACGCCCTGCTCGGGATTAAGATAGCTACTATTACGTTCTCTGCTTTGTCAGTGACGGCCGTTTATTGGTATCTCAAGCGGGAGGGTAATAATTGGGCTTGGCTAGTCCCGATAATGTTGTTCATTTCATCAGCCTGGGCTTTTCGCTTGGGTTTGGTCAAGGCCAACGCCTTATCTCTGGCCATGCTCATGGTACTATTAGTCTGTCTGCAGCGCCAGTGGCGGTGGAGATTGTTTATTATGCAGGTCCTGTATGTCTGGTTATACGGTGGTTGGATTCTTGGTTGGGGTGTGGTTGGTCTATGGTGGTTGATACATTTTTTTTGGCCCGGATCACGAGGAACATTTTGGCAGCGGTTAAATCGACAACAAACCGGGGTTATGATTTTGGTTGTGCTGGCAGCTACTATCAGCGGTGTAGTTTTACATCCAAACTGGCCCGCAAATTTTTGGCTTTATTGGCAACAGATTGTGCAGATCGGACTTTTTGACCAAGCAGCTAGTCTCAATGCCGGCGCTGAGTGGTTCCCGCTAGACAGGACACAGCTACTGACGTTTCATTTATACGTTTTTCCACTAGTACTGAGTGTACTGGCCACTACAATCTTTTATTACCGTCGTTGGCAACCGAGACAATGGTTGCATTTAGTTTTGGCTCTCGTCTTTATAGTATTTACCTATCGCTCGCGGCGTTA
>CAYHYG010000023.1:0-15899 GCA_964360835.1 uncultured Gammaproteobacteria bacterium
TCGTTGAAAAACGCCGAACATTTACGCCCAGGACTACTCGTTTTTCTAGCCCTGATTTTAGTTATTGTCTTCGGCACCGTCATTAGCACTGAGGTTGTAGCGGCGCGTTATCATGACCGTTTCTGGCCCGGTGTGGTGGTAGCCGATATTTCTCTCAGCGGCCTGACGCGAGCAGAAGCTCAGACCCAATTACAGCAACGCGTGGATGAAATGCGTGCTAGCGGCCTGACCTATAGCAGTCCGGAAAAGACAGTAACCCTCTACCCTACGCGTATTTCTCAGGCTGATCCAGATGCTTCCATTGAATTAGTTACCTGGAACATCGAAACTGTATTGAACCGTGCATGGAACATTGGTCATAGCGCCAATGCTTTTGATCGTATCGGCAGCTTCCTGACTACTATCAGCCGTCAGGCCATCCCTATGACCTATGACTGGCGCCATGAGGATTATCGTCAGACGTTAACTGCTAACTTTGAAAATTTACTCTCCAGCAAAAAGGAGGCTCAGCTCTCTTTCAACGGAATCGAAAGTACCATCAGCAGTGAGGCCAGTGGCATTACCTATGATTTTGACGATGCTTTACGCCAGACAGCGGAACGCTTTGCTCGGTTGCAACGCCAAGCCATTACTCTAGATAAACACATCGAACAACCACGCCTGACCAAGGCGGCTCTGCAGCCATTACTGCCACAAGTAGCGCAAGCTCTGCAATTTGAGCGGTACTACGTATCTTTTGAGCAGGAGCAATACGAAATATCACCTTCTGTCCTACGAGGCTGGCTACAATTTGAAATGGATGAAAAGAATCGTCCTCGTCTGGCAGTCAGCGCTACTCAAATGCAACCCTGGCTCGATCAACTACGCACTGACATAGAACGACCAAAACAGGAAGCCAAATTTAAACTTGAAAATAATAAGGTCGTCGAGTTTCAAACCAGTCAAAGTGGACGCACGATTCAAATTGAAAAATTTCTGACTGATCTGCGGACCAATCTAACAGCCAAACAAAATATTTCAGTGACTACCGAGGAAACCAAGCCAGACAAAGCCATCGGTGACCTCAATACCCTAGGCGTCACAGAAATAATCGGAACAGGCTCTTCTAATTTCAGTGGCAGTCCCAAGAATCGTCGTCACAATATCCGTGTAGGCGCAGACACTTTAAATGGAATACTGATCAAACCTGGTGAAGAATTTTCGCTGATTGCAGCTCTGGGCGAAATTAATGCGGCTAGTGGTTATTTGCAGGAATTGGTTATCAAAGGCGATCGCACCATTCCAGAATACGGAGGCGGCTTATGTCAGATCGGCACTACTACTTTTCGCGCTACTCTAGGCTCCGGCTTGCCAGTAACCCAACGTCGCAATCACTCCTATCGTGTCCGTTACTATGAACCGGCCGGTACCGATGCCACTATCTATGACCCCTGGCCAGATTATCGTTTCCTGAATGATACCGGTCATCATATTTTAATCCAAACCACCATTGATGAAGAAAACAGCGAGCTCTACTTTGATTTCTGGGGCACCAAAGACAATCGTATTATTGAACAAACTAAATCAGAAATTTATAATCTTGTGCCACCCGGACCGACTAAATACATTGAAACGTTGGATCTTAAAGTTGGCGAGAAAAAATGCACCGAGTCAGCTCATACCGGTGCTGACGCCAAGTTTGATTACAATGTTACCTATCCTAATGGTGAAAAGAAAGAAACTACCTTCAAGAGTCACTATGTGCCTTGGCAGGAAGTCTGCTTGATCGGGGTAGAGAAATTATCAACACCAGAAACTGCTACTTCGACTCCGGGTACGGAAGCTGATGTGATATTGAACTCGTTGAATTAAATACTAGTCAAAATTTAAGAAGCCTCTGCCACGTTTATCGCGACAGAGGCTTTATTCATCCACCTTGTTTATTGACCGGTCAACTCGGCCCAGTTCTGGCGTGGCCTGATGGCCCTAGAACCTTCTTTACAGAGCGGGCAATCTTCCGCCGACCAGGAAGAAATATGGTAGCTACGAGCTGATACCAGACTCGTGCCTCCAAACTCCATCTGGCCACTATCGGCCTGATCAGACTGAGTCAGCGCAGTCAGCCGTCCACTGTTTACCGACAGCTGTTGCAGGCTTGGGTCGTCTGCACTGCGAGTCTGGCGATGACTTGCCTCCTGCTCTATCTCAATGTGCGCCTCGACTATCCGGCTCTGCTGGAAATCCTGACCTTGGTCATGATGATACCAGTCAGCTTTGGCTTCTGCTTTGGCCTGATGTTTGGCTATGAGTATCTCGCCAGCCGCTGGGCCAATGGAAAAATCAACCCCGCTTAGCTATTATAGTAAGCGGAGTTTTGATTTTAACTTAAAACTTTCAACTGAAAACTAAAAACTTTTATCAACCTGTACCAAAAAACTTGTCATAAGATAATTATGACAGAAGATCGCAGAAGGAAATAATCCTTTCTGCGATCTTAAGATGTCGTGACCTGTCACACGTCGATGATACTGATATTCTTGCTCTTGTTTGGACTCCAGCCCGGGACAAACTCTGGATCGTTGAAGCTTTGATTGAAGTTTGTCGAGAAGTGGATAGCCCCCACATAGCAGCGTTCTGTTGCTGTCACTGCCATCAGAGAAGAAGTATCACCAAATCCCATCTGCCGAGCCATGAGATGCCCTCGTCCGATAGAAACGGGCCACAAGGATTTCAGCTCGGCGGCATATGTCACGTGATTACTACCACCGAAACCGTTGGACATGATCTTCATCAAAACCTGTCCATCTGACCTGACAGTTACCAGTCCATAGCCTGACATACTATCCCTCCGGAATGAGTAAACGTACGAATGAATAAAAAAGAATATCGAATAGCCTTTATTTTGTCAATATTAAAATTAAAGGTTTACCTTTCCTAATCTACTAAACAGCTAGATTGTTTCGCACGTCTGACGCGCTCGCAAATAATAAAAAAATTTAAACTTTAAATTTATAAAAAAATCCCCATCTAACTGCACCCAAGAAAACTCGTCCTAGGATAATTCTAGCCGAAGCCGGAATGATCCTATTGACCAGTCCCCATGCTTGTCGTGGATGCAGATAGATAAGGATTTGTAAGGTACCCTGCTGACGACCAATGTCCATCTGAGGGATTAGCTAGAATATCACAGATACTATTAGTTGTCAATAGTCAGATTTAGCCCTAAATTGAGGCAAATTACTTGACTTTCAGACGACTTTCTTCTATGCTAACCACGAATTTTGTCGCAGGTATCTGCGTCAGAGCTAAACTATAAACTTACAATTCTAAACTAAATCCAATGGGTCTACCTGGAAAACAACGTACTGCCGCCGAAGGTCGCCGTCGTGCCTCACATTTCGCTTTAGCCAAACCGGCTTCCAACAAATGTACTCACTGTGGCAAGACCAAAGCCCCTCATCACGCCTGCCCGCATTGTGGCTTTTATCGCGGCCGTGAAGTCGTCAACACTATCAAACGCGCTAGCAAATCTAGCAAGAAAACAGCTTAGGGCCGCCTGAGCTGTTTCGTTAATTAATTGTTCATTGATCGCACATTCCTATGGCAAATCGACATCTAGCCCGCACCCTTGTCTTGCAAGCTTTGTTTGAGTGGGATTTCTACTCAGGCAAAGTTGATATTGATGAGGTTATCCGTCACAACAAAGCGGAGTTCGCTCCGGAATTTGACGACCAGGGATTTAGCAAACGTTTATTTGAAGAAGTTATCGACAATCATCTGATCATCGATAAACTGATTACCAAGTTTGCGCCTGAGTGGCCACTCGATCAGATCACCTTGGTCGACCGCAATGTATTGCGTATGGGTATTTATGAATTGAAGTTTGATAAAACTATTCCCCCCAAAGTCGCCATTAATGAAGCGATCGAACTCGCCAAAAGTTATGGCGGTCCCTCCTCCGGTAAATTCGTCAACGGGGTCTTGGGTAGTATTTACAAAGAAATGGTAACCCGCGGTGAAAAGCAGTCGCTCCAGAGCCAAGGTATTAAAGAAGAATCAGCTGGTGGTGTGGTCTATCGTCGCGAAGGCAAGGATCTCAAATTTTTACTTATTCTCGACGCTTACAATAAGTGGACCTTCCCCAAAGGTCATGTCCAAGACGGTGAAGATGCAGCTGTAGCGGCCGCCCGTGAGATAGGTGAAGAACTGGGCATTAAGAATCTAGATAATCAAGGACATCTGGATGACATCCAGCTCAAGGTGCATAAACCAAACGAAGAACCTTTCCGCAAACTGGTCCACGTCTATCTGTTTGAAACGACCGATATTGATCTGACCATTCCTGACGTACCAGAATTAAAAGATGGTAAATGGTATTCGGCTGATGAAGCTCTGGACATTATCGGCTACGAAGAAACCAAAGAAATTTTTAAGAAAGTACTGACTGACCTAACCTCACATGAAAGACCTAGCTAGTTTAGAAGAAATCATCGGCATCGAATTCAAAGACCGAGAAATTCTGCGTTCTGCCCTGACCCATCGCTCCTATCTCAACGAGCACCGCAATCTCGGTATTGATCACAATGAACGTCTGGAATTCCTGGGTGACGCGGTTTTAGAATTGATCGTGACCGAATATCTATTTGAAAGTTATCCCAACCCTGAGGGCGAGCTGACCAACTGGCGCTCCAGCTTGGTCAATGCCAATACCTTGGCTGACATTTCACTGGAATTGAAACTCAATGATTTCCTCTACCTCAGCCGTGGTGAGGCCAAAGATGATAATACTAAAGCGCGCCGTATCATCCTAGCCAATGCGATTGAAGCTCTGATCGGCGCCATCTTTCTCGATGCGGGCTTAGCCAAGACCGAGAAATTCATCAAACAATGGATCTTGATCAAGCTGCCAGAAATTCTGGAGAAACATCTGTATGTTGATCCCAAGAGTAAGTTCCAAGAGAAGTCTCAGGAACTCTATGGTGTCACGCCACATTACAAAGTTATCAGTGAAACCGGCCCAGACCATCACAAGCGTTTTATCGTTGGTCTCTACATAGACAAAGATTTAGTAGCCGAAGGTGAGGGCTATAGCAAGCAAGAAGCTCAGATCACGGCCGCGGCTGAGGGCTTGAAAAAAAAGAAGTGGTAATTTCGTTGGGGCGGGTTTCAAACCCGCCCATACCGGTGTTTATAATAAAAAAAATTTTAATATAATATCGGCCGCGGCCGCCCAAAAATTATGCCAAATGAAAAAATAAACAGTAGTCATTTTTCACAACGATTCATCATTGCCTTGATGGCAGTAGTGATTGTTCTGATGTTTGCAGTCAGCGCCAGCGCAACTTATCTAATCCTTTCTTCAGCGCCAGCGCAAAAAACCACCACACAGCCTCCTGTCGTTGTTAGTAATGATGATATGAGTGATTGGCAGACGTATACTGATCCTGAATGCCACTTTTCTGTTCAGTATCCAGCAGATTGGGTAGCAGGAGATCCCGATAGCAATACGGGCTGTATTCAAATTTACCCACCTGATGCGTTCAATCCT
Source organism: uncultured Gammaproteobacteria bacterium (assembly GCA_964360835.1). Classification (GTDB taxonomy): domain Bacteria; phylum Patescibacteriota; class Patescibacteriia; order UBA1558; family 2-01-FULL-52-15; genus CAYHYG01. The sequence continues at coordinate 5,528 of CAYHYG010000023.1, forward strand.
CAGAGAGAAACTGTCGTACCATCACTTCATTTTAAAGCTGCTACTGCAAGTGATATCTTTGAAGGTTCTTTAGTCAATGTTCGTTATTTCACGACTAAGTCTGGCGGAGAGGCTGTTCAGGAAACAAAAGAAGGTATACCACACCTACAAGTTACGGGTTTTAAATCTTTCAACGGATCGTATATCGGGGCCACACGCCCATTAAGTGTCGAGCATAAAGATATTTTCGACCAAATCCTCTCCACCTTCCGTTTCACTGAGGATATGAGTGATTGGCAGACGTATACGAATAGTAAGCTAGGAATTAGTTTCCAATATCCAACAGATTGGGATGAAAAAAAGGACAGCTTGCCAGATTCAATTAATAAGGATAGATCAAGTCTGCCGAATCAAAACCTTATGTTGCCTAGTCCCAATGGTGATACTAACTTTTTTCTTCTCATAAATCCGGATGGTTTTGGTCCTTTCTTCCCAGATATGCTTTTTCACGTGATCAACAGGGATAATGGCTTGGAAATAACCGAAAGACAAGTCCAAGAACCAAGTGAAAATAATAATCCCGATGGATATAATTTAATTATTTCTAGTGTTGATAGTGATTGGCCACGTTTCTGGATGCAAGCTAGTTCACCAATATCCGAGAAGGACAAGCTAATAGCCCAACTTGAACATTTGATTACCAGCTTCCGTTTCACTGAATAAAAAAATTAAATAAAAGTGAAAGGCCGAGCGCTTTTTGTGCTCGGCCTTTTGATATCGAAACAACTAACCTCCGCGATCATCTAGTTGGAGTACTCCGGTGATCAGTCGGTTATGATCTGTCCGTTTGGCTGATGCCAGGTTGTCGCTCAAACGCTTGATCGTAGCGATCAACCGCTTGCCACCGGGTTTTCCACTGAAGTGTTGTGCCAAACGCACAACCTCATGAATCTCCATGACATCAACCAACAAGATCTCTCGAGCCAGCTCGCGAAAGCTGCCAACATCGGTGGCAACTTCCAAGTCAGTCAGGCGAGACAACATCTTCTTCCTTGTCACCGGTCGCGATGTGTTGGACTGCGCACTCTGCCGCTGCTGAGAACGAATCTCCTTGACCATAGCCGCTGGTATTACCTTCGCCTTCTGTAATGCTTCCAAGATGTCATCCATGATGCTCTCCCTTTGGTGTAGTAGACGGTAGTCTGTTCCAATATAGAGCTAACCGTATTTCAGTTAGCATTTTTCAAGTACGATAGTTTCTACTATTCCCATAGAATTGTACATCTGTCAATATTTACTCTTCTTTTTCTCCCCATTTAGCCAAAAAAGTGCTATAATTTCGCGGTTACCATGTATCTAGAAAGACTCGAAATCCAAGGCTTCAAATCATTCGCCAATTCGTCCGAATTGGTCTTTAACCGTGAACTGACATCTATAGTAGGGCCTAATGGCTCAGGCAAATCCAACATCGCCGACGCTATCCGCTGGGTCCTGGGCGAACAAAGTGTCAAACTGCTCCGCGGCAAACGTTCTGATGACGTTATATTCTCTGGTAGTGACAAGAAAGCCCGCCTAGGATTTGCCCAGGTTGATATGTATTTGGATAATAGCGACCATCGGGCGCCGATCGATTATGAAAAAATTGTTATCAGCCGCAAAATTTACCGTGATGGTGAAAGCGAATATTTATTAAACAATACCAAAGTCCGTCTGACCGATATCCAGATACTTTTGGCTAAGTCACGCATTGGGCAGAAATCCTACTCTGTCATTGGTCAGGGTACGGTGGATCATCTGTTGACATTGTCGGCGCAAGAACGCAAAGATTTTTTTGATGAAGCTACTGGCGTCAAACAGTATCAGATGAAAAAAGAACAAGCGATTCATAAATTATTAGCCACGCACGAAAATTTGATTCAAGGTGAACAAGTGTTACAAGAAATTACTCCCCGCCTTCGCTCTCTATCACGTCAGGTCAAACGTCTGGAGATCAAAGAAGAATTAGAAAAGAATCTGCATGAATCACAGACGCATTATTATTCCTATTTACAGAATACATTGCAGACAGAGTTGACTGGTGTGCGCAAAGATAAAACCGAACAGGAACAAAAACTGAATAAAGCTAAGGTCGCCATGGAAGAATTACAGACTAAACTAGAACATCAGGGTGGCGGACCGAGTCGTTCGGAAGAATTTGACCTATTACAAAGAAAGCTGACCGCACTTCAGGATGAATATAATTTATTGAGCCGTGAGAAAACCCGTCTCGAAGGCAGTCGTGACCTAGAACTGATGAAAAGTGGCCAAAGTGATCTTGTCTGGCTCCAAGGTCGTCTGGACGTACTAAAGAATAAAAGACAGAAACTGGAAATTCAGCTGACCGAGGGTGAAAGTAGCCAACGCAGTCATCAGAAACAACGAGAATCATTGGAACGTCGCTGGCAAGAACTTACTACTGCTTGGAAAAAAACGGAAAATCTCCTGAGCCAACAATCATCGCCAGAACGACAAGTAACTGAGCTGGTAGAAGAAGCGACTTATCTAGAGCAAGAAATTGATCGCTTACATCATCTGGTTACTGGCGGCGATAATTGGTCAGATCTACAACGCGGCTGGAATAGTTTTAGCCAACGACTACGTAAACTGATCGCTTCTATTCGTCATAAACCGACTGCTTCTCAGCATGAATTGATGACTGAATTTCAAAAGTTATCACATGATCGTGATAGCCTACAAGCGGAATTGCAAACCATCCGACTGGATGAACAAAAACAGATCCATGAAGTAGAATCGCTCCACCGCCAACTCAAAGAAATTCAAGAAGAAAAAACAAAGTTGCAATCGCAAATGAATAGTCAAGGCTCAGGCGATGTGGACGGTAAACAGTTGCAGATAATTCGTCAGAAACAGTTAGCGCTTGAACAGCAAATTGAAATCCTAAACAAGCAATTGGCCGAATTTCATTCGCTAGAAGAAGGTAAGAAACAACAAATCCTAGAATGGCAAAAATCCTACAGCCGCCTACAATATGATTTCAACCTACTCAGCAATGAAATCAATAAATATAATGTTGAGCTAGCTAAGCTGGAAACCCGTAACGAGGACCTTCAACGGGAAATTGGTGAAGAATTTCCTAATTTTCGGACTATCAAAGTCGCTCAGTTACAAGCCGAGGAAGTCCGTGCCAAAATCTTGGATTTGAAACGCCAATTAGCTATCGTCGGCGCCATTGATGACAGTACGCTCCAAGAATATCAAGAGGTCAAAGAGCGTCACGATTTCCTGACTCAGCAAACTAGTGACTTGAATGAGGCCATCGGTTCCTTAAAAAAACTAATCAAGGAGCTTGATGAAACAATCGCCAAACAATTTAACGAAAATTTCGTCCATATCAATTCCTATTTCAACAAGTATTTCAAAAAGTTGTTCAATGGTGGCACGGCCAAGTTGATCCTGGAAATGAAACAGCCAGCTGGTGATGAAAACTTGGTCAACGAAGACGACGAGGATGATAACGATGATGAAGAAGAAATAGAAGATCGAAGCTTGAAGTTTGAATCACTCGAATATGGTATTGAGATTGTGGCCACGCCGCCAGGCAAGAAGCTCTCCGGCATTAATATGCTGTCCGGTGGTGAGAAGGCTCTGACAGCCATTGCACTGATCTCCGCCATCATTGCCAACAATCCTTCTCCTTTTGTCATGCTGGATGAGGTCGATGCCGCGCTCGATGAAGCTAACTCTATCCGTTTCGCCGATATTATCAGTGAGCTGTCTGACAAAACACAGTTCATCGCGGTGACCCATAATCGTGCAACCATGCATAACGCCAAGATTCTCTACGGTGTGACGATGGGTGATGATGGTATTTCACGTCTGCTGTCGGTGAATTTCAGCGAGGCTGATCAGATCGCTGCCTGATCCAACCTCCCCCGTCGCTTCGCTCCTCCCCTCCTTAGAAAGGAGGGGAAAGGGGTGGTCTAAAAATTAAGAAGAGACTAATGAACCTCTCCCAAACTCCCCTCACCCAAAAAAAATGCATCGTCTGCGAAATCGGCGGCCCAAGCTTACCCGCTGACCAAGCACAGGAATTATTAAAACAAATCTCCGGTTGGGAAATTAAATCGGACGGACATATCTGGAAAACCTTCAAACAGGCGGATTATTTGCAGACTCTAGAATTTGTAAATAAAGTCGGTCAGTTGGCCGAATCCGAAGGTCATCATCCGACGATTCATTTCACCTGGGGTAAGGCTGAGATAGAGTTGTGGACTCACGCGGTCAAGGGGCTATCGGAGAATGATTTTATATTAGCGGCAAAGATAGACGAGTTGGCATAGCCGCCGATTGTCATATTCTCGACGAATGGAATGAGGAGAGATCTCACAGCCTTTGTAGTCATTGAGATCCCTCACCCAGGGTTCGGGAATATTCTTTCTCAAAAGTTTCATTGCTTAAGTATTGACAATCTCCCCCATTTCTAGTAATCTACGCCCGTACATTGCTTAATGTACAGATATGTCATTCTCTTCCATGGCGCGAACCAGAGACCCCGCCTTCTGCGGGGTAAATCGAAGAGACAGAATTAATTAAGTAATAAGAATACTCACATGGTCATGATTCGTTTTTCCCGTATGGGAAAGAAGAAACAGGTTTCTTTCCGACTCATCGTGTCGGATAAAGCCAAAGATACCAAAAACCGCTACTTGGAGTTAGTAGGAAACTACAATCCTCACACCAAGACAGCTGTGTTGAAAGCTGATCGCATCCAATATTGGATTGGTGTCGGTGCTCAACTCTCAAACTCGGTGAATAATCTCTTGGTTAAGGAAGGCGTCATCAAAGAAAAAAAGATGAAGTCGGTCAACATCACCAAGAAACGTCACGAGAAAATCGAGAAAGCTAAGCCAGCTCCTGTAGTCGAGAAACCTGCTGAAGAAAAAGCAGAAGCCGAACCAGCAGCCACAGAAGCTGCTGCAGCCAAGACGACTGAAGTCAAAGCTGAAGAAACTCCAAAAGAATAACTTCAAAAAAAACATCCTGCAGGATGTTTTTTTTGTAACATTATCAATGATTGACAAATTATAAAATAATGCTAGAGTATATTTCATGATTGTTTCGACAATCAGACCTTAAAAAAGTAAGTAATAATGACATGGCAGAACGAGATCAGGAGTTTCTTGAATACGTCGTCAAGACTCTAGTCGATAATCCGAATGACGTTAGTATCGATCGTACGATCGATGAAATGGGTGTCCTGATGACACTCAAGGTCAACCCAGCCGATATGGGTCAGGTCATTGGCCGCGAAGGTCAGACCGCTCGCGCTTTGCGCACCTTGCTCCGCGTAGTCGGTGCCAAGAACAATTCTAGAGTAAATCTGAAGATCTACGAACCAGAAGGTTCGCGCAGAAACCACGAGGCTTCTGCTAACGGCTCTATGGATTCTATGAATTCACCTGTCGAAGATCTGAAATTGTAAATCACAATATCAATCAACAAAAGCCACACGAAAACCCGACGCACAGCGAAGGGCATAACGGTGGCTTTTGTTATTTGTCGTTGCTATAATAGTCATATAATGAAATTATCGAAACGGGCTTCTATCACTTTAACTTTGGCTCAAGAGGCGGGCAACTTATTGTTGGCCGAGGCTTCTATTATCCATAAAAGTAAAAAAGCTTCTAGTCATATTAGTCACAAAAAAAATATTGGTACAGGTGAACAAGAAATTGTGACTACTGTAGATCGCCTTATTGACACGCTGATTATTAAAACAATACAAACTAACTTTCCAGGAGAATTCATATTAACCGAAGAATCGTACAAGAAAACTAGCGATAAAAAGAGGCTGAGGCAAAAAAATCTTTGGATTATAGACCCTATCGATGGCAGCGCTGATTTTTCACATTTTTTACTAGGCAGAAAACTTCAAAAAGGACAACGAAGTTTTTCTATCAGCATCGCTTGGGTAAAAAATAAGCAAGTGCAACTCGGAGTTGTGCATACTCCTCTATTATCAGAAACATGGGTAGCGGAGCAGAATCACGGTGCGTGGTATAAAAAAGATAAGACGGCCTGGAAAAAAATACGAATGCATCCCATTAAATCTAGGCTTCTAACCGTGGCTCTGAATGGTCATGAGCGTGCAACCGGTGAAAATACTCATCGCCTAAACAATCATCGCCTTGTCTATCATGGATCACTTGTTTACAGAATTGTTGGCACCGCCGTCGGCCACCATGACGCACTAATCTCATTCAACGGTGGCAGCAAGGAATGGGATGTGGCAGCCGCCGATATCATCGTCCAAGAAGCAGGCGGTCGATTACTTGACGGTCATAACCGTCCGCTTTGCTATAATAAAGCCGACCTAGTAAATCATACTCTATTAATAGCTGGGCATTCTAAAACTATTAATACCCTTTTAAAGACAATCAACACTAAGAAAAACTTCAGCCAATAAACTATGCGTTTTGATCTATTGACTATATTCCCCCGCTCCCTTGATTCCTATTTTAACGAATCAATTCTTAAACGCGCGCAACAAAAAAAACTAATCACTATCACCACCCACGATATTAGGAGAAGCGCCACAGATAAACACCACACCGTTGATGACAAGCCCTATGGCGGTGGTGCTGGCATGGTGATGAAAGTAGACGTGGTCCACAGAGCCCTCAAAAGATTGTACCCACGCAAAAATAAATCCACCCGCGTCATCCTGTTGTCCCCGCGTGGTAGCTTCTATACGCAAGCTGATGCTCAGAGATTAAAAAAATATAAACGTCTCATCCTGATCGCTGGGCATTACGAAGCCATTGATGCACGCATCGAAGACTATGTCGATGAGATTCTATCTGTCGGTCCCTATGTTGTCACCGGAGGGGAATTACCAGCAGCAATTATTATTGATTCAGTTGCCCGCTTGCTACCCGGCGTCGTAGGCAAAGAGGCCTCAATTGCCGACGAATCGTACACTCACCATGACACACACGGATATACTATTGAATATCCTCACTACACTCGGCCGGAAATTTATAATGGCAAGAAGGTGCCTGACACCCTACTTTCAGGCAATCATGCCGCTATAGCCGCCTGGCGTCAAAAAAAATCAAGTACTATACAATGACAGCTTTGACTCGATTATGAAGGGGAAAAAGATACTTATTGGACTATTCTTGTTATTTTTGATCCTACTATTACTATTTACTAAAACAGTCCCTCGTTCAGCTCTGGATTACCCTCGAGCTCTAACCGTAGAGTCTCTCGCTCTCCACAATACCTTTGTTCTACAGAATCCATCCTATATCGGCGACATGACCTATGATGGCAGAAATTGGTATTCAGATAAAACCCCTTTCTTTTCTCTCCTCGGATCCTGGGTCTACAGGACGATGCTTTTTTTTAATCCTCAGACACCTCCGCCAACATCGCCTATAACACCGAGTATTTCCTATGTGCTCATAACTTTAATCCTCTCAGGGCTTCCTTATCTCGCTATCTGTTTTTTGAGCATTAAGGAGCTGTTAAAAAATGAAAAATTGACCAGCGTTGATCGCCTATTCTTTTTTTCTCTTCTTGGAGGCGGAAGCTTGCTTTTACCGTATGCAACCTTCTTTTCAAACCACGTGCTTACCGCTTTACTGTTTTTAATTTTGTTTTTTTATCTTAAAAGAAATACACAAAGTATAAGAAGCTACTTAATACTTGGCCTGACTGCTAGTCTCATCCTGTCTATTGATGTTATTCTCGGCGTCATTTTAATCCCCGCCACATTCATATACCTACGGTGGACGCGCCGAGAGAGACGTAGCTGGTGGTTCCTAGTGGGTGCCTCACCAATTTTTGTCCTAACCGTGATTATTAACTATGCTATAACACGGACTGTTTTCCCACCAAGTGTTTTGATCAAAATGTATGGAGCGCTACCTGAAAATATGAAGAGATTGGATATAAAATTTGATCCAACTTCAAGAATTATTAAAAATATATTTGAGGCTTTCTTCGGTTGGCACAGAGGAGGAATCTTTCTCAAAACTCCCCTACTTATTTTCTCCTGGTACCTGATGATTGTCCGCTTCTGGAAGGAAAAGTTGATTACTTTTGTTATGCTTATCAGCATAATCTATATAATTACGATGGTTACCATAACAAATGATGTTAGCGGTGTTGCCTATGGTTTCCGTTGGACTGTAACCTTCGTCCCTGTTTGGATATTGATACTGACTTATTCTTGGCATACATTTTCAAAAAAACTTCGCTATGTTTGTTATTTCTCCGGTTTTGTTTCTATCTGGTTAACATTAATAGGAGTAGCCGATCCATATTTTAGCGCTGGTGAAAACTATACTCTTTTATCTTTAATCGCTAGTCTATTTGTCAATTAATCGTAAGTCTACAGTTTCCTAAGTCAGTACAAATCAATGCTAAGCCATCTCAAACAACGTATTACGATTATATCCTTTTTAGCTCTGATTGTTTTATTATTGATAAGTATCAAAACCGTACCAACCTCCAGCAATGAATCGTCGCGTTTTCTGACTATTGAGGCCCTAGTCAACAATGGAACATTCGCCATCACCAATCCCATAACTGATGGTGATCTGACCTTTACAGGTAAGTACTACTATTCTGACAAACCGCCTTTGTTATCTCTGGTAGCGGCCGGCTTCTATGCAATATTACGATGGCTCCATCCAAGAGCTCCCAGTCTACTAACTCTATCACCACAAATATCGTACATTTATCTAACGTTAGTCATCTCTGCTTTTCCTTATCTCCTCTTGATCTATCTATTCTGGAGGTCATTATCAGAACTTCGCCTAAAATCATATGAGCGTCTGCTTTATACTCTGGCTTTAGCTTTGGGAACACCCCTACTACCTTTTGCCACAGTATTTTCTAACCATGCAATCACCGCTCTCATCGCTTTTGCATCATTTTACTTTATTGTTGTACAAAAGATAACGAAAAAAACGATCATCGTAGTGGGGGTACTGGTCGGTTTGCTTCCCGCAATTGATGTGCCATTTGGAACGGCATGGTTTGTGATCATAACAGCACTACTTTGGCCAGATATAAGAAAATATTTTTGGCACTATAGCCTAGCTGTAATTCCGGGGATTATCCTTACCCTCACGCTCAACTGGTTAACGACCGGATCCGCATTACCTATGTACCTCGTGGCTAAGCAGTACCTGTCTCTACCAGAAAATAATTGGCGAACTGATCTTACTCTACAAGCACCGTTACAAATTATGGTAAATATTACCCAAGCATTTACTGGATGGAAAAAGGGAATATTTATCTATACACCCATCCTTTTACTAAGCTTCTGGGCTACAGTAAGAAACACTCATTCGCTCTTCAATCGCTGCCAGAGGTCCATACTATTCTGGGGCAGTCTAACCTATATCATAGGTGTCATTATCATTACTAACGACCTAGGAGGCAACTCCTATGGACTACGGTGGGCTCTTCCATTCATGCCTATCTGGCTCTGGGTAGCCGCAGAATTTTGGCCTACCATACGCACCAAACAACGCTATGTTTGGGTATTTCTCGGGGGTTTCTCTCTACTTATGGCTTTTCGTGGCTTGCCTGACCCTTGGCAAAGTGGCTTTGATACCAGTCTTTGGAGAGTCGTCATAGCTTACTTTTCGACTTTCTAATCTCAGTCGGACAGCCCTTGACAATCCAAAATCTTCCGACTATACTGGCTTAGCTGTTCTTTGTTAGGTATTTTATCCCAACAACAATCATTCACACCTTGTGAGGCTTGAAACCTCCAAGCCGGAGTAGCTGCCGGCACAATTTATATGAGTTGAGGAAAGACAGTAGTATCTGTTTGTCGGATATTTCTGTTTTTTCTTTACTTCAGCCACTAGGGTTTGAACCAAAGAAATGTAGCTTAACAACTGAATAGTTCACAAACAATCATAAATAGTCATTAATTGACACCTAAAACGTGACGGTTAATGTCAATTCTTTTGTCCTCTGTCTCTCTGACTCGTTTCAGAACGCTTTGCGTTCATGAACGGCTCTGACAGAGGATCGGTCAGTAGGTAACTACTGACAAATATCATAGAGCACAAGCTCAAACTATCTTAACTGAGAGTTTGATCCTGGCTCAGGGTGAACGCTGGCGGCATGTTTAAGGCATGCAAGTCTAGGGGCAGCACCATTTTCATGATTTATCATGATGGTGAAAATGGTGCTGCCCCGGCAAACGGGTGCGTAACACATTGGTAATCTGCCTCGAACTCGGGTATAACCCAGAGAAATTTGGGACAATCCCCGATAGTCATGGGGGGACATAAGTCATTCCCATGTAAAGTTCCGACGGTTCGAGAGGAGCCTATGGCCCATCAGCTTGTTGGTAGGGTAAAAG
>CAYHYG010000024.1:0-6863 GCA_964360835.1 uncultured Gammaproteobacteria bacterium
GGCTTAAATACTACAATGGCGTCGAAACGGTTGAGAAGCTCTGGTCGGTAGTACGTAGCCAACTCTTTATCCAATAACTGTTGCTTAATACCCTCGATAGCAGTGCCGGCTCTGACCTGCCCCTGAATAAACTGACTGGCCGCGTTAGAGGTAGCAATTAAAATAGTATTTGTAAAATCTACCGTGCGACCAGTGGCGTCGGTCAATCGTCCGTCATCCATGACTTGCAAAAAGACATTGATAATATCCGGATGAGCTTTCTCCAACTCGTCGAGCAAAACTAAAGAGTACGGCTGCTTGCGTACAGCGTCAGTCAATAGTCCCTCTGCTCTGCCTACAGAACCACCGATCAAACGTGCCAAACTATCAGCATTCTGATATTCACTCATATCTAGGCGGATCATGCGCTGTTCGTCGCCAAAGTAACTGGCAGCCACAGCTTTGGCTAATTCAGTTTTACCGACTCCAGTCGGTCCTAGGAATAATAAGGAAACAATCGGTCGTTTGACATCGCGTAATTCTACTCGGGCTCTCTGCAGAGCTGAGACAACAACTGCTACAGCTTCATTCTGCCCAACAATACGCTGGTGAATATTATCTTCTAGATGAAGTAACTGTTCTGATTCATCATGGCTCACTTGCGTTACCGGCACCCGCGTTTTCTCTGAAACAACCTGAGCCACGTCTTCGGCGCCGATTAATTGTCGTTCATTTTTCTTGACTTTGACGCCAGCGACGGTTTCTTGTAACAACTGTACTGCTTTCTCCGGTAACTGCTGGTCATGTATATATCTCTGAGACAGATCAACGGTCTGAGCTACAGCCTGATAAGAAATAAAAACCGGAAACTGTGCTTCCAATAAAGGCACATGTGCCAGGACCATCTCGATAGCTACCTCACGTTCAGGCTCTAATACTGTCAAACGACGCATCTCTTGGGCTAAGGAGGTACCTTCCAACGCTCGGTGAAAATCTTGGGGAGTAGTAGAACCAATGACAATCAGTCGAGGGTCTCTAACCTGTTGGGCTAGAATTTCTGACAAATCCAGCTGATCAGCTCCTCGTCCACTGACGCCCACAATAGTATGAATATTTTCGATGTATAAAATTATATTGCCGGAGCGAATGACTTCGTTGGTCAAATGCATCATACGCTCTTGTATTTCTCCGGTTTCAACTGCGCCAGCAACCAGAGCCGGTATGTCAACTCGTACCAAACGCTTATCCTGAAGCAACCCAGGCACATCATCAGCCACCATCAGATTAGCCAATTGATCGATCAGACTTCTCTTGCCAACTCCGGCTTCGCCGATCAAAACCACCGCCGAAACTCCACTCTCCAGTGAACGATAAAGCTCTGTAAACTCTTGCTCCCTGCCTGTGATCATCGGCAGAGCTCCATTTTTAGCCGCCATAGTCAGATCCTCGCTAAAGCGATCGAGATAAGGCGTAGCAATAGCGGTATATGAGCGGTTGATCGGGCCCTTGGAGCGGAAACCGGCTGCGTGACGTAAATTTCGATAACGCCGATATAAGGCGTGTTGCAAATCTATCCAGATATGGACATGTCTGATCTGTTGGTCGTCTACACCTTTGTCGCTTAACCATAACGGAATATGTTGACTTACTTGGACTAACGCTAAGAAAAGATCAAGAGATTGTACGCGGTTATGTTTACGTTCAGCCGCAATCATGGCGGAAACCAAGAAGGCTCTCAGCACACCCCGACTAAGACCGTCCTTACCTTCTGCCTGATGATCTCGCAAGGACAAACTGTGAAGACCTTTTTGCGCTTCACTCGGAGTCAGACCTAAGCGCGTGAATAATAAAATAACGTCCGCGGTTTGGAGTAAATAAACAGCCAAGGCGTCAGCCGTCAGCATCTTGCCTGAAGTTTTGGACTGCATCCAAGCCTGATCAAGCTGACGTAAAGTTTCGACAGAAAAATAATCGGCGATATTTATCTTCTGACGTCTGGAACCAAAGGTCATCCGATACCAAGGTTTGAGACGACCCGTCAGACGCCAGAGACGGTAGACTAAATATAAATGTGCTGTCAGGAGAAACCAAAATAGCAAACTGTCGAGTGATTGACTGATCCAAAAAAATTGTAAAGCCGACCACAGACTGCCGGTCAAATAAATCTGATAGAAAAGCAATAAACTGTTGGCCACCAAAGCTAAGACCAATAAACCGTCAATAATTAAATTAACAGTCCATTCCCAACCGCGGGCTGAAATCTGAAAAACTGACATTGGTCTGTGCCAGTATAAACTATGCTCTCGGACCATATAAAGTAACCCGCTACCGCCGCAATCAGAACATGAGAGCATACCGCGAGGACCAGTGCCGCCACAACTGAGACAGGACTGCCAATGTAATTGCTCAGGAGTTGCCGCCATAAGAAAAGAAAAATAATAAAAGCCGAGCCACTACGGCGATCGGCGCAATCAGCCAGAACGCGAGTATAACCAAAAGCACCAAACTTTTGAAAAACCAATACAGGGAACGAAATATTAGAATGACCAACCGAACAAAAAAACTGATAATCCGGCCAATCCGGTCAGTCTGACCATACATGGGCTGAAATAGATTTCTGGCTAAGACACGTAAAGCTAGACGATGCTCCGTTTCCATCACAACAGTCATCAACAAACTTGCAAACCACAAAAAACCTTGCGTATACCACCAGAGCGGGAAAGCAATAATATCTTTGACTGTATCTAGCAAAATGTATCTTGAAATTGCTGAACTAAATTGCATATAAAATCTATTATACTATGAGGCGCAACGACATAAGCGTCGATGATTGCTTAGTGGGGCTGTCACACAGCCGTAGCCTGTAGATGAAACCACATAACAAGTAGCCGCTGTAGTATCCCATGATGGGTGAGATTTTCCACTGCCTATCGCTTGGCAGTCTGAACAATTAGCGCCCTTATCTATCATCATGGTACACGATATATCTGACCAGCCTCCGGCTATACATCCAGCGTGGCTAGCACATACGGTGGTACATGTTTCTGTCAGACCACCAAGGTAGTGACAATAACCGCTTGATAATGTTCCGCCTGTAGCACATGCCCCAGTACATGATAATTGAGTGATGCAGGCGGTGCAACCTGTATTACATGCATAGTGACTACTAGTGCAGGTACTGCCATCATAGACGAACCCGCTTGAACGATAAGTGGCATTAGCAGAGCAAGCAGTCCCAGTATAATCACACACTTCTGTCCCCTCAACTGTCCCATTACCGCAAGTTTGTGCCGGCGGATCGGTGGGCGCCACATAGGTAGGTAAGTTGACCCATCCACTAATCTCTACGCCGCCAGTGTCGTAGGTACTACAGGCACCGATGGCCATAACATTGTTTTGCCTGCGAGTCACATAATAACCAGTATCGACAGCTGTCGTCTTGGTCAAGTCAACCGGTAACGTTGCCAGATAGGTCCCAATGAAAGGAGCGTCCGTAACAAGCACACAGGTTCTCGTCTGACCATCACAGGTTAGATTCGCCTGCTGAGCACAAATGACGTGTTTATTCCCAGCCCCGATAGTAGAACTAGCAAACTGTGTCGGAGCAGAACCATAATCCGCAGTATAAAATTCGACGGCTCGGATTAATGAATTCAGATCATTTTTTCTGCGGCTATCGTTGGTATTGCCTATGCGGCGCGCCGGATTAATAACAGCCAAGATGGCAGCAGACAAAACTATGATTACAACCACTGCGATGATAACTTCAATTAACGTAAAACCACGTCTAGGGCTAGACATGGCTATATTATAAAACGAATAGCTTTTTTCTACAATTAAATTATTTGCTGATCTAAGGATTTAAACACTTTAAATCCTCTATGTTACATCCTGGAAAAGTAATGTTTCCATCGGGGGAATCTGTCTGACATTGAGTTCTCTGACAATTGATTGGGCAATCATCATAAGAATAGTCCTCACAATTAACTGGCTTTACCGTACACCCACTGGCAAATAGAGTAATTATCAGAAATGTGAGTAAAGATTTCATAAATCTCCTTTTTTAATATTTAATCTTATATCCATCATAAGCTGTTGATAGAATTCAAGATTATGGAGGGAAGCTAAACGTAAGCCTAACATTTCGTTGGAACGAAATAAGTGATGCAAATAGGCCTTAGAATAATTCTTTAGCGTTGTTTGGTTGACAGGAGAAATATCATTTTTGAATTTAAACGAACGGATGTTGATCGAACTCCAGAAACGACCACGAAACCCGCTAGTAGGGACAGGTCGTCGCGTCAGACGCGATCGCGACTTGTCCCTACGGTGTGCGGAATAATAAAATAATCGTCCGTGTCTGGCCTCGCGTGTCGGGATGACACAATCAAACATATCAATGCCTCGCTTGACCGCTTCGACAATATTATCCGGATAGCCAACGCCCATCAAATAATGAATCTTCTCCGCCGGCAAAGCTGGCACTATATAATCGAGCACCTTGTACATTTCTTTGGCTGGTTCTCCGACTGCTAATCCTCCAACGGCATACCCGTCAAACTTCATCGCTGCCAAATCCTTAGCTGATTGCAAGCGCAAATCTTCAAAAGTTGATCCCTGGACAATCGCGAACAACAATTGCTTTCCTACTTTCTTATTCCTTTTTTCTAATTTCTTTTTGTGCTCCTGACATAGAGTAGCCCAGCGTTTCGTCAGGTCGATAGATCGCTTGGCTTGCTTGCGCGTAGCGGGATATCCGGGAAAATAATCCAATACCATCATCACATCGGAGCCAATGATTGCCTGGATTTCCATAGCTTTCTTGGGCGTCAATGTATGCAGGTCACCATTGAGATGCGAACGAAAAATAACACCGTCATCGGTTAACTTAGCCATGTGACCGAGCGAGAAAATCTGAAAACCGCCAGAGTCGGTTAGGATCGGGACACTCGACTGCATAAATTTATGAAGCCCGCCAAACTTCTGTAATATTTTCACCCCTGGTTGTAGATAGAGATGATAAGTGTTGGATAAGATCATCTCCGCTCCTAGCTTAGTCACATCAGAAACTTCTAGTCCTTTGATAGCCGCTTTGGTGGCGATAGGTAAAAAAAACGGTGTCTGCACCGAGCCATGCGCCGTATGCAAAACACCCGCGCGTGCGCGGGATTTCTTGGAAACTTTTTTTAATTCAAAACCCAGTTTCATAACTATGCATTATGTATGATGTAGTCTGTATAAGGTGAGTGATACTTAAAACATAATACCTGATACAGTGCTCTATTCGACCACTGTTCCATTATCCCCCGCCTGATCAGCCCGAACCTGTGAGCTTTTGAGTGGCGAACTCTTGGTCTGAAATTCACTTTCACCGGAAGCGACAATAGTTACCGGATTTATCAGAGTGACCGTGGAACCACTTTCATCTTTGGTCGGTATGAGACTGATTTCAAACGAAGCCTGCAACGGTAAGAGCAAACTGGAAAAATTATCCAGTTGCCAGGACAAGCGGCGAGCTTCAGCATCATATTGCAAGGTCCCTTCATCAACTGAATCTTCCGCCACAAAAGAAACATTAGGTGGCAGAGCGGCCGAAAGATTGACACTGGCATAGTCTGCCGCGCCATTATCCAATGACCAGATGACAACATAATGAGTTTCCTCACCTACCTTTGGTGGCAAAGGTCCGGATCCCACTTGCCTATTGGCTAGATTGTAGTAAACACCCTGACTAAATGATAAACCCTCACCCAGGGAGACAACGAACAAAGGAGAAGTAACTTTCCAGTTGGATAATCCTTCTATAGTGGCCTGCGCCACGTTGTCGACAGATGAACGACCTTGTTGCTTCTCCGAAGTTATCCGAACTTTCCAGGTAACAGTCACACTTTCTCCCACCGGTAAATTGGCCAACCGTGATTCATTCTCTTTATTCCAGACAACTTTTGAATCCTGTAGTCTGCCGCCACCGCTAAAACTGCTAAAGTCTAGAATATTGCTGTCCATTAGTACCTCCAAGGTCATCTCGTCGATATCTTCTCGAGAATTGTTGGTAGCAGTCAGCTGATACTGCAGCTCATCACCCCAGTCAGCTTCAAAGTCTTTGTTACGTCCGTTGATCAATAATTCTAATTTTACTTCTGGATTGATGATCGTTAACTCTTGGCGCTGTTTGGATAATGGCAATATTCTTTCTTCGGAAGACTGACCGACTTGGATAACCCAAGCTTGTTTCTGATGAGCATCAACGTTAAAGAGACCGCCCAAGTGAAATGGCAATTCCTGACCGGCTTCGAGAGATCCTTTCCAGACACCTTCTTCTAACTCTGGTTCAGATTCGGCCAATTCAAAATCTGGTGGTAACGTAATAGTGACTACCAAATTGTCGATCTTTTCGGCTGTGACATTTTTCAGCGCTGCATCCAGACTGACGTCATTGCCGACCAAAATCTTGGCTGTGGAGTTGATCGATAAAGTCAGCTTAGTATCAACCACCATGGTACTCGCGGATTGTTCCACGGTAAAGTCTGAGCTAAAATTTTGCGGCTGATAACTGAGGCGAAATATGGCTTCCAATAAATCATCCTTATTACCCACCAACTGGCCTTGAATTTCCAGACTACTACGGCTCCCAGCCGCAATCTCCGGTAAATCCCAAGTGGTTGCGTATGAATCTCGCGGAGCTATCGAAGCTGTCTCAAAATAAAATCCCTCCGGCCACTGAGCGGCGATAGAAACTTTGGTCAGAGGTACGGAATCTTTGTTCTCAATTTCAATTTTATAAATAACCGTATCTCCAGCGATGATCTGACTGGGTGCATTGACCGTCATAATGGCACTTTGCCGGGCGCTTGGTAGCGGTCGAAAAACCAGATACCAGACAG
>CAYHYG010000024.1:6873-15184 GCA_964360835.1 uncultured Gammaproteobacteria bacterium
CCAGACAGCAAAAACAAAAGCTGCCGATAACACAATGCCGATAATCAACCAAGCCCAGACATGATGTCCTGAACTACGTTCAAATGTCTGGTACTCAGCCGGTATGGAACGACGTAATCTACGAGATTTGCCGCTTCTCAAATTGACTACGTTATCTGATGAGGCTTTTATTTTTCTAGTATTAAACATGATTATGTAGTTGGTAATAACCTTCTAGTGAACGCAACTGCCGGCCGGTAATTTCCTGAAAGAAAACTTGCGTCACCTGTCGCAAAGTATCGGCTGACTGGTCGGCCACGGCTAATTGCGGCTGGCCACTCTGAGCCTGTCGGAAAAATTCCACCAAAGCTGTACAATCCAGGAGATTCGGTTCCGGATGCTTATTACAGACGAATCCTTTGCCTGACAAATACCACCAGTCAGTGCTTACTGTACCACATAATTGACAGTGAGAAAAATCAAATTTCCAGCCAGCCAGACTCAAAAGGCGCCATAAAGCATAGTAAACTGTTTGTTCCTTTTTGGGCGTGGAGAGTTCAACTCGATTCAGCTGATCGAGGACTTCACAAGCTAATTTATACTCGATGGTTATCTTGGTTCCGGGCGGATTGAGTAACAAGATGGCCTCGGCCACGGCGCTTGCCAGAAAAAATGAATCCAAATCATAACGAAAATATGACCATGATTGTAATATATCCACGCCAGCTACATGATCAAAATTACCACGGCCGATCATCAGACGAACGCGCTGAAAAGGCTCCATGTGTCCGGCCAATTTACTAGATGACTTGGCGGCGCTGCGCACCATTACTTTTAATCGTCCTTCGTCAGGTGTCAAAACATAATACAACCGATCAGCTTGTCTCAATGACCGGTGATACAAAACTATGCCTTCGGTTTTGACTGACATCTATACTTGAACACTAAGACTTATTGACTCGCCGCCGACTTCCACAGTCAGCGTCTCGGCAAATAATTCCTTTTCTGTCCATTCACGACTAATTGTGGCTGCTTGTAGATCTGCTAAACGTTGCTGAATTAGTTGTCGTAATGACTGACTAGCTGTCTGGTAATTTACCCGTACCACGTCCTTGGGAGTCAGTCGGGCTTGTTTACGTAAGCTGTTCGTCTGTCGGACCAGCTCACGTACTAACCCTTCTTGACGTAATTCTTCTGTAAGTGCCACATCAAGGGCTACCAGACCATTTTCAGCAGGAATCCAAGAACCACCTTGGGGTAATACCTTTTCTACAACGACATCAACCACATTAATCTCATCAGCCAGCAAACTCAGGAGTTCCTGTGAAAAATTACTGATCACCGCCGCGTGAGCCAAGGGCTGACGGACTTTCATTTTGGCTTGCGCCCGTACCGCGTGAGCCGCCTCCACTACATTTCTCAAAACGTCCATCTGTTGTAGAAGTGCGGAATCCTGGCGCTCTGGAACGACCTGGGGCCAATCTGATAAATGAACAGACTTAAAATTTTTCAAACCCATATCCTGCCAAACCACCTCAGCTGCCATGGGCATGAATGGCGCCAGCAACTCAGCCAAGGTATGTAGGACATAAGCCAGCGTTTTCAGCGCCGCTTCTTTACGCTCCGCGTCTTTGAAACGATCCCGACTGCGTCGGATATACCAAGTGGAGATTTCATTGACACAAGCTCCAAGCGTCCTAGCCGCTTCGGTTATACGATAATTATCCAAATCGACCGTCGCCCGTTCAATCGTTTGCTGCATATAAGCCACTACCCAACGATCCATAACATCGGTCATATCCGGCTGGTCAGAAACGACCAGATCGTCAGCGACAAACATCTTGTAGAAGCTGACCATATTGTAGAGTATAAACAGAACTTTCTTATTTACTTCTAGGACATTATTTTCATCAAAGTTCTTGGACTCGCCTGGCTGAGACATGGTATAGAAATGATAACGCAAAGGATCTACGCCGTAGGTATTCATGATCTTCCAAGGGTCGACGATATTACCCTTTGACTTGGACATCTTCTGTCCCTTGGCATCATTAATATGCCCCAGACAAATAACATTTTTATAACTCGTGCCTTTATTTAATAATGTGGAGATAGCCAGCAAGGTATAAAACCAGCCGCGCGTCTGATCAATGGCTTCGCAAATAAAATCTGCCGGATAGTGCCCATGGCCATCGATTAATTCCTCGTTGTCAAAAGGATAATGCTCCTGGGCAAATGGCATAGCCCCGGAATCAAACCAGACGTCCAAAACCTCCGGCACCCGATGCATCACACCACCGCAATCACACGACAGAGCCACTTCATCAATATAAGGACGATGTAAGTCTTCGATCGGCTGAGGTAATTCAGCCATAGAACCGAGGCACTTCTGTTTCTGACAGTCGACACATTGCCAGATCGGTAATGGCGTACCCCAATAGCGTTCGCGCGAAATTGCCCAGTCTTTGATGCCTTGCAGCCACTCACCAAAGCGGCCTCTCTTAATATGCTCTGGGTACCAGGAAATATCTTCCGCATTCTTAAGAAGACGCGCTTGTAATTTGGACATGGCGATAAACCAAGACGTCTTGGCGTAGTACAGAAGCGGCGTACTACAGCGCCAACAAAATGGATACTCATGCTCATATGGTTCTAGCCGCAAGAGATTACCCTTTTTTTCTAAATAATTAAGAATCAATTTTTCTGTTTTTTCATCTTTGACCCACAGACCGCCTAATCCCGAAATATCACTGCGGAAATGTCCACTAAGATCGACCGTGTGCTCCTGAGGCAATTTGAATTCTAAGCCCAAGTCATAGTCGTCCACACCATACATCACAGCTGTGTGCACAATGCCAGTACCGTCTGTGGTAGTGACAAAATTAGCCGGGAGGACCTCCCATGAATGTTCTGTACCCTTGATCACCTCAGGCCATAATGGCTTATATTTGGTACCTTTTAAATCACTCCCTTTAAATTCCTGAATAATTTCAAATGTATAATCTTTTAACACCTGATCTATTAGATTTTTCGCTAGAATCCATCTCTCAAATTTTGCTGAAGTATTTTTCTTAATTACAGATTTATTAAATTCTTTTGTTGAAGCATTGTGTATATTCACATCTACATTTGCTACCACATAACTAATATCATCACCCACAGCCAAGGCCACATTTCCAGGCAATGTCCAGGGCGTCGTTGTCCAGGTTAGGATGTAATCACCTTTCTTGGCTACTTTAGAGTCGGCACTAACACTACATTTAATATAAACAGAGTTTTCTGTCACCGTCTGGTACCCTTGCGCTACTTCATGTGTCGACAGCGTAGTACCGCAACTGGGGCAGTGCGGCACAACTTTGTGACCTTGGTAGATCAAGCCCTGATCCCAAATTTGCCTGAGAATCCACCAGACGGATTCGATATAGCTATTTTCATAGGTCACATAGGGCTTGTCCATATCTAACCAGAAACCCATACGCCGTGTCAGCTGTTCCCACTCCTGACGGTGCTGCCAGACAGACTCGCGACAACGTTTATTAAATTCAGCAATACCGAATTTCTCTATATCAGGCTTACCTTTGAGACCCAACTCCTTCTGAACCTGTAGCTCTACTGGCAGGCCATGTGTGTCCCAGCCAGCCCTGCGTTCCACATGATACCCCTGCATAGTACGAAAACGTGGAATCAAATCTTTAAAGCTTCGTGCCAGAATATGATGAATACCAGGAAGTCCATTGGCTGTCGGCGGGCCTTCATAGAAAATAAAATTGCCCTTGGGACTAGTTTTGTCTAGTGTTTGCTGAAAAATCCTCTGCTCCTCCCAGAAGGCTAATATTTCCTCTTCTCGTTTGGCTTGTTCAAACATGTTTAAAAAAATCAAATGATGACTATGTCAATCTAGCTAAAAAACCCCCGCTTGGCAACGCTAGAAAAACAAGGAATACAAACTATGCCACCAGCCCTGCTTGGCCGGGCGGTGCAAGTATTTAACTTCAGCGCGACTGCTGCGCAGCGGCGCTCTGCGGCTGAAGCCCGCGGTCCTGCGACGTCGGGCAGCCAAAGTCAAAAAAGACGTTCTCATGGGCGTAACGTTTTTTTAATTTCGTTAATACTTAAACGCTTGGAGGCCTGCAAAGCGGCAATCTGTCGCAAACGGGCCAGGGCATTTTTTTCTTTGTAAAGGCGATAGCCGCCACGAGTGTAACCGTCCGGTTTCAGTAAACCTTCCATAGTGTAGTAATGAATTGTCGACGGTAAAACCTGATACTTCCTGGCTAGTTCGCCGATTTTCATTAATTTATCCCCACTCGCCTTCATTGCTCCTAGTATACTATAATAACCATAAAGTATCAACTGTTGCTTCGTACTTCATGGTTATGAAAGAAAACAACCATCGCCTTAAGGCGATGGTTTTATCTAACTGATTAATCTCTACTTACCGGATAACTGTTTGATCTGCTCCATCACAGGTGAATCTGGTCCGACGTTCTCGATAGCTACTATCTGATCACGATTGAGACGTAATGATCCAAATGGTCGATGTTCCTCCTGTCCCCGTCTCAGGAGAATTGGCACTGATACCGGATTGGCCAGTTGACCTTCTGTAGTTGCATCCAGACCTTGCTGTTGCTGCTGCCATTGAACATAATAAACATCATCTAATAGAACGTATTTGCCTTGCAATGATCTGGTTTTACCGAAATACACCTGACCATTAGACAGAAATACCGCTTGATAAACGTTTGACTGAAACAGATTGCCACGGGAAAACCAATAGATACCCCCTGCGACAACGATGAGAATAGCGACCCACATCCAGATCGGCGGCTGTGTGGGCGCGCTGGTACGTCTAACACCGAACTCTGGAAGAGAATCCGTTGCCATTGAATCACTGTCAGTTTCTGATTGACGCATAGAATTTTTTCTTTTTATTGGCGGCATAAAAAAATTTATATAAATTATTTCTCAGATAGTATAGCACAGACTTTCTGGCTAATCTACATTTTTTCCAAAACATCAATACCGAGAAGCTCTAGACCATTCTTCTAGACATGAGAAGTCGCGGCGGTGAGAGCCAATCGGAAACCAGTAATCTGCTGATCGTCAGTAATAATTTTGTGCTTATCATACAGTTGGCTAAATTTCTGAGCTGTCTGATAGAGATAAGTACAGAGGTCGTGAGGTGCATAATCTCTAGCTGCGCCAGAGACAACTTGGGTGAAGGCCGATAGGTGTCGAGCTAAAGCCAATTCTTCGTCCTGCCAATTAACTGCACCTCTGGGTACTTGCGCTGTTTGCTCGCCTGCCTTCTGCTGTAAACTGCGACAGCGCGTATAGGCATACTGAATATACGGACCGGAATTTCCTTCCAGAGAAATGCTGGCCTCCAGATCAAAGGTCATATTCTTGGCCGCGGCCTTTTTCAAAAAAGCATACTTGATAGCACCATGACCTACGACTCGAGCAATCTGTCGCCGATCATCAGCTGTATAATCAGGACGTTGACGTCGCAATAGTTCTTCCACCTTTTTTTCTACTGATGACACTAAATCAAAGGCTGTAATCAGATTACCGGTACGGGAAGAAATCTTGCCGCTCGGTAATTCAATCAGGCCAAAACCTAGGTGTTTGGTGCGTCCGGCCATCTGTGGCATCAATAAATCCACCACTTTAATAATCACTCGCCAATAATCATTCTGCTCATTGGCTGTCATGACTACATAGTTATAGTCTGGATAGTCGTCCTTTTTCCGGGCGGCTAAACCGATATCTTTGGCTTCGTAGGTTGGATAGCCTTTCTGATTGATGAAAACTCTGGTATGCAGACCGTATTTTTCTCCTGGAAATATTATAGCGCCTTCACTGGCCTGAAAAACTGATCCAACAGCCGCCTGCACGAGCGTAGCTCCCGCAGTCGATGTCTCACTTTCAACATAATGATTGTCATAGGTAATACCCAGATCTGTCTCAAACTGCTGATAATAATCCAAACTCCATTGGCGTGTCTCCTGCCATAAACTGATAATCTCAGGATTCTGATCATAAATCTTAGCGTTGATCTCATCGATGGCTACTTTGGCATCGGTGTCAGCATCATAAGCAGCTGACCCATCTTGATAACATTGCTGTAACCAGGCTACTCGTTCAGCCAGAGATGGCGGCAATGGTTTGTCTGATCTTTTGTAGGCCCAGAGGCATTTGGCTACATGCAGACCTATATCCCCTTGATAATTAACTCGTTTGACCTCGGTGCCGACGCTCTGTCGCAGGCGAGCGCATGACTCTCCATATATATAGGAATAGAGATGACCGACGTGTGGCATTTTGTGCGTGTTGGGCTGACCAAATTCTAGGACAGTCGGCGGCAAGTCTTCATCACTATGACCATACTCTTTTCCCTGCTCCAAGATTTCGCTCAGAACATCAAGATAATAATAATGATGTAAAAAGAAATTGAGAAAACCGCCCACAACTTCCACGCGCTCAAGAATTTCTAATCGATGTTCATCAGATGTAAACTTCTCTTGGATGGCTTTGGCTACTTGAGGAGCTGGCTGATCTACCAATTTAGCCACAATCATGGCGATGTTACAAGCATAGTCTCCATGCTCGGCACGTTCAGACCGCACCAAAACAATCGACGGCAGAGAAACCTTGGGAAAAAGTTCTGACACTATCTCGCGTATAGTTTGTTGAATACTGACAATCGGTTTATTGGTAGACATACAGCTGGATTATAGCGACTTTGGGCGGCGAGAGCAATTTGCCCTTAGAGACAAAATGTGATTTTCTTGTCATCATACAGACATGAAACCTCTAAAGGAAAATAAGAAAGCCCATCTCGACTATGAAGTCTTGGATCAATATGATGCTGGATTGGTTCTGACTGGTGCCGAGGTCAAAAGTGCCAAGCTTGGTCAGGTAGACATGGAAGGGAGCTATATCAGCTTGAAGCCGGACGGCGCCTGGATCCGCGGGCTAAAAATCAGCTGTTACCAGAAATCGAACCTAGCGGCCAAAGACTATAACCCCGAACGCCAACGAAAGCTGCTACTGACCAAGAAAGAACTGTTGGAAATAGGCCAAAAATCGACCACCCAAGGGTTGACAATTATCCCTCTACTCTTGTATACTACGCCCAGTTTAGTGAAGTTACGCCTAGCAATTGTGCGTGGTCGTAAGAAATTTGATAAACGCGAAGTCATCAAAAAACGGGAATTTGCCCGCCGATTGAATACTCGCGTACGACACTAGACAGCACGTTGAAAAAACAGGATCAGGAATTAGGAACAGGGTCAAATTCACACAACTCTGACCCCGACCCTCACCTCTGACCCTAGTTATAAGGGGATGTCTCAATTTGATAGTATGATCACTATCGTTTGTGGCTGGCTAAGCTCTGGGTTGCTTATAAAACTGTCCGGAAATCATAAGTGCCAAAAACGTACTTGCTAGCGTGAAGAATGCTTTCCGCACTCTGACCGCGGCTCCTGTGTACGCCTAATACGGCCTACACTCGCCCATAAAGTGATGACGGTAACTTTTTCGGGCGTCATTATCGTCTCGTCTCAACGGTTCGCTGAAGGTCATTGAGATTAAAATAATTTAGCACGAGCGCGTCTTTTTTTGTCAGTTTCAATAGACGTGTCTCTATGATAAACTGACTATGTCAGTAGTAACAGCGGTAAGGTTATATTAGACAGGGGTGCGATACCCCTCATCTCCACCATTCGACTCGCTTCGCTCTCTCATGGTCTACGACCACTATACATAAATGAAGCGAGGCGAATGCCCTGAGCGTAGCCGAAGGGCACATACATTTGCGAAAAAATGCCCTGAGCGACCACGTCAAACGTGGGAGTCGAAGGGCACTCGTGTAACAATCTGCCTAAGTCTATCTAAGGCATCACAATTTCTAAACTCAAAACAAACAGCTAACAATTAAACTTTAAAACAATTAATCAGCGATTTTCTTCAAAATTTCAACGTCACGCCATTAATGAACGCATTCGCGCTCGTGAAGTGCGCGTCATCGATGACCAAGGACAACAACTTGGCGTCATGTCGACGTTAGATGCCTTGCAACTAGCCCGGGAAAAAGAATTAGATCTGGTAGAGGTACAACCCAATATTGATCCGCCAGTGGCCCGCATCCTCGACTATGGACAATGGCAATACCAGCAAACCAAACAGCCAACCAAAAAAGCTAAGCGCGTTGAAATCAAAACCATCAAGCTGTCTCTGAAGATTGGCCAACACGATATTGCGGTTCGTCAGAAACAAGCTGATAAATTCATGTCCAAAGGTGACCGGGTCCAGCTAGCTTTGCGTCTAC
>CAYHYG010000025.1:0-13919 GCA_964360835.1 uncultured Gammaproteobacteria bacterium
TATGAAGCTGATATTACCTACGGCACTAATAATGAATTTGGCTTTGATTATCTTCGTGACAATCTGGCACAGCGAATAGAAGATCAGGTGCAACGTCCTTTGCATTACGCCGTGGTTGACGAAGTTGACAGTATTTTGATCGACGAGGCTCGTACACCACTGATTATTTCGGCTCCAGATATGGAATCGACAGACCAATATCTCAAATTTGCGCAGATAGTGAAATCTTTGGACGCCCAGACCGATTACAGCCTAGACGAAAAAATGAGAGCCGCCAGTCTAAGTGATCTGGGTATTAGTAAAATTGAAAAAATTCTGGGTGTGGAAAATATTTATGAAACCAGCGGCATCCAGACGGTTCATCATATTGAGCAGGCCTTGAAAGCTCTAACTCTATTTCATCGTGACAAAGATTACGTTATCCGAGACGGTGAAGTGTTGATAGTTGATGAGTTTACGGGACGCCTAATGCAGGGCAGACGTTATTCTGAAGGGTTACACCAAGCCATAGAGGCTAAGGAAGGGGTAACCGTACAACGTGAGAACCGCACCATGGCTACCATCACGTTCCAGAATTACTTCCGCATGTACCAGAAGCTAGCCGGTATGACCGGCACAGCCGCCACCGAAGCTGAGGAGTTGGCCAAGATATATAATTTGGAAGTAACCTCCATTCCTACCAACAGAGAATTGATACGTCAGGATATGTCGGATAAAATTTATCGCTCAGAAGCCGGCAAATGGCAAGCCATCGTCAAGGAGATCAAAGAGCGTAATACTAAAGGTCAACCGATACTGATCGGTACTATTAGTATTGAGAAGAATGAGATTCTGTCGGCCCTGCTTGATCGTGAAGGTTTAAAGTTTCAGATGCTCAATGCCAAGCAACACGAGAAAGAAGGAGAGATTATCGCCCAAGCCGGTGCCAAGGGCGCTATTACCGTGGCGACCAATATGGCTGGTAGAGGTGTTGATATTAAATTGGGAGGAACTCCCTATGATCAAAAGAAGCATGAAGAAATCGTCTCTTTGGGTGGCTTGGCGGTCATTGGTACAGAACGTCACGAATCACGCCGTATTGATAACCAGCTTCGCGGACGTGCCGGACGCCAAGGCGACCCTGGCTCTAGTCAATTTTATATTTCTCTTGACGATGACCTACTGAGAATCTTTGGTTCAGAGCGTATGAAGTCAGTCATGACACGTCTGGGTTTACCGGAAGATGTGGCTATAGAGAACAAAATTATTTCTCGTTCTATTGAAGGCGCGCAAAAGAAAGTCGAAGGACATAACTTTGATATTCGCAAACATTTGGTTGAGTACGATGATATTATCAATAAACAGCGTCAGATAATCTATCAACGCCGGCAGAAACTTTTGATCGAAACCGCAGGAGAAAATGCTGTTGAATTTATCGACACGACGTTAAAAAATGATTTGGAGGCTCAATTCCGCGATCTGATAACCTTTCAGCTGTCCGTCGGCCGTGAACAATGGCAGGTTGAAGAAATACTAAAATCTCTCTCAGTCCTATTACCATTACACACTCCTGAACAAGAGCAAACAAAAAAAATGCTGGCTGAGACAACCCCAGTAGATACAATTCATCAGAATCTAGAAAAATATATCTTGGGCTTAGTTGACGAAAAATACGAACAGCTCAAAATCTATGTGCATCAGGAATTACCGACCAATCCCGGCCTTCCCGATCCTTTCGTCGATATTGCCAAAGGCATAATTCTGCGTTCGATCGATATGCTCTGGGTAGAACATTTAGACTCTATCCAGCAGCTTCGTGCCGGTATCGGCCTTCAAGGTTATGGTCAGCGTGATCCGCTAGTTGAATATAAGCGTGAGGCTTTCGAACACTTCAGCCGCTTACAGTCAGCCATACGTTCACAGATATGTCATACCATTTTCCGCGTCAGTATCAGCAAGCAAGCGCCGGATACTCAGAATACCCGTCTAGACCTACGTGAGCAGAAAAACGAGGTCAATGCTTTTTCTGGACAGGAGAAGCGCAACCAACAGCCGTCAATAGTAGAATCGAAACCAAAGGATGCCGAAGGTCGCAAAATTGGCCGCAATGATCCTTGCTGGTGCGGTTCCGGTAAGAAATATAAGAAGTGTCATGGAGCCTAACTTGGAATTCCCCACAGAGTCCAGACCAGGTGATCGTCATACCACAGATTTTGAGGATCATAAGCTTGATGTCTATAAGCTTATTGCTATCAGTAAAGAACTCGAGACAGAAGAGTTGGATCTAGCTTCGCTGGCAAAATTTAGGGAGAATAACTATTGGCATGATAGTAATGGCAACTGGATAAGTCCGGGTCAGATTATTAACGCCTATGCTTCGGCAGGAGATTGGGACAAAATTGTGTCCGATCATCCAGAGTGGGAGAGAGAAATAAGAAAAATACAGGAGGCGGACTATCACTCATACCCTTTATTACTTATAGGTGAAGTTGTCGTCGATGGTATCCATCGATTGACAAAGGCTTATATAGAAAATGCTACATTAATAAAGGTAAAAAGATTTAGCCAGCTGCCGAATGAGGCTATTATAATAGAGCCAGGCGAATAACAATTTTATGAATTCTAAATATTTGATAGCCTTACTAGAGATGGGTAAATATGCTAATATAGCCATATAAGTCTATTAACTTATAACTTTTAACTTGTAACTAACCCAACTATGAGAGAGCAAGAGCGTCAACAAACCAAAGAAAAGGCTATATTAATTGGCATACAACGCGGTATGGCCTTATTTCGTCGCAGCTTGGAAATCTATGGTATGAAAGCGGATGGCAGTGTTGTCATGATTTGTAAGAGCGAGGATTATGATACTCTCTGGGATGACACCCTCAAGACACTAGAAGCCACTAAATAGAGCTTCCGTGAAAGCGGATAAGATCAGCATTGATCAAGCCAAGCAAGATAAACTGTTTTATTTTGTGGCTAATGTTGTCATTTATCGACCAGCCGATGGTCGATGTTTGATTTTACAGCGCAGCCAATCAGAGAAAGTTCACCCTGGTAAGTACTGTGTACCGGGAGGTAAACTAGAATGGTCACAGCTTGATTTGACCAAGCCTACTAGGATGAATGGTGATGTTATAGATTTTGAGAATGCTATCGAGCAGCTTCTGGTCCGCGAAGTTTCAGAGGAGGCGGGGATTACTATTGAACCAAAATTGCATTACCTCAATAACGTGGCTTTTGTCCGTCCAGACGGCATTCCGGTAATATTAATCAAACTTGCAGCTCGCTATGCCGCTGGCGAGGTCAGGCTGGAGCCCGGTTCATTTGACTTTTTTCAATGGGTCACTGCTCAAGAGATAGAGAATTATGATTGTATCGACGGCATAGCAACTGAAGTCAAGCAAACTATCGATTTATTTGTACAGCAACTTTATGAACCAGCCCGAGGATAAAATTTTACAGACAGCTATGACGATAGCTGAGAGGATCTACGGCACAGCCAGCGATCCACAGATGATTGCCGTCAAACCTGAGTCAGTAGAAAAACTGAACAATCTCGGCAGTAAATGGTTTTTCTATGAATTGGATCAGAATTCCCGACCGATTTCCTGGATTGTAGTACTACCCACACAGATTGAGCTAATGAAAAAATTTCTGGGCAAGGAAATAAGCGAGCAACAATTATTGGATCAGACCAAGTCTGAAAAACACTATAAAGCTCTGTATCTCTGTTCGGCCATCACTATTCCTGAATATAGACGACAAGGTTTGGCCTTTAATCTTCTGACCCAAGCTATCCGCCATTACCAGGGAAAGCACCACACTGAGCAATTTTTTTCCTGGCCGCTTTCACCAGAAGGCAGTGCCTTGGTCTATAGATTACAGAAAGATTTGAATCTTACTATTCAAGTACGTCGTGCATGAAGAAAATTGTAGTCGCTGTCAGTGGCGGTTTTGATCCACTGCATGTCGGACATGTCAGGATGTTTAGACAGGCCAGAAAACTTGGCACTAGTCTCGTAGTGATACTAAATAATGACAATTGGTTGAAAGCCAAGAAAGGCTTTGCCTTCATGGCAGAGAAGGAACGCAAGGAAGTTATCGAATCAATTCGTTTTGTCGACAAAGTCGTGATTACGGCTCACCGCCAGAATCCCAAAGATATGAGCGTCTGCAGTGAGCTGAAAAAAATTAAACCCAATATATTTGCCAATGGGGGAGATCGCAAAAAAGACAACGTGCCGGAAGTTGCTATTTGCAGGGAACTGAAATGTCGTATGATCTTCAATGTCGGGCCCGGAGGAAAAATGCAATCAAGTTCTTGGCTGCTACAAAAATATACAAAGCACATAGAAAAGACAATATTATGAAACAGCTGACCCTGGCATACGTTATCGATAATAATAAAATTCTCTTGGGCTTCAAGAAACGAGGTTTTGGTCAAGGTTGGTGGAATGGCTTTGGCGGTAAAGTAGAGGATGGGGAACAGCTAGAAAGTGCAGTAATTCGGGAATTAAGGGAGGAAGCCGGGCTGGAAGCTTTAGCTATAAGTCTGGAGGCGATCTTCGAATTCCGTTTTGAACAAGAGCCTGGCAAAGTTTTACAAGTTCATGTGTTTAAGGTCAATAAATGGCAAGGAGATGTCACAGAGTCAGAAGAGATGAAGCCTCAATGGTTTGATCTTGACGCGCTACCATACGAAACAATGTGGCCCGACGATAGACTGTGGATGCCGCTCTTTTTCTTGGGGCAGAAACTTCGAGGACAGTTCCTGTTTGACGTTAATCATCAAGTTATTGATTATACACTAAAGGAAGTTAAAAACTTTGACTAAAATTAATGAAGAACAATGGCTGATTACAATAAAATCGGTTTACTGATACTTAATGCAGATAAAACTAAATTCTTGGTTTGCGAGCCTGGAAAATCTTACATTAGCGATAAGCCCATCCGACAGTATCTGATGCCGGGAGGACAGCTGATGGAACGGAATGATATTGAGTGCTTACAAAATGAGATCAAGGAGGAATTGAATTGCGATATCGATATAACTGCTTTAATATTGTTAGGTGAATATGAAGATCAAGCCGCGACGCCAGGCAAAACCGTGATGATTCGTCTGTATCGGGGCCAGGTCATTGGTACACCTACTGCTAGCACAGAAATTGGTGCTCTGCATTGGATAGGCAGTCAAGATATTGGTAACGATAACGTTTCTCCGATTATCAGAAACAAAATAATACCCGACCTACTAGAACGTAAAATTATCACCCAATGAGATTACTTGACCCCTTGCCTTTTAGCTAATTTTTGCTATTATTTTCATCACTATGTCCTCTGGTCCTAAAGGTCTAGCATTATGGCTCCGCTTCGGGGTTATCACACTGATTACCCTGTTTTTCTTGTTACTAATTCTGCCTATACCTACTACCTGGCCAGCTGGTGCTTGGCTTAATAGCTTTTATCCACATCTGGGACTTGATCTCCAGGGAGGCACGCACTTAGTTTATGAAGCCGATACCAGCCAATTAGGCGAATCAGAGAAAGGTGCGGCTGTAGAGGGCGTCAGAGACGTGATTGAAAGACGTGTCAATGCTTATGGCGTCACAGAACCACTAGTACAAGCTACTCGTAGCGGCAATAGTCATAGGGTAATTGTTGAGCTAGCTGGAGTAACCGATGTCAAGGAAGCGATCAAATTGATCGGTGAGACGCCGTTGTTGCAATTCAAAGAGCAGGACGAGACTGCACCGCCCATTGCCGCCGCCTCTACCAGCGAAATTGATAGCTACAACACTGCCCAGCTAGCCAAGGCCGAGGCCACACTGAAAGAACTGAAAGCTGGAGCTGATTTTGCCACCTTAGCCAAAGAACGTTCAGAAGACAGCTCAGCCAAAGACGGGGGAGATCTTGGCGCCGTGACTAGAGGTCTATTTGTTCCTGATTTTGATACTGTTGTCTTTACTAAGCTTGCTGACGGTCAGTTGTATGACCAAGTGCTCAAAACCGCCTTTGGCTATCACCTTGTTCAGAGAGTATCCAGCGAAAATAATGAAAGAGGAGAGTTATTGGTAAAAAGCCGTCACATTTTATACAAAACCAAGACAGTTGATAGTAACAACGAAATTAACTGGAAGACGACAGAATTGACAGGTAAACAGCTCGAACGTTCTCAGGTAATTTTTGATCCGCAGACAGGTGTCCCGAGCATTGAATTAAAATTTAACTCTGATGGAGACAAATTATTCGAGGAAATCACTGGTCGCAATATAAATAAGCCTGTGGGAATATTTTTGGATGAGCAACTCATCAGCGCCCCGACAGTACAAACCAAGATTTCTGGCGGTACTGCCATCATTACCGGCAATTTTGATCTCAAGGAAGCCAAGTTATTAGCTCAACGGCTCAATGCCGGAGCTCTCCCGGTCTCGATTAACCTGATCAGTCAGGAAACTATCGGGGCAAGTCTTGGTAAGCTTGCTTTGCAGCGCAGTTTGATAGGTGGAATCATCGGCCTATTGGTTGTTGCTCTGTTTATGATTCTATTTTATAGACTCCCGGGTTTGATCGCTGTTATCGCCTTATTGATATACAGCCTGATTAATGCCGGACTGTATGAAATGATCCCCGTCACACTGACATTGGCAGGAATTGCAGGATTTATCCTTTCTATTGGTATGGCTGTTGATGCCAATGTCTTGATCTTTGAAAGGGTCAAAGACGAATTACGAAAGGGAGAATCACTAAATACGGCCATTGAACATGGATTCGACCGCGCCTGGCTATCGATCAGAGATTCAAACGTATCTAGTTTAATTACAACTTTTATCTTGTTCTGGTTTGGATCGTCGATCATCAAGGGCTTTGCTCTGACTCTAGGACTCGGTATCTTGATCAGTATGTTCACAGCTATATTTGTCAGTCGAAACCTACTTTTATTGGTAACGTCACGCGGCAAATTTCAGAATAAACTGTGGCTTTTCGGAGGATCAACCAAAAAATAATATGTTTAACATTATTGCAAAAACGAAGCTCTGGTTCACACTTTCCGCTATCCTGACTGTCATCGGTCTCTATAGCATTTTTGCCTTTGGTTTACGTATGGGACTTGATTTTACTGGTGGCAGTCTCTTAGAGATGCACTTCACAGAGCGGCCAGCTGTCCAAGAACTACAGACAACCCTGACCGACTTAGAAGCTGCTCAGATCCAACCAGCTGGCACAGATAAATATATTATTCGCAGTAAAACTCTGACTGAGACTCAGCACCAAGACGTATTAAAGAAAATTACGGAAAAATACCCGACAGCCATAGAAGATCGTTTTGAATCCATCGGACCGACTATCGGAGCCGAGCTACGTACCAAGTCAATCTGGTCAATCGTTATCGTTCTGATCGCTATCGTGGCCTATATAGCCTTTGCCTTTCGCAAAGTTTCTCGGCCCATTGCTTCTTGGAAATATGGTATTGCTGCTATCATCGCTCTGGCTCATGACTTGCTCATGGCCGTTGGTATCTATGCTTTGGTCTCGCACTACACTGGCTGGGAAGTTGATAGTCTCTTTATTACCGCCTTGCTAACGCTACTTGGTTTCTCAGTGCACGACACCATCGTCACCTTTGACCGCACCAGAGAGTTACTGCGCTCACATACCAACGAGAGCTTCCCCGAGTTGGTAAACCGTGCCACCAACGAGACTCTGGTCCGTTCACTCAATACCTCTTTAACTGCTATTTTGGTCCTATTTGCCATTTTTCTCTTTGGCGGAGCCTCCATTCGACATTTTGTATTCACTCTTCTTATCGGTATGGTTGTCGGCACTTACTCTTCAATCTTTATTGCTTCACCAATTTTGGTCGCCTGGGAACGCTGGTCAAAAAAGGGCTCAAATGGCCTAAAAGATTGACTTTTCTCTGTAAATTCTGTCAGGTATAGCAATTTAACTTGACGGATTTTATGGTTTATGATATATTGTAGCAAATTTCAATATGTCTGATTCAATCTTAGACCAAGTAATCACAGCCAAACAGAAGGCCGCTATCATTGACTTCGATCCCGAAGACATTATAAAGCGCCTATTTACTGTGTTGAGCGACCGTGAGCGCGAAATTATCAGTCGCCGTCATGGACTTTTTGAGCAACCAAAAGCCACTCTAGAGGAGATCGGCAAGCAACATAAGGTTACCCGTGAGCGTGTACGCCAAGTAGAAAACAGCTCTCTGAAGAAAATTAAGGAAAATTACGACCGAGAAATTCTGAAGGTTGTTGAAAATTTAGCTAACAGTATTTTACAGGAATATCAAGGAATTATGACTGAGCATCATCTGATCGATGAGCTCTTGCAGGTGCCTGGTCATAGCGAAAGTCATAAATCAGCTGTCACCTTCATCATGAACCAGCTGTTGGCAGACCGTTTTCAATCAATCAAGGAAACTTCAGAATATCACAAGGCTTGGGCCTCACTAGATGCTTCTTGGGATAAATTTCTGAACAATCTACGACAGATCGTTAAACTAGTTGAAGATAAAAACAAGCCGATAACTCTAGATGATTTGTCTGGAGCTATCAATCAAGCCGAACACATTGATTGGACTGATCTAAGTTTAGAGCAGACTGCCAATATCGCGGACGTAGCCAAAAAAATTGACCGTAACATCTATAATGAATATGGCCATATTGATTGGTCTACCATCAAGCCGAAGCGCATGAACGACAAGATATACCTAGTTTTGAAGAAAGCCGGAAAACCGATGCACTTTACTGAAATAGCCGAGGAAATCAATAAAGCCAAGTTTGATAGTCGCGTAGCCTACCCAGCCACGATTCACAATGAGCTGATTCTTGATAATAAGTTTGTTCTGGTTGGTCGGGGCATCTATGCTTTGACTGAATGGGGATACAAACCTGGCGTAGTGACTGATGTCATTGCAGAAATTCTCCGCCGTGGTGGAAAACCTTTGACCAAGGAGGAAATTATAGAACAAGTTTTGAATAATCGTATCGTCAAACGCAGCACCGTTATACTAGCTCTAATGAATAAGGACAAATTTACCAAGAACCCAGATAAAACATACAGTTTAAAAGGCTAAAAAGTTAGTAACTACAAGCCAGAAATGGTATAATAATCCCGTCTTCGAGCCTCGCTCGAATGGCGGGATTTAGTTTAATCTCATGCCAAACATAAGTATCGATTTCATAGCTCTATCAAAATTCCTAGAATTAGGCTTTCCTCGCATAGCTCTACTTCTTTTTTTTGAAAGTGGTTGGATCTCAGTCCTCATTTGGTTAGTTATAATTATTGCTTTGCGGCCATTGGCCGAAATTGCTTGGCTGAATTGGCGACAAGGAATATTTAGCCAGAATATCACCTATACCTACCTAGCCATCGATATTCCACCTAATAACGAACAAACCTTGCGAGCTGTGGAGCAGATCTACGTAACACTTTCAGGTGCTCAGACCAGCTTTAACCTCATGGAAAAATGGTGGGAAGGTAAATACCAACTAGCGTTTTCATTGGAAATTATTAGCATCGATGGGTATTTACAATATATCGTCCGGACGCCGTCCGCTTTCAGAGACTTGGTTCAGTCGGCCTTCTTTGCTCAATATCCAAATTGTGAAATAACCGAGGTGGAGGACTATACGACTACTGCTCCTCAGCGATTCCCAGATGAGAAATATAATCTCTGGGGTTCTGAGCTTGTCCTGAGCAGAAAAGATATTTATCCAATTAAAACCTACCCGCAGTTTGAGGATATGATGGTTAGTGAGCTGAAGGATCCGATGGCTGCTGTCCTGGAAACTATGAATAATATTAAGGAGGGGGAGCAGTTTTGGTTTCAAATTATATTGAAGCCGACCGGTTTTGAGTGGGTTGCCAAAGCTCTCGCAGAAGCTGGCAAGCTGGCCGGCAAAAAAAGCGCTAGTGACAAGAAAAAGTCAAATCCAGTCAGCAGCGGACTATCTGGCGTATTTAGTTTTCTTGCCGATTGGGCTGCCTATTATAATACGATAACGCCCGGAGCCAACAAAGTAGAATCAAGAACCAAAGATGAACCACCGAGTATGATGATGCACCTGACACCGAATGAGAAAAACGCCATCGAAGCGATTGAGAAGAAAGCCAGTAAAATTGGTTTTGAGTGTAAGATCAGGATCATGTATCTAGCTCCCAAAGAAATTTTTTCCGCGCAGCGGGTAGTCAGCTCTGTCATGGGAGCTATTAAGCAATTTACCGACTCGACTCTCAATGGTCTCAAACCTGATAACATGACCAAAACAGCGGCATACTATGGCCTAGCTGAGAGAAAGAAAAATAGACGCAGAACACTGATCATGCAGAATTATATAGGCAGAGCTACTTGGGCCGGACGCAAACCATTTATCCTCAACACTGAGGAAATAGCCAGCTTGTACCACTTCCCAGTGATGACAGTCAAAACTCCACTGCAACCAAAGATAGAAATGAAAAAATCCGAGCCACCGTCATATTTGCCTATGGGTGATCTACCATTTGGCTCAGAAAAAACTTCCAATTTACGTGAAGAGTTGGATATCCTCAGAATCAACAACGACTATTATGAACGCCGCTACGGAATTAAAAAGGACCGTATAAGACCACAGCAATTGCAGACTGAGGACTCGAAAAAAAGCGATAACATTCCTTCTAATTTACCACTTGCCTAACCTATGCCACTACATACCACTAGCGATATAAATATTTTTGCCAAGACGAATTTTCGCAATGCCGATCATCGTTTTGGCGTCAAAGCTGATGACCGCCGTCGCCACATGTATGTCATCGGTAAGACCGGTATGGGCAAAACCCAATTACTGGAGAATATGATTATTCAGGACATACGATCAGGTAAAGGTTTGGCTTATGTTGACCCACACGGCGATACCGTCGAACGATTACTCTATTTTATTCCGCCAGAACGTATCAATGATGTCGTATACTTTAACCCTTCAGATTTGGAGCATCCCATTGCTTTCAATGTTTTGGAAAAGGTACCAGATGAACAACGTCATCTGATGGTTTCTGGTTTGATCGGCGTCTTCAAGAAGATCTGGGCGGACTCCTGGGGGCCACGCTTGGAATATGTCTTGCATCATACGATTCAGGCCTTGGTTGAATATCCCAACTCCACCTTACTCGGTATCATGAGAATGCTAGTGGACAAGACGTATCGTAATAAAGTCGTAGACAAGCTGACAGACCCAGTCGTCAGATCATTCTGGGTAGATGAGTATGCCAAATACCCAGACACTCTCAAGGCCGAAGCTATCGCCCCAATTCAAAATAAAGTTGGTAGATTCTTGAGTTCGGCCCTGATGCGTAATATTGTCGGTCAAGTAGAATCGGCCATCAATATGCGCGACATCATGGATAACGGCAAGATTTTATTGATCAACTTGTCCAAAGGTAGAGTAGGTGAAGACAATTCGGCTCTCCTAGGAGCTTTACTTATTACCAAGATTCAGCTGGCTGCCATGAGCCGTGTCGATATACCTGAGATGGAACGACGTGATTTTTTCCTATACGTCGACGAATTTCAAAACTTTGCGACGGAAAGTTTTGCCAATATTTTATCTGAGGCTCGTAAATACAGGCTCAATTTGGTGGTGGCGCATCAATACATTGCACAGCTCTCTGACGGCACCAACACCATGGTGCGAGATGCAGTTTTCGGTAATGTCGGCACTATCATTTCCTTTCGTGTCGGAGCGGCTGATGCCGAATTTTTGGAGCAAGAATTCGCTCCAGAATTTGAGCAGGCGGACTTGGTAAATCTGCCGAAATATAAAATTTATCTCAAACTGATGATCGATGGTGTCACCTCCAATGCCTTTTCTGCCAGCACCTTGCCGCCGTTTGAAATTCCGGTCGACGGTCCTATTAATAGAGATAAAATTATTGCCTATTCTCGGGAGCGCTACGCGGCCAAACGTTCAGAAGTAGAGGACACTATCAACCGTTGGAGTGAGAACAATATGCTGGCTACACGCATTGAGCATCAGTTGGCTTCGGAGGCAGGGCAGGCAAAAACAACAGATATGCCTCCGCGTAGGAATTATGAACAAAGACGCCCACCTCGTCGCCCAGATGAACCGTCACAATATGAGCGCAGTGATCGTCGTGAAAGTGAGCGACCAAGATACGAACCCCGAGAACCTAGAGCTAGAATTGAGAAAGAGCCAGTGAAAGCTAGCCCAGCAGAGAGAGGAAACTTCCAAGCTAGCTGCGATAATTGTGGCAAAACAGTAGATATCCAATTTAAACCATCCACTGACAAGCCATTGTATTGTAAGGATTGTCTCAATATCCCACGCAGTCAGCGCAAGGCCTGGTCACCAGTCCGAGAGTTTAATAATATTCCAAAAGAGGTGTCACTTAGCCAAGCCTTGGGAAAAAAGTTTCCAGAAAGTAGCACTCAAGACATAACTGAGATACCTGACAAAACGCCTAGTCCTCAAGAAATAAAGCCGGGGCAAACCATAAGCTTCTGATATGTCATACTATCTCAAAACCCAAAAGCTTGATATTGAAACTGGACAGTCAAATATAGCTTTATTGAACGAGCAAGAAGCTTGGCACTATGGGATTCACGCTGGAGATAAAATTAGACTCAGTTGGGACCACAAATCGCTGACTGTCGAAGCCAACACCTCAAAATCAAAAGTTCATCCGGGACATATTGGTCTCTACAAAGATATTTGGGACAAAAAATCATTTCCCGCAAATTTTATCGTTAAAGTTGATTTCCAAGAGCGACCAAAATCAATACAAGCTATTCAAAAAAGGCTTCAAGGCAAACATCTTTCCTATGCCGAAATTTATCAAGTAATGTCCGACATTGTGACTGATAAGCTAAATAGGACTCAACTGACCTATTTTGTAGCCTCAGCCTACATGAATGAGTACAATGATGATGAACTATATTTTCTGACCAAAGCTATGGCTGAAACCGGGGATACCTTGAAATTCAAAGGGATCGTAGCCGATAAACACTCCATCGGGGGATTGGCCGGAAATCGGACTACTATGGTTGTCATCCCGATCATCGCTGCCTGCGGCATCACTATACCCAAGACCTCATCGAGAGCTATTACCTCACCAGCGGGGACAGCAGACACGATG
Source organism: uncultured Gammaproteobacteria bacterium (assembly GCA_964360835.1). Taxonomy (GTDB): domain Bacteria; phylum Patescibacteriota; class Patescibacteriia; order UBA1558; family 2-01-FULL-52-15; genus CAYHYG01. Next base: position 13,132 of record CAYHYG010000025.1, read on the forward strand.
GAAGTTTTGGCTCCGGTCAGTTTCTCTGTAGACAAAATTCGTGAAATAGTCAGGAAACACAAATCTTGTCTGGTCTGGGGTGGGGGCTTAAACCTAGCTCCAGCAGACGACAAGATTCTCAAAGTTGCCTATCCTATAGCTCTCGAACCTTTGAATAAAGCGATTGTCAGTATCATGGCCAAGAAAGTCGCCTGCGGTGTAACGCATCTTATCATTGATATGCCCGTCGGGCCGACAACCAAGGTACCAAACATGAAAGTCGCCAATCATTTGGCGGAAAAGTTTACCATGATCGCGCATAAATTCGGCATCAAGATTAAGGTCATTATGACGGAGACAGAGGATCCTGTCGGTCTAGGAGTCGGGCCTGCCCTGGAAGCTCGCGATGTTCTGCGTGTCTTACAGCAGAAAGCCGACAGACCAGGTGATTTGGAAAATAAATCATTGCACCTAGCCGGAGAATTATTAGAGCTGGTAGGTAAAGCGGAGAAAGGTCACGGCGCCAAGATGGCCTGGAAGACTCTAGAATCTGGCGCAGCTTGGAAAAAAATGAAGGAAATAATCCAGGCACAGGGAGGTAATCCCAATGTTGAACCAAACAGCATTGTTTTGGGCGCCCATAAAAAGTATGTAGACTCTACCAAGAGCGGCAAAATCAGCTTTACTGACAATAAAAATATTAATATCATCTGTCGCATTTTGGGCGCTCCAGCTAGTAAGTTGGCCGGTATATACCTGAACAAAGAATACGGCCAGCATGTAAAAAAGGGGGAGCGTCTGTTCACCTT
>CAYHYG010000026.1:0-13908 GCA_964360835.1 uncultured Gammaproteobacteria bacterium
ACATTATTGGGGTGAACCGATACCGATGATTCACTGTGATAACTGCAAAAAAGTCGTCGAGAGTACGCCGCATCAGTTACATTTTCGAGTGGAGAGTGTCTGGCAGAGATTATTAAGCGGAGAAAAACTAGTAGAGACTAGGGCGCTCAATCCAGAAGAACCGGAGCGTTATTTTGGTAATATCAAAGTCGGTGATTTGATTGGCTGTAATTACGTTCCTACAGGAGAGAAGTTATATTTTAAAGTCAAAGAAATTAGACAATATAAGGACTTGAAAGAATTTGTTGCTGATCGAGAATTCTTCTCCCTCATGGGTTCACAGAAAGTATTTACTTCAATTGAAGAAGTGGAGAAAGGATATGCTTATACCCCGGATTATGTTGAAAAAATCAAGCAGAACGGTTTGATTGCCTGGAGAATCCAGCGTATCTACCCTGGCATCATTCCATTGCGACCGGAGCAATTACCACTGGAGCTGCCTAATGTTGATCATTATGAGCCGACTGATAATGGTGAATCTCCGCTGGCCGCTATCAGTGACTGGGTCAATATAACTTGTCGAGTCTGCGGCGCGCCAGCCAAACGAGAGACAGATACTATGCCCAATTGGGCGGGTTCTTCCTGGTATTTCCTACGTTATACCGACCCTCACAATAGTCAGATTTTTGCCGACAAGAAAAAGATTGATTATTGGTTGCCCGTAGATCTTTATAATGGTGGCATGGAACATACTACGCTCCATCTACTATATTCTCGTTTTTGGCATAAATTTCTCTATGATCAAGGGTTAGTCTCCACATCAGAACCATACAAGAAACGGGTGTCTCATGGCATGATTTTAGGACCAGACAATCAGAAAATGTCCAAATCTCGCGGCAACGTCATTAACCCGGACGCTATAGTAGGAACATTTGGCGCTGATACTTTGCGTTTGTATGAAATGTTTATGGGGGAATATGACGCAGTCAAAGTCTGGAGCGAAAAAAGTTTACAAGGATCGCATAGATTTTTGAATCGTGTTTGGAATTATTGTCAAGACGTACCAATTAATGATCAGTCAAACAAAGATTTAGAAATCATTATTCACGCCAGTATCAAAAAAATTACAGACGACATCGAAAGGCGTTCATTCAATACTGTGGTCAGTCAATTGATGATTCTATTTAATGCTATGGAAGACGGAGTGGCGATATCGCGGGAAAATCTTTCAATCTTTTTGAAACTTTTGGCGCCACTGGCCCCACATATTACCGAGGAAATCTGGCATGATACATTGGGACGGACGGAATCGATTCACAGCTCTGATTGGCCAAAGTACAATCAGACAATTATTGACGACCGAGGGGTGATTTTACCAGTGCAAATAAACGGCAAGAAACGCCTGGATCTAGAATTTCCAAAAGCTGACAGAGCTCAGGATGAGGAGCATATAAAAAAATGGATTTTAGCGCAGCCAAGTGTGCAGAAATATCTCAACGGCGTCCAGCCAAAAAAGGTTATCTACGTGCCGGGCAAGATCATCAATATTGTAGTGTAAACCACTCATCGTAGGTTAGGGTCGCGACCCTAACCTACGATGTTTATGTTTTTCTCATGCTATAATAACCAACATGGAAATCGTAAAATTGAATATTGATAATCAACACATTGTTCTAGCCAGAGCGCGAGAGATCATTGACCGAGGAGGTACGGTGGTCTATCCGACGGAAACTGCCTATGGTTTGGGTGGTGATATGTTTTCTGATAAAGCGTATGGACATATTATTTCAATCAAGAAGCGCCCAGTAGATAAAATGTTCCCGGTTATTGTGGCCGATCTGGTGCAAGCAAATACACTGGTTAAGTTTGATACGGGGTCTCGGGCACTGGCCGAAAAATATTGGCCAGGACCTCTGACTCTGATATTACCGCTGAGCGTTCAGCCCATTAATACCTTATTCCCAGGCTCTAGTCTGGCTGTACGTGTTTCTTCACATCCGATCGCGGCTGATCTAGCGCGGATTATTTCCAAACCATTGATCGCCACGTCAGCTAATATCAGTGGCCAGCCGCCAGCTTATACTATTAGAGATTTTTTGCAGCAGATCAAGGGTCGCGCCACGGTACCTGATTTAATCATTGACATAGGCGAACTGCCAAAAACACTACCATCTACTATCGTCAGCTTTGCTAACGGTTCGATGGAGATAATTCGTCAAGGCAGCATTACTTTCTAATATGCACCTCAGACCACTTTCATATTTCGGTACTTTTTTTCCGCACCATATGCGTCGGGAGATTAAAGAACTATATCTTTCCACGGTGATCATGAATCTGGCTATAGCCATGGTGCAAATATTTGAACCGATCTACCTCTACGCCATTGGTTACAGTTTGCAGGAGATCATGTTGTTCTTTTTTATAGTCTATTTTCTCTATTTGCTTATTATGCCATTTGGCGCCAAGTTTACGGCCCGCTTTGGCAACGAAACTAGTATTGTTCTCAGCTCTTTATTTATCACCCTCCTATACTTAGCTTTATATGGAGTGCAGTTTTACCCTGGACTTTTTTATGTCGCCGCTGTTTTATACGCGTTGCAGAAAACCTTTTATTGGCCAGCCTTTCATTCGGACTTTGCTCAGAACGTGGTCAAGAGAGAGCAGGGACGTGAGGTTAGCGGCTTAGCTCTCCTTACCTCTGTCATGTTTATCCTCGGGCCTGTCTTGGCTGGCAGTTTGATTTTTTTGGGTGGCTACGGAGCCTTATTTCTGACAGCCTCAGTCATCTTTATCCTGTCGAATATTCCTTTGCTATCGACCAAAGAACGAGTCAAACGTCAAACATTCTCCTACGTTCATTCCTTCCAAACTTTATTTGGTTTAGCTAATCGTCGGCAACTGATAGCATACATAGGATTTGCCGAGGAATTAACCGCTATGGTTGTTTGGCCGATATTTATTTCAACGATCATCAGCGGTAGCTTTGATGTTGGTTTGATTATAGGCGCTACAGCCTTATTGACGGCTTTTATCACGTTGGGTATTGGTCGCTGGATAGACCATCACCACCGGCATCCCATTTTGTGGTTTGGTAGCGCTCTCAATAGTATCGCGTGGTTAATGCGCGTCGGTGTTGGCACAGCTTTTGGGATTTTCTGGGTTGGTACAGTGTCTTCCGTTGCCAAAAGTATTGTGGCTATTCCGCTGACGGCAATTACCTATAGCCGAGCCAAAAAAATCAGCGTGCTGAGCTCGATCGTGGCTTTTGAGTCAGCTCTGGTCATAGGCAAATTATTGATGATAGTAATTTTGTATTTTGTTTTTTCTACCAGCCCAAATCTAGAGATTGCTTTTAGCATCAGTTTTGTCTTGGCCGCCTTAACTTCTTTGCTTTATACGCTTCTATGAGTTTACGCGAGGAAACAGCGTATCTATTGAAACACTACAGCTTGAAAGCTGACACCTCGCGTGGCCAACATTGGTTGGTTGACGATGAGGTTTTGGCTGATATTGTCTCTGTTTGCGATCCGACTCGGGATTCTTGGGTGGTGGAGATTGGTTGTGGCCTCGGCACCCTGACCAAGGCCATGCTGGAAAAGAATGTACAGCTGATCGGTTTTGAAAATGATGAACGTCTGGCGCCACTCCTCAAGAAATTGGCCGAGGTGCAGACCGACTTTCATCTCTATATGAAGGATTTTCTCAAGGTAGCTCCAGCAGAATGGCTGTCGCAGATCGATGGACCAAAATATAGAGTCGCGGCCAATATACCGTATTACATTACGGGAAGTATCATTGAACATTTAATGACTCTCCCTCGTTTACCGGAACGAATCGTACTCCTGATGCAACGAGAAGTGGCAGAAAACATCGTGGCTGAGAAAGGTAATTACAGCAAACAAAGTTTAGCAGTTCATTTTCATGGCAGACCCATGATCAGCTTTATTGTTCCGGCTACGGCTTTCTGGCCAGCACCGGAGGTTCAGTCGGCCATCTTGGTTATTGATCAGATTCACCCCTGGGAATATGACGTTCCCGAATCAGAGGTTTGGCGTCTGGTGACGATTGGTTTCTCCTCACGACGTAAAAAATTGAGTAATAATCTGGCAGCCGGTCTTCATTTGGAAAAGACGGCTGCTGATCAGCTACTGGTCAAAGCGGGGATAGACCCAGAGGTCCGGGCGGAAAGATTGACCCCAGATCAGTGGACTCAATTGGCTCGGAGTTGGAAGTAGCTAAGGGTAAATATAAATAGGCCTCAGTTCAGCCAAAACTACTTGGCATTTTTTATTCATTCCTGATATAATATACGAAGTTTTTCAATTCCTTCATGGCCCAATATCAGCCAAATCAATCATCAATGTCTGACTCAACGTTTCAAGAGGCAGTTACCCCGCCTCAGGAGACTCATTTTGTGGTTTCACGGGCGCCTTTAGATCATCTAACTAAGGTCTTATTGATAGGGGTCGGCATTTTTGGTCTAGCAGTGCTGATCCTTGGAGCTTGGCTGATAAAAAATTCTATCTTAACCCCTTTTCGAGTGAAGATTTCCGAAGAGGACAGACAGTTGGCGGCTTCGATAAGCACACAATTGGCCGATGAGTTGAAACAGAAGGATACTGACGGTGATAAATTGAATGATTACGACGAGACATATCTTTACAGTTCCAGTATTTATCTGGCTGATACTGATTCTGATGGAATTAACGACCAGCAGGAAGTATCAGCCGGGACCGATCCCAACTGTCGTCCAGACGAGAACTGTAAATCTATACGTCTGGTCGGACCCGATACCAAAATCTCTGATTTATTTCCTCAATTCTCGCCAACAGACCTGACAATTAAAGAAAAATCGTTATCCCAGTTTCGTCAGGTATTGATTGAGAGCGGTATGGAGGCGGAGACAGTCAATGGTTTTGATGATGATTTTATTTTGACTGTCATAGAGGCCATTATTACTTCAGAAACTGAAACCAGTCCGGATGAGGACACCATTACCGAAGCAGAAGTACGCAATTTTTTGATTGAATCAGGCGTCGAAAAAAGCGAAGTTGATTCGTTAACGTCAGAAGAGATTGAGCAACTTATTTCTACCTTAGAGTAAAACTGTGCATCGAACACGAACATTTATTATATTTTTCTCCTCAGGATTGCTCTTGGCATTTCTATTTGTAAATTTGCTGCCTATTTTTGGGGGTAGCGCTCAATTATCGCCAGGAGTTTTTATTTTAGGTTCCATCCCGCAAGAGAAGCAATCCATCTGGGAGCGGGCAATACGTTTCATAGATAAAGCCAACGAAAAGATTGGCTACAATATTCTTACCGGTACGATCCAGACGTTTCTCAATCAGGTGGCTTATGATTCGGCAACTTATATTGCTCAGGGCAATGTTGGTGGTAAATCTCTGGTCAGGACCAAAACTTTTGGCCGAGTATTAGAAGACGCGGGTAACGCCGCGGCCGGTAATCTGATTCAGAGAGTTTCTGACGTGACCCTGATGGAAGCTGGTATCAATATCTGCGAACCATCTCTAGAGGTTAAGGCCAGGATTACTCTAGGTGTCATTGGTAGTGTAGCTCCAAAAGCACCGAAATGTGATATCAAGGATGTGCAAAAAAAATGGAGCCAATTTGGCAGAAGTATTAGTTCTGGTGAATGGCTCAGCGAAGTGACGCTTGGTCTGACGGAAAATCAGAAGACATCGGCAATTGGATCAATCTTTGGCGCACAAAGTGATCTGACGGCTTTCTTGGGTTTATCTTCAAAATTGGAAGCTGAGATACGTCGGGCTGAAGAAGTGGCTAAGATCACTTCGGCTGAGTGTAAAGGATATCTGGATAAAAAAGCGCCAGTATCGGATGATATTGTGTCGCACTGTAACGTCCAATTTAAAATTGATATCGAAGCTCCCAAGAGAGCGGCCCAAGAAGCCCAGCTTCTGAAGAGTGAAAAAGTTTTCAGTCAAGCGGTAGGTCTATTTAGTCGGACATTGACAGCTAAACTGATGAAGAAATGGATTGGTGGTGGTTACTCGTTGTTCAATCCGAACGATGATTCTGGTAATCTACGTGACTCTCTGATTAATCGTTTGCGTAGCCGAGTAGACTTGCGACGAGTCAGCGGTGCTGTCGATGTCTTTGCTGATTTGAAAACAGTGACCGTCAATCGTATTGATAATTATCAATATCTCGATGAATTGGCTCTGTGTCCGCCAGATAAACGTATTGCCACTCCTAATAATTGTACCCTTGATACTGGCTTCGCGGCGGCCGTAAATAAGCGAGAAACGATTCAAGAAGCAGTACGTAGTGGAAATCTGGATGCCAGCTTGCCACTTATTACCTATATCAACAAAGCTATCAATGGCGATAAGAATTGTTTTCAGACAGGATACTGTTATAGCAACCTCGCGCGTTTGCGTAAATACAGAATTGTGCCTCTTGGTTGGGAGATCGCGGCCGCTATTAGTCCGGTAGAGAGACCGGTGACTCTGGGTCAGGTATTGGGCTGTTTCGATAATTCCAACTGTTTCTTGGAGCCAGCTCAGAATGTTTATTATCATTTGATTGATCCCAATTGGGTTCTGACAGCGCCGATAGCTCAATGTCGGGCCTTTGTCTATGGGCAACTACTGGAGAATGCCAATACGGACACTCGTCAACAGCTCTGTGTAGATCATCCTACTTGTTTAGCTCAGGACGGTAAGGGTAATTGTATTTCTGGGTATGGCTATTGCACTAAGGAAGAAAATATCTGGCGCTTTGCTGGCGATCAATGTCAGGAGCACTACTCCTCTTGCGAACTTTATACACGTAAAGATAATGGCGCTCGTTACACTTATTTAAAAAATACAGTTGAAAACTGTGATGCCAGTCAAGCTGGCTGTCAGTGGTATAGTCAAAGTTTCACTAATGTAGGCACGCCAGATACTCCGCTCTATGACTGGAATCCCAACGACAGGATTTATCTCAACAACAAAGCTAAAACCTGCCCCACTGATGCCGTTGGCTGTCATGAGTTTGTCCTACCAGAACGCACCGGTGTCAACCTAGTAACAAACGGGAATTTTTCAATCTATCAAGCTAATAGTGCCACTGATTATAGTTTGCCTGACTGGGGCGATGATGACGAAGTAGATACCTTTACCGGTTGGATCGCCAATGGCGTCGATTTTAGGACATTTACCACAGTAGAGAATAGTTATTTTGGTGGTCAGGGTATCCGCTTGCAGGATGATGGTCAGTTATCCAGTACGGCTATTGCCGGCAGTTTAGCTGGTAAAACCATGACCCTATCTTGGTTTGCTAAAGCAGAGACTAGTTGTACTGCCACGGCTTCTCTGGGTACGCTGTCTACCTCGGCTGTCTCCGCGACAGTTGATTACGCTACTGATTGGAAGCGCTATCAGCTGACTCAAACATTTGATCAGGATAATCCCGATCAAATAGCTACTATTTTCTTGGGCTCAGTACAAGGTTGTACTAACCTTTATATTGACGGCGTGAAGTTGGAGCAGGGAGCGGTCAGTAGTAATTTCAGCGAATACGCTGAGGGTGGCAAGATAAATCTTTCTGGACAACGGGTCAGCTGTCAACAATCAGAAGTTGGTTGTCAGCTTTTCACGCCTCGTAATGGTGATCCGGCAGTACCGGGCATTGTCGGAGCTGGTGATGCCTGCCCGGCAGAGTGTGTCGGTTACAATACCTTCCTGGAATTACCTTCAATCTTTGATACCTGGGAGGACAGCGTTGCCGAGCCAATATCTTATAATTTTATACCATCTACAGCAGACAAATGTCCCGCCAGTCAGGTAGGTTGCAGTGAGTTCACTAATCTCGATGAAGTAGCTGATGGTGGTGAAGGTAAATATTATTTCAGCTACATCCGTCAGTGTGTCCAGCCAGAATTAGGCATCACGTATTACACGCTAGAGGGCAGTGAAACCAGCGGTTACCAAGTTCGTACCTGGCAAATCTTGCCGAGTGATGTACCTGAGGCGGACCTTTCTCGGGCTCCCTGTACCAATATCGCTATCGGTGGTTCGGTCTGTCTAGATAGTTTGCCGGCAGCGCTCGACGATTCTCTCTGCACCGCCGCGGATTTGAGCACCAATCCGAATTGCCGTGAATTCTTTGATATCAATGGTGTGCCACACTATCGCTTGCAGGATCAGGTAATCTTTGCCAGCGGTGACTGTCATCCATTCCGTCGCACTGAAAGCGGAGAAGTCTATAACGGCTTAGCTTCAGCTAGTCGCAGTTGCATGGCACAAAACGCCAGCTGTCGTGAGTATCGTGGAAACCGTGGTAACAATATCCGTACTGTCTTTACTGATACTTTTGAGACGCAGAGTGTTAGTCCGTGGAAGAATGTAACTACTAACCCGGTATATTCCGCTGAGTCTATCAATCAGAATGGTCATTCGATGGGTTTTACTCCCGGTGCCGTTGGCAGACCACTGAACAATCAAGTCGTTGCCGGTCGGGAATATTATCTCAGTTTCTGGGCCAAGAATATTTCGGATGATACTGAAATACGAGCTTACCTAGGTAAATATACTGGCGGTGAAACCGAATGCAACAGTGGAATTTGTCAGTTTACATCGTTTACAATTCCGATAGCCACCGATTGGCAGGTTTATCAGATGGGCCCGTTATATATCGATACTGTTTTGACTCCCGACACCGTTGAGCTAGATATTATCGCTTCGGGCGATGTCTATCTAGATAATATCGTTTTGAAAGAATCTATCGGCACCAGCTATTTGATTAGAAACTCTTGGTTAACACCAATCAGTTGTGACCAGCCATTTGCCGGCGCTCATCTAGGTTGTCAGGAATATCGTTCCAGCACAGGACAGAACTATAATCTGCGATCCTTCTCACAGCTTTGTCGTGAGGAAGCTATCGGCTGTCAGGCAGTGATTGATACGCAGAATTCCAATTCACCATTTCAACAGGTATTCCATGAAGGCGATGATTCGGAAGTTACTCTCCTAGCTGATAGCTTGGCTTATGTGGTCGTAGATCAGAGGAAGAGTTGCTCCGTTAGTTATCAAGGTTGCCAGCTACTTGGCTTACCATTATTAAATCGTGATTTACCCGAAACAGACCCACGTTATGTGGCCGGTTTCAGCGATGTCAATCTGATCAACGACCCTGATCAGTATGATGCCATACTTTGCTTGAGATCTGGACTTTTCTGTCAGGAGTACACCGACTCCAATGGCAAGACTGCTTATTTCCAAGATCCACGCAATCGTACCTGTACCTATGGTGAAGGAGTAAACATTGCCGGTGTCCTCTACACTGGCTGGTTCCAGAGCGATAGTTTACAAGCCGGCGAAACTCCTAAGGGTTGTTATTCTGATGGCATACCGCCATTAGATGAAACTGATTTTGTCATACACAAATCAGTTGATGTCGAGTATGACGGCTGGGTTGGTACTTGTCCTGCTAATCAGAATCAATGTTCGGAATTTGTCGATGTGCAAGCGACAGTAGGAGAAAATCGACTAATTAACCCTGATTTTGAGGATGGTGTTTCTGGTTGGGTCACCTGGAGTGCGTATGGCAATACCTTGACTGATGGCACGGCGCCTAAAGTTTTCACAGTAAACACACCTCAACCGGGCTCTGCTTTGTTGAGGACAAGTGACACAGGCATAGGACTCTTTTTTCAGAGGATATTTACTGCCATCAATCCAAACGCTATCAGAAATTCTGATGTCTATAGTATGAGCGCGGATGTCAAAATTAATCAATTTTTTCCTGACGATCAATTTGGCGGTGGTGTTGAAGCTGTTTTGCGCTGTATGTGGGATTCACCATATGATCAGGATTATTGCGCTACCGTAGACGCCAATTACCACGTGACAATTGATTATACTGCGCCTTGTACTACCAACGATCAGTGCGGCGCCAGATTCTGCTACAAGATGTCTCGCGGCTATTGCGACAGTGCCACAGATCGCACTCAGATTCCTTGCGAAAATAATAGTCAGTGCGATACAGACGCGGGCTATACTTGTAATCTCCAGGCTGGCTACGAGTCTACTGACTCATCAGGGCAACGACGTGACCATGTGGCGGAATATATTGTCGGCGGTGATATTAGTAAGATCGGTCAGACGCAAAATTTAAACATCGTGGCTGATGTTGGCTCCAGATCACAGGGAGACGAGCTGGTCTACTGTGAGCCAACCTTCCGAATCTACTCAGGTTATTTTGTAAATAATCCGGCCTGCAACTTGATTAATCGGGATTATGATCCAAATTGTTATTATACTGCTTGTACTAGCACGGGCGCTTCCTGTAATCCTGTAACAGGATCATGTGGGGTTGGAAGCTGTGGTGGTGAAAGTGTCGTGGAGTTCAGTAACGTCAGTCTGCGCAAAGCCAAGTCCTATTATTATCTGGATAATCAGAGCATCGATGATCAATCATGTAATGGTTTAGTCAGTCTGGGTGCTGGCTGTGTCCTTTTTAATGATACTGATAACCCGACCAAGATATACAATACTTTTTGGACTTATATCAAGAGTCAAGAAGCGGATGGAGCGTCCGTCAGTCCGGTTTCCTGTGATCCCAATTCATCAGATCCACGATTCAAGAATTGTACTAATGACGCTAATCGAATAATTTCAGTTGATCGAGACCGTCAGTGTTCAGAATGGTTGACCTGTCGCTCCAGCTCACAAGTTTTTGATCAGAATACCAGGAGCTATCGTTCAATCTGTAGTGAGGTCGGATTATGCAGTAAATATAGCTCCAACGCAGATTTATTGAATTGCGCCAGATGGGAAGAAGGAGATACGCGTAAAGTTGATTACGCTGTCTACACCGGTCGTGACACCCGTTTTAGCGGGCAGGATTATTCCGGTTACTCCGTTTACAATCAATATCCGGCTGATGACTTGCAATTAGTCGATGTCAGTAGGAACGCCGCGGGATCTGGTCCGGATGAAACAAAGCCAGACTATCGTTTGCTCTGGACTACGGAATGTAATCCTGTCATTGATCTTGGTTGCGCTGATCCTAGTGGAAATGGTACAGAGTATGGTCAGCTAGCCTGCGGACCAATCGGTAGTAGTGGCAAATTGGGTAGAATTTTCGGGCCAGTCAATAACGGAGCTGGAATTTGCGTTCTAGGAATTGATGGCAGTATCTTTGATACCAGATCACCCTATGTAGTTCCAGCTACTATCCGCGGTTATTCCGAAGATACTGGACCATTCCCGCAAAGTTTGATCAATAGCTCGGGCGAAACAGAGCGTAAGGTCAAGAGCGGTTTCCAAAATGCCAATATTTGCGACAGTACCGTGGCCTCCTGCGAAACGGGTTATTATAAATTACAGTATGGTGGAGGTGGCCGTACTCGTTATTATTCGATTCTCGGTGAGCTTGGTGGCTCTGAAGTCCCAACCTGTCTCTGTGAGGGCGGAGACAGTGATGGCCAGTCGTGTAGTTTTGTCGATTTAGATGCTAATGGGACGATTGATGGTCAAGAAAAATGTCCTGGCGGTGGTCCGTCACAATTACGTCGATCTGAGACCTATCTCAATTGGCCCGGATATTGTCTGGAAAAAGATTATGGTACTTCCATTAATGGCTCAGAAAATGAATATGCCTGTAATACGTGGTTACCAATAGACATTGCTCCGGGCGGTGTCGATTATTTTAACCAGAACCGTGAAGCTGGATATAACTTCAAATCACCCAGCTATCACTGCGCCGAGATGCAGATACTCGAGGAGCGATGGCAGTGGGTTTCAGCCAATATTGGCGGTGATGATGTCTTTAATCGTTACAGTATTTTTTCAAAGGACGGTGAGCGGTTGAAAGACTTGGGGGGCGAGGTTGTCTCAGGACCATTCTTACGTATACCATTTACCAGTGATGATCAGCGTAACTATAATATTTTTCCAATTGCCACAGAAGAAGGCGTATCAAGGTGTCTGAACAATCCTCCGATTATTGGCTGTGTTACTCATTATGAAAGAGGTGAGCTTTGCTATACGAATTACTGTATTGGAATTTATGATGATGAGACGCAGTATTTACAATGCGACGATCAAGATGATGATTGTGATCCGTATAGAGGCCAATTTATTCAGGCTGAAAGCTGGCCAAAAGCGGTTTGTACTTATTTAGCTCAGACGGTAGATGAACGCGGTAACAACGCGGCTATGACCAATCTTTTTTGGAGCGATTATATTTTATCCAGCGGGTATTCAATACCAATCGGAGGTAATCAGACGCAGAAACTGGGCTCAGACGAGCAACCGTACGGTTCGGCGGTCCCTGCTTCGGGTTTCATTCCTCGTGATTTCCCGGTTTTGACGGTAAATAACAAAGGAGTCATTCCCCGAGCTGGTAGTCCCTATACCTGCGCCAATGATGCTAATATTTGTAGATTGTTGGGGAATCCGGATGGCGAAAAATTGCGAGGTTTGTACATAAGTCAATATAGAGAGAAAAGTTGGAACGGTAATGAGACCTATGCCGTCGGTATTCAGCGTATCGCTGAAGTCTATAGGAAAATCTATGGTGTTTATAAATATTTGCCGGGGAGCCAATGTTTCTATGCTTGTGATAAAGGCAGTTTTGGTGGTGAATTTTGTCAGCCAGGGAGTACTTCCTGTGAACTCAGTAGTGAAAATCGTTGTACCAATTTTGGTGATAAATGTGTCAACTCATTGAAAGGAGCGATTGGTTGTAATTCTTCAGCCGGCTGTCCCATTGGCTTTACCATGAACGCTAATGGCGCCTGCGTTACCATCACTCCTACTGGTCAACTTGGATGCCTGTCTGCCTGTACTCCATTTAATAATCAAGGCTGGCGCTGTCGCGAGTGTCCAACCGCCGATGACTGTAATGTTTTCACCAGTCCTGAAAGCAACTGTCTTCTTAATAATTGTAGGTGTGTTAGTCAGAGTACATGTCCAGCCGGCTTTACCGCTAATCCGGAAGGACACTGTATCTCTGATGACGGACCACTATCCGCTCTGGGCTGTGCCATAGACTGCACCGCTGTCAATAGTTTGTCGTATACTTGTCGTGAATGTACTGATCCAGAAACTTGTACCTCATCATCACCCGTCTGTTTGGTCGGTTCTTGTGTCTGTACTGGGCCGAAGTTGACTGAACCGGCTGTGTCAGTGTGCGCCTACACCGGTGCTAATCTCTCCTGCCGTCAATACACAGGTTTTGATAGAGTTGGTTTCAGCGATGATCGTTGTTGGGATGGAACTATGTTCCTTGCGGCTGGTTGTGACAGTGATTTTGATTGTGAATCAAATTATTCTGGAAGTGGTGTGAGATATGATACTCGGCGGGGAATATTTGAAGGTCGTGGAGTCATCGATTATATCAACAGTAAAACCTACTGTGCTCCTCCGTCCACCGCTCTTTGTACGGGAGAAGATTTTACGACCAGAAAGATACCAAGTATTTATTTAGAAGATCGCTTTTTGGATTGTGGTGTTGAAAGACCCAATAATCTGGGACAGATTATACTGGCTGGCGATGCTATTTGTACTACCGGTGGTCAATGTAGACCAGCTAGCGAGATTGTGAAAAAAGTAGTAGATAGTGTCGGACCTCCGGAAAAAAGTCATACTGAGCCACTATGCTCTGAGTCCTTGACAGTTTACCATGAACTTTGTGATCCTGATTTTGATCCCGATTGTGAACCAAATTGTGTTACTGGTACTCCTGGCTGTAATGGCGCTCGTGTCGTAGAAGAGGCTTTACCATTAGACCGACGTATGACCATAGGCGAGTTTCTGGATTTCACGCCTATAGCATCTACATCAAGTCAGCGCGCGATTATTGCCGCTCGAGATCCTGATCTCTACTCAGGAGCTTTGGGTCCGCTGTTAGCAGCATCATTTTGCGATGCCACATTATCAAGATGTACCACTGCTA
>CAYHYG010000027.1:0-13812 GCA_964360835.1 uncultured Gammaproteobacteria bacterium
TCAAGTTGTACCACTGGTCCGGCCAATAGTTTCACCATCAATAATGTCTCTAGCGGCTATATCGGCGATGGAGAAAAAGATAACGTTCTGGCTGTTATGAGCTTCCACGCCGCCGCCTACAAGGATCAGATGCCATTACGTCATATTGCGATTGACTGGGGTGACGGTTCGAAGCAAGCCTTAACAGGTTATTACAAGAACACCTTGCCTCTGTGCGATCCCAAATCCACTACGTCTCTGGAATCATGGGGTGAGTTAGATTTTGCCGGCTCCTCTCGTGGTTGTCAGCCGGGGGTTAGGACGTACTTTCATCTCTATGATTATAATCAAGCGTCTGACGGAGCTTTCGGCTGTCCGGTGGGTACTGCTTGTTATTGGCCCAAGGTAATGTTGCAGGATAACTGGGGTTGGTGTACTACCGGTAAATGGAATGAGGTTGGCGCTGGCTGTGATGATGGCTGGGTTGGTTTCGGTGGTGGCCTGACCCCGGGGACAAATTTAATCCGTGTGAAGAAACCAGAATAATATGAAATTGAGTAAGAAAAGATTGATACTGATAAGCTGGTTACTACTTATGGTCATTGTTCTGGTTTCACCGATACCGACTTCAGCTGGACCTATAGAAGATGTATCTAAAGCGTTTGCTAGTATTCTGTATACAATTTTTGTTTTTGTTCCGGGTTGGATATTAGCTTTGCTGAGTAATGTTTTGGTTTGGGTGCTGAGCTATAACGACTTTGGCAAGGAAACCATAGTCGATAGAGGTTGGGTAATCTTGAGAGATTTGAGTAACATGTTCTTCATCATTATCATGTTGGTCATCGCTATTGGTACTATCCTGAAAAGTCCTAAATATGGTTATCAGAATAACTTGAGACGTCTACTCTTGATGGCTATATTGATAAATTTTTCCAAGACCATTGCTTTGTTTTTCATTGATTTCTCTCAAGCTATTACCATTGCCTTCGCCAACGCCTTCATTACCTCTATCCAGGCAGGTATACCGCAATTATTGGGCATCACTGGAATTCTTAGTCTTGATAAAGCACCTGATATCGAGGTGGGCAAAGTTTTGGTTCAAATTTTCCTCTCAGCCATCATGATTATTATTGCCTGCGTCGTTGTTTCGGTTATTTCAATCTTATTGCTTTTTCGAATCGTCTATCTGCAGTTTCTGGTTATGCTTTCGCCATTGGCATTCTTGGCTAGTACTTGGGAAAAGGGTTTCTCTTATTACCAACGATGGTGGGATCAGCTGGGAAATTATTTAGTGCTTGGTCCGGTACTTACCTTTTTTCTGTGGTTATCTTTTTCAGCGGTACAATTCAGTGGTCAGCCCTGCACAGATGCACAGAAGCAAGCTGGCGACACAAATTGTTCTAGAGGAACTATCTCATCATTAAGTAAGGTCGACTCTGAAGGAAAAGTGATCGGAGTTGATTCTGCTTTGAAGTTTGACAAAGAGGGCAAGCCTATCGTTACAGGTGGCGGTAGTGGTTCAGTCAATTTGGAGAGCTCTGAAGATACAGAACCGTTAGCTGACGCTCTGAAGCGCTATTTCGTCGGTATCATATTGCTTATGGGCTCTCTATTTATGGCCCAAGAGCTAGGTACAGCCGGAGCTGGTATTGGTAGAGCCGCGACGAATAAGATATCGAGCACGGCTAGGGGAATAGCTCGCGCGCCTGCTCGAGTGGCTGGCTTTGCCGGTCGTCGTGCCTGGAGTGGTTCTACGGGAGAAGGAGGAATCAAGGAGGGCCTTAGTCGCGTATCAGCTAATCTGGCTGGCGGAGTCGCTAGCAGGTTAACACCGATGACAGGTAAGCTACAGCAAAGTAATTTTTTGGTTCGTCAAACTTTGGGCCGAGCGGCTGGCGCTGTGACAGGAGGGCTCAGCGGCGCGTCACGGGCAGAATCTCGGCGAAAAGAGCGTAAAGTGGCGGCCGAACAGAAAGGTTTGGAAGGATCATCGACCGAGCAGCTGCGCTTCCTACAGGCAGACATGAATCGCGACAAAGCTTTGGCCGCTACGAGGATGCTAGCCAAGCGCAAAGGCGGCTTTGAGGATTATGGAAAATTAACAAAAGAGGATTCAACCGCATCGCCGGCCGTACAAGCAATTATTGCGCAAAAAAGAGCCGAAGAGAAACAGCAAAACGATGAGGCAACTAAACAGAAGAGACAAGCTATGGAAAATCTGGCCCGAGGCGGTCAGGAAACCAAAGAGGAGCATGAGAAATTCCAACAGGAGAATTTCAGTTACATTGAAAATGGCGATGAACGGCAGAAAGTTATCACTCGGGCAGTTGCCGCTGGTGACGGAGACAAGTTGGTCGGCAATATTGACGTGGATCATTTCGAAAATCTTCCTGATACGATGCAGGAAGCAATGTTGAAGGAGCTGAATGCTGGTGGAGTTAG
This sequence comes from uncultured Gammaproteobacteria bacterium, assembly GCA_964360835.1. Lineage (GTDB taxonomy): Bacteria > Patescibacteriota > Patescibacteriia > UBA1558 > 2-01-FULL-52-15 > CAYHYG01. The sequence goes on from CAYHYG010000027.1 coordinate 2,422, forward strand.
CAATGATGACTTTGAAAAGGGATCGAAACGTTGGAAAAAAGAACATCAGGAGAGTTTCTCTCAGTTATTCGCCAAAGCCAATGGTTATGACAAGAAATCTTTGGCTATGTTTGCTCGTCTCAATCCGGGTCAATATGGCATACACGCTGCGGCTAATCTGACTGATCCTGTTGTAAGAGGTTCAATCAGTTCTCTAACCGGCGAACAAATGGTAAAGATTGACCCAAAGCAATTAGAGAAGTTGATACCACATTTAAACGTCAACCAGATTAAGGCATTGGGCGAGAAAGGCGATGATGACCACCGAAGAATTATTATTGAGAATATCGATTTGACTTCGAGAGATCAAGCATCGGCAAAAGTGATTAGACAAGTTGTTGACAGTGAAACATTTGTCAAAAATATCTCAGCTTTGCAGGCTAGTGGTAGTCCCAAATTTACCGAGCTGAAAAACGCTAGAGATGAATTGCACAGGAATAAAGAGGAATACGAAGCTGATCTTGTTGCTTATCGTGATCAAGTGATCAAGGGCAGGAAGCCAGCGGCGCCACCGCCAAAGCACGACTTCATGTAGTCAATTTTTGCAACGTTTTAAAAAAAATAAAAAATGTCATCGTTTCAGAAGTTACCCTCAGAGGTGCAAGAAATTGTTTTTGCTCCGGAAAATAGCAACATCAATGAGGCTATTATTGGCTCCTATGGGCTTACCTTTAGTCAGGCGCAGCAGGTTTTGACGGTCTTGGCCGGCGTCATAACTGGTGAAATCCCTGTACTAGAGTTTCACTTGGTTCTGGCTAAATTAGATTTAGGTAATGTTGATGTCGCCAAAATGGCTTTAGACTTTGCATATCTTAGACTCTGGCCGTTACATTTTTATCTCGGTAATATTGATCGTCTGATTATCCGCCTAGGCGGTAAGGTTCCTACTCAGATTGTGAGACGCGAGTCAGAAATGCAAGCGGAGAATAGTGTCCAAACGACTGTAAATGATTATTTGGCTGGTAATAGCAATCGCAGGAATTATCTCCTGACCAAAGAATACATTCGTAATGAAAATGGCAGTTTGGTTGAACCCTCATTACAGAATTGGCTCAAAGATTATCTCTATCATGTCGGTGCTGGTCAGAGTGACAGTCTCAAGCGTAGTGAATATCTGACCAGAAGTCCGAATGTCAAGGCGTTGACTGAGGAAGAAAAGCATAATTTGTTAAATTTTCTGACCTCTTATGGAGAAAATGAAGTCGCCCAATTCAGTTTAGGTGAAGAACAATTTGTGACAGTAGAGTTGCTACGACAGCCATCGCTAGAGACGCACAAAGGAGCCCCTAGTGTCAGTAAGGTTGATGTGAGGGATTTGATATTTGAGTATGTTTCATATGTGAGCCGTTTCCAGACTTTGGTCGAACAGCAGTCGGCTGCCCTCCAAGTTGAGATAGAGGGTAGTAGTGCGCGCTTAGCGGATATTTTTTGGAATGCCCTTGGCCTGAATGAACGCGATAGGGCTCTGACTGCTTTAGCTCTGATGGCTGAGAAGCGCCTGCTTGAAGACACTTTGCGGACTGATCAACGTTTGAGCGGTATCGTCCGTCGTTATATATCGGTACGTTTTGGTGAGCGGGCTCGCGTCGCTTGGAATCCGCAGACAGTCAATACAGTTTATTACAGTTTATTTTTTCATTTGGTTTTGGCTGAGAAACTCGGATTGAATCCAGCTGAAGCGGCTATGACAGCTCATTATTTGACACAGATTACAGACCTAAAGGACAAGCCAACCTACATTGATTTGAATTTGGGATATTGGCGATTCCGTGAGGTCAAATTTGATGGTACGAATTTTGTTTTGGTGTAAAAAATAAAATCGTAACGACGATGTTACGATTTTATTTTTTCGACCGTAGAGACGCGCCATGGCGCGTCTCTACGCTCTTCCTACATAATCCCCAGTTTCAGTATTGATAATTACGTCTTCGCCTTCTTTGATGAAGAGCGGCGTGCGAATTTCGGCGCCGGTTTCCAGAGTTACTGTCTTGCTGGCACTGCCGCTGGTATCACCCTTGACTCCGGGTGGAGCGGAGGTAACTCTGAGCGTTACCTTGGTTGGTAGAGCCACAGTCACTGCCTTGCCGTTGAAAAGTAGAATGTCGACTCGTTGACCTTCCTTGAGGAATTTACCCATATCTCCAAGGTCCTCAACTACGAATTCATATTGTTCAAAAGTATCATTATCCATGAAATAGTAGCGACCGTCCTGCTGATAGAGATAATTGGCAGAACTACGACCAAGATCGGCTTCTTCGGCTTTGTCAGCGCCAGAGAAAGATTTTTCAATGGTGTTAGCTCGAATCAGATTCTTGAGTTTGGTGCGTAAGGTGGCTCCACCGCGGGCTACTTTTATGTGTTGAGTAAACACGACTTGATACGGCTCATTGTTGATGCTGAGGACCGTGCCTAATTTGATGTCGCTAAGAGAAAGCATTGTTGTAATATCGTAGGGACAGATCCTCGCCTCGCTACAGCTCTGGCGGAGCGGGGCGACCTACACCTACGTATAGTTTTTATTATTTAGACACGTACGGTAACAGAGCCAAGAAACGACTACGTTTGATGGTGTTAGCTAGAATACGCTGATGTTTGGAGCAGACTCCACTGCGTCGGCGTGGAACTATCTTGCCATAGGACGACAGGAAGCGCTGTAACATCTGGGTGTTTTTGTAATCTATCTGTGAAATAGAATTCACACAGAAGAAACAATATTTTGCTTTGTCAGAGGTAATCATAATTAAAAGGGGATATCTTCAACATTAATTTCTTGTTCAGCCACCTCGTTAGCGGCTGGAGCAGGGGTATAGGTTGGTTCAGAGGTCTGGGGATTCCGCGGCATAGAGCTTCCACCGCTATTATTGCCGGCTCTATCGAGCAGGATCATATTGTCGGCGATAATCTCAGTCCGGTAGTGTTTGACGGCGTTCTGATCATCCCAACTGCGGGTTTCTAGACGGCCTTCAAGATATATTTTACTGCCTTTTTTGACGTATTGACTGATGATATCGGCCAGCTTACGCCAAGCGGTGATATTATGAAACTCGGCCTTCTGTTGTTTCTGACCATTTTTGTCAGTCCAAACCAGATTGGTGGCAATAGCGAAAGAAACTACGTTTTGACCGCTCGGGGTGGTGCGTGATTCAGGGTCACGTACAACGTTTCCGATCAGCATGACTTTATTGAGATCCATATTTTGGAAGTTAGTAGTTAGAAGTAAGTAGTAAGGGGAGAAATAAGCTAGATATGGTAACCAATTTCTTCTTACTAATTACTAATTGCTATTTAATTACTTCAATTCCTGATCTAACAATTCGTCCAACTTCTGATCCAAGCTATCGAGTGTCAGCTTGGTAGTAGGGCGTTTAACCTCTTCAGTCTTGGTCACAGGCGCCTCGACTGGTTTCTTGGCTGCTGCTTTGCGAGCACGGACCTTGGCTTGGATATTTTCCTCGCGGGCCTGTTGCTCGTCTGAGAGAACGTCTTTGATGACAATCAAATGTCGTAACAGAGCCTGATTTAACCTCAGCTCTCGATCCAACATTTTCATAACGCTCGGCTCCATATCAAACTCTAAGGTTTGATAAAAACCAAACTTTTCTTTTTTTATCGGATAGGCCAATTTGCGGCGTCCGATGGTTATCTGGCCAGTAATGGCGCCTGAATGTTCTTTGACAATCAGATCGCGAATACCTTGATCAATACCTGGGTAATCCGTTTCCGGTATTGCGGCCGAGATAACATAGGTTATCTCGTAATGTGACATGATTTAACCTTACTTTAATTAATAAGGATCCTCCCTCGCCCCTTCGACTCCCGCGTCAGACGCGTTCGCTCAGGGCTCCGGGGGATATGGCTTAAAATCACTCTAATGAAGAGAAATTTAAGTGAGAGAATATTATCACGCGGGGTCAGTATTGTCAATTCTATGGTACAATAAGCCTATATTATGAGACGTTGGATTATCATCCTTGGTCAGCATCCTGGCTTGTCAGTAGAGGAATTACTGACTTTTTTTTCCGGTCGCGGTATTCCCTATAAATGTCTAGACGGGAGTCGTGATTTTTTACTCCTAGCTTGCGATCAGGATTTGCCGGCTTTGATGCCTGTATTTGGAGGTGTCATCAAGATGGCGGAATGGAAAGTCAGCGTCCAACGTTTGGAAGAAATTGATGATCTATTCTGGACACGGGAGTTAAATTTTCATCAAAGTATCGAGGGAAAATTTATTTTTGGTTTTAGTCAGTATGGCTTACACAAGCAGGTCCAGGCACTTCATCGTCAGGGTTTGCGTCTCAAGAAAACATTTCGCGACTCAGGCGCCGGCCAGTTTCGTCTGATGGCCAATGCCACCGGCCAACTTTCGTCAGTGGCAGTGGCCAAAAATCATATGCTGAATAGAGAATTGATTTTTGTCCGAGGTAGTCAGGGTATACATGTCGGCGTTACTCGAGTGGTACAAGATTTTCTCAGCTATGGCCACCGTGATTATGGTCGACCAGAACGCGATACAGATAGGGGAATGTTACCACCGAAGGTAGCCCAGATGATGTTGCACTTTGCCCGTTTACAGTCAGGGAAATCGGTGTTGGACCCCTTCTGTGGTCTCGGCACCATACTACAAGAGGCTAGCTTAGTCTCAGGTTTACAGGTATCAGGTAGCGATATTGATCAGACGGCCGTCCAGCAAGCACAGCACAATGCTACCTGGCTAGCTGAACAGCGGGGAGCTCCACTACCGGAGATTCAGACAAGTAGTATAGATCAGCTACCAATAGTCTGGTCAGGCAAGAAATTTGACGCCATCGTTACTGAGCCGTATATGGGTTCCACTGCCGAGGTTCGATCTGGTCTGACCCTGAGTCAGATCAAACGCTGGCAGACTGAGCTTTCGGAACTATATTTGCAAGCTTTCAAAAAATTTGAATTACTACTGAAAGCAAAAGGATACGTGGTTATGATTTGGCCAATTTTTCATCTGGGTCATGAGCTTTATGATTTTCCGCTACTCTATCCTTTACAAAAAAGTGGTTGGACCTATGTTACGCCGTTGATCCGTTCCAGCCAATGGGCCGTGGAGTTGTCAGCTCGCGGTACGTTGGTCTATCATCGCCCGGGCCAGATCATTAGTCGCGAGATTGTGGTTTGGCAGAAAAATATCGTATAGGCAGGTTCTGTTATTTTATGGTATAATTTAGTCATTATGAGTAAGCTTTTTTATTAATATTCATGGCTATAGGCACTTCATCTAAAGTAATTGATTCTGATGTTTTGGTCCGTGATATAGATGGACAATACAAAATCTATCATCAAGGAAATTTGGATCCTTTGAAGGCGGGTGACGCTCCTACGATGGTCAAGTTTTCCGCACCGGCCGCCATTCCTGAGTCTGAACATTTTTTAAATCTGCCCAGTGGCTCAGCTCATCCGGAGGGATCTGCCAAATTTGCCTTTCATCCTGATGATGACCAGGAAGCACAACGAGAATTAGAGAAAATTAATGCGCTATTATTAGATTCTCAGCAGAAAAAGTATAGCTTGGAGAAGATCGTAGAGAAGTTGATTGAAAAAAATAAACTAACATTGTCACCTGACAGGCAGAGGAGATTTTTGGCGGTTATATTTTCTTTTTTCCGGCATAGCCGTAGTCCTATTCATGTCAGAGCCATTTTGCTGGAAAAGTCTGATACGGGCATTAGTTTATCAGAAGCTGAGACGGAAAGCATTATGTCAGTGATCACTGTTTTGAGGCAAAAAATTGAAGCTGTCGAAGGAGTGGTTGTCCGCGAGGAAGATTTATCCGGTACGCCCGTGGCAGAGGCAGATCCCCAGATTACGAAGGAGGTTGAGAAAGAAAAGCCAGTAGAAAATGAAGTGCCGGTAATTACACCAGTGCCACAAGTTAATCCCGCACCCGTAGAGAAAGTACCAGCTCCCGTCGAGGTAATCCCCGTTAGATATATCCCCCCGATGCCCGAAGCATCTGCTAATGATTTACCTAAAGTGCAAAGACCTTCAGCGGCCGAGATGAAACTGCCGACTATGCCGACCAATCGTAAATTTGCCCCAGCTAAGGTGATGGGTAAGATTGATGAGTTGGCTGATATGTCATTGATACAGTTTAGACAGATTGATCCCGATCCACGCATGGCTGCGGCCAAAATTTTACAGCGCATAAATACGCTAGAGAAAGATTCTTTGGTCCGTAAAGCGCAGGGAATCGAGGCATGGAGAAAAAATAGTTTGTACGCGCTGTACCTTCGTATGGGACAACTTGGCCTAGAACAGCACAAAGACATTGCTACTATCTCGTCGGCCTTAGCAGCCAATAATGAAGAATACCTGACGTCAGCTGAGTTTGAAGCCATTACTGATTTGAATAAATATCTGAGGTTCTAACCTATGAGAAAGTTTATCGTGCCACAATTTATTGACATCGAGGACAAGATTATCGGCGTCATTACCACCCGACAATTTTTGATAATTATCGTAGCCGGCGTTTTATTGTTCTTGGCCTATCGTTTGTCTACCTTTGGTTTGTTTATCATACAGGCCATATTTATTATGTTAGTTTTTGGCAGTCTAGCTTTTCTCAAAATAAATGGTAGTAATTTTCATATTTTTGTTCTCAATTTTATTTCCAGTATGCGCAAGCCCGGTTTGCGAGTCTGGCAAAAGGAATTATTGCAGGAAGTGCCAATGAAAGAAGATTTGCGACATGATCAGGATGTATTTATTCCCAAGCAACGTTATAATCTCCATAGCTTATCAGAGTTGGCTCTGATCGTTGACACCGGGGGAATGTATCGAGGCGAGGAAGCAGCTAATTTTAGTAATGCCGTAGTATATGGCTCAGGCCAAGACAAAAAAAACAAATAAGAGTCATCTGCCTTCAGCTCAACGGTATCTAGATATTGCTGAGATTAAGGAAGATTTAGTATTGATGCGGGATGGTACTGTTAGAGCTGTCTTGATTGTTTCGTCAGTCAACTTTGATCTCAAGTCCGAAGAAGAGCAGAACGCCATGGTGGGATCATATGTCACCTTCCTTAACTCCCTAAGTTTTCCGTTACAGGTGGCTATCCAGTCACGTCCGCTCAATATTGATGACTATCTAGAACGTCTAAAAAAGACTGAACGAGAACATACCAATGAATTATTACGTCTGCAGACGGCTGATTATCGTAATTTTGTCTCTGAACTCTTGGAGCTGGAGGCGATCATGAGCAAGAAATTCTTTGTTATCGTCTCATATAACCCCGCTCAGGATCAGAAGCGACGCTACTGGGATCGCTTGCTGGATGTTTTCTCAACCGCGCATCGCGTCCTGGTCAGTCGAGAGAAGTTTGACAAGTATTCCAGGGAACTGAGTAAACGTATCATTTTCATTTCTTCTGGCCTGACCAGTATGGGTTTGCAGGTGCAACGTTTGAATACTCAGGCTTTAATCGAACTGTATTACAATAGTTACAATCCAACATCTGTACGCAGTCAACCTTTGGATGACATTAATAAATTATCAGTTGGATAATGATTACCCCGCAACAAGTAAATAAACCGACACCGACAGACGATCGCCCGTTAAATATTATAGAGCAAGAGCGCCAACTCGGGCAGAAAACTGTCGAAGAAATACGTCTGTTGGAGGCCGAAAAGGCTTTCCGTGAAGGTGTAGTTACCATTCGCGACATCATCGCACCAGCAGCGTTTCGCGTCGATGTTGATTATATTAGTTTAGGCACGTTGTTTGCTCGGACGGTTTTTGTGGTGGCTTACCCACGGTATGTTACCGTTGGCTGGTTTGCGCCGATTATCAACTATAGTTTACCTCTTGATATCGCTATGTTTTTCTATCCCGTTGACAGTACCATTGTTCTCAAGCAGTTAAAGAAAAAAGTAGGTGTGATTGAGGCTCAGATTATTGCTGATCGTGAGAAGGGAGCTCCACGTGACCCCGTACAAGAAACGGCTCTGGCTGATATAGAATCATTACGGGATAGTTTGAGTCAAGGAACGGAAAAATTTTTCCAATATTCATTATACATCACGGTTTATTCTGAAACCAAGGAATCTCTGGATATCAATACTGACAAAATCGAAAATATGTTGGGAGCACACTTGGTGATGTCACGAAAGGCCTTCTATCAGTCGGAGCAGGGTTTCAATTCTACCTTACCGCTCGGTAATGATGAAATAGCAGTAGCCGCCAATATGAGCAGTTCGCCGGCGGCCGCTTCTTTCCCTTTTGTCTCGTCGGAGCTGACCTCAGATAACGGCATTATGTACGGTATTAATCGTCATAATAATAGTTTGATCATTTTTGACCGTTTCAGTCTACAGAATGCTAATTCAGTAGTCTTTGCTACCTCGGGTGCCGGCAAAAGTTATGCAGTGAAATTGGAAGTCTTGCGCAGTTTGATGTTGGGCGTCGATATCATTATTATCGATCCGGAGAAGGAGTATCAGCATCTATGTGATTCAGTCGGCGGCACCTATATAAATTTATCGTTAAACTCTGAGAGTAAGTTAAATCCTTTTGATTTACCACGCAAGGTGGGTGATTCTCGGCCGGAAGATATCTTACGTAGTGCCGTTATTACTCTCAAAGGATTGGTACGGCTGATGGTCGGTGATCTGACGAATGATGAAGATTCTGTAGTTGATCGGGCTCTGATAGAAACCTACGCCAAAAAAGATATCAATGCCGGTTCAGATTGGGGCAGGTCTAGTATGCCTCTGATGTCAGATTTCGAACAAGTCTTGATGGGAATGGTCGGAGGAGAGGATATTGCTCTGCGTATCAAAAAATATACCGAAGGCACATTTTCTGGTTTATTCAACTCTCCGACCAACGTTGACGTCAACAATCAGCTGATAGTCTTTAGCGTTCGCGATCTAGAAGATGAGCTTCGTCCTATCGCTATCTACACCATTATTAATTATATCTGGAATATTGTGCGTTCCACAGTCAAGAAACGTCTGCTGATTATAGACGAGGCTTGGTGGTTGATGCAACACGAGGATAGTGCCAAGTTTATTTACGCACTGGTCAAGCGTTGCCGCAAATATTATCTAGGTATCACCACTATCTCACAAGATGTAGCAGACTTCTTGCAGTCTCCATATGGGCAGGCGATTGTGACCAATTCATCGATGCAGATGCTATTGAAGCAGTCTCCGGCGGCTATTAACCTGGTGCAGAAAACATTTTTGCTAACCGAAGGAGAGAAGTATCTGCTGCTGGAAAGCGCTGTCGGTGAAGGAATATTTTTTGCTGGAGCTAAGCACGCGGCTATAAAGATTATGGCATCATATACAGAAGATCAGTTAATCACCTCCGATCCGAAGCAATTGATGGAGATAGAGCAGGCCAAGCGGGAATTCTCCGAACAGCAGAAAGAGCAATTAGGAACCTAATATGAAACAATATATCACCAAAAGAAACATCATTATCGCCGCCCTGCTTATTTTAATCATACTAGCTTTGTTTATCTGGTGGCTGTGGTTTAATTCCAACAGAAGTTTGAATCCCAATACGATCGATAGGGTTACGGTGCAGACACCGACTGTTTCTGTGGCTACCACCTCCGAGCCAACGATTGCCTATCGTCCTGGCGATGAGCTGACAGTTGTGGCTCGCAATGCCATAGAAAGATACGGCAGTTACTCCAACCAGACAGCCGGCCAGAATATCGAGGATATTCGTTCATTAATCACTGCTGATCTATACAGACGCCTAAGTTCAATACAACAACCGGTAACTGAGGGCTATCAGGGAGTTGATACTAAAGTATTATCATCCAAAGTAATCTCGCAATCTACCTCCAATGCGGTGTTGGAGGTGTCGACGCAACGCTCGGAACGAAAGGACGATTTGACCGTCACTATTCGTTATCAAAAAGCCACAGTAGGTCTCAGTGCTGTTGGTGATGGCTGGTTGGTAAATTCAATTCAATGGCAATAATATGGCTACCACTCTGAATTATCACCCTATTAAATCTTTGCCCGAGACTCAGTTTGAGGAGCTGTCTTGGCCGTCGGTAGAGGATGAAGATAGTGAGCGTCGAGACCGATCACGCGAGCGCCTTCTTGATGAAGGAAAGAAAAATTCAAAGAAGGTTTTGAAGAGTAATGTGGGTCAAGAAGTGCGTCAGCAGGTGGTAAAGGAGGTTAAACGACAGACACTGCGTATAGCATTGAGAGTTTTTAATTTTGGCGGTGCCGCCACTCTTGTCGGTATTTTTGTGCCCTTAATAATAATGAATGCTCAATTGTTTTTGTTCAATTTATTATTCCCTAACACCGACATAGGTAAATTATTAAAATTGGCTTGGTGGGAAATTATTTTCATTGTCATACTAGATCTGCTGGCAATTTTTGGATTTATCATTCTGATCATGATATCAGTTGGGATGAGTCCGACTTTTTGGCTACCAATTTTGGTCGATGTCATCTGGGCCGGGTTTAAACAGCAAGTTTGTAATATGGTACCGGCATCATGCGGAGTTTTTGGATTATAATATGGATATAAAAAGAATTTTAGCCTTCGTCGGATTTATTCTAGCAGTCATTAGTTTGGCTCTGGCTCTTTATTTTTTTATTTTTCGCTCGCTCTTGCCTTCGGAGCCGTCAGGAGTGATACCACCGGATCAGGGTGGTACCCTGCCCACTGTGCCACCGGGCACCAGACCACCGGGCACCGCTACCACGACCCCTGGTAGTACCGGAACTTTGACTCAGCCAGATATCATTGCCGGTGGACGGGAAACTGTGGTAAGCGACTATCCTGAAATCAAGGTTGAATCAGCGCAACCGATCGGCGCTGGCATAGGTTTCTATAATCCTGATGATTCAGCTTTTTACACCCTTGGTCCGGGTGGAACTGCCAGCTTGCTGACTGATCAAAAATTTGTCAATGTTGAGAATGTTACGTGGTCTCCGAGAAGGACGCAGGCTATCTTGGAATATCCCGATGGCTCCAACATTGTTTACGATTTTAATACTAGGAAACAGCTAACCCTGCCAAAAGAAATGGAAAGCTTTTCTTTTGACGCCAGTGGCTCACGTATCGCCGCAGTCTGGGATGGTGGAGAACCGGATAATACGTGGCTGATGGTGGGTAATGCCGATGGTACGGGATTAGAAGTAGTGGAACCGTTAGGAAACAACAAGACAGATGTTGATGTTTCTTTCTCTCCTGATAATCAAGTTGTAGCTCTCTATCGTCAGGCCTCAAATGCCGGTCAGCAAGAAATAATCCCCTTAGGACGTAACCAAGAAAATTTTCGTTCATTTACGGTTGATGGCTTGAAATTTGAATCAAAATATTCTCCTTCCGGTAATTATCTATTT
>CAYHYG010000028.1:0-13388 GCA_964360835.1 uncultured Gammaproteobacteria bacterium
CAAGAAAAGGCCGGGGTTGTTTTTGTAAAAACCGATAATAAAGTTGAGGAAAAGTTTTCAGCTTCGGAAGCCCCAATACCCGGACTTCGTGTTTACGAAGTAAGAGTTTATTTCAAGGGATTTAACGGCGAAGCCGATCATATAAGATTGAGAATCTCAATGGATATTACCCGTTTTGATAAAGTTCTTTTGCCAATACAAACTGTTGATTTAATTCATCCATACTCTGACGCGGAAAATGTATCTTGCAAAATTCGCTGTATGAAACTTGAGGAAATTATCGCCACAAAATTAAAGTGTCTTCTGCAAAGACAGCATGCTCCCGATTTATTTGACTATGTTTACTCAATAAAATTATTAGGCGGCAATCTCAACAAGGAGGAAGTGGTGCAAACTTTTGTACAAAAAACTATTTTCGGAAAAAACCCACATGTTTTGAAAAATATCCTTCATAAAACGCCGTTTGATTATTTTAAGGAATACTGGGAGAAAACTGTTGTTTGTGCAAAACAATTTATGTTTGGTGCAGATGAGGTAATAAACTTGTTTGTTGCCGACCTCGAAACTTTGTTCCGTATTTATCCTGACAATGGTTTTGCACAATTTGCATATTTCGGTTCGGAACTTAGAACGCCAATAATGAAAGCTGGGCGAGAACAAACCCTCCTAAAAATTCGCTACAAAGGAGCGGATAGGATTGTTGAACCTTATTCACTAAAATATTTGCAACGAAAAGATGGCACGGAGCGTGAGTATTTTTATGTTTTCAATAAAAGTGGTGGGGATAACGAGCCAGGTGTTAGATGTTTTGTTGCAGAAAAAATTGAATCAATTGAAAATACTGATGAGAAATTTACACCTCAATTTCCGATAGAGTTATCGAAGGCTGGCGAAACACCAGAAAATCCATATCTTTTTGACCCAAACAGGCCGACCCCCGCTCCGCGTTCACGCAGAATATCTGGCTTATCAAGAACGCCTATACGTTCTTCATTTGGACCAAAATATATTTATCAATGTAGCTATTGCGGAAGAAAGTTTACAAAGAGCAAGCACGATAGTAGTTTGCGGGAGCATAAAGATAAAAGTGGCTATCGCTGTGGAGGCAGACATGGATACTATGTGGACACGAAACTAGCCTTTAAACCTTTTCCAATGCCTATAGGCCACAATGCCCGTTAACAAAAATATGCTAGCTCCAATGAAACAAGGCGTAATCCAAGGGTTCGAGACAAACTGACCAGAGCAACCCACCGGATGACCGGTAGCTAATGTTTCGTAATAGCGCTTTAGAGAATAAGCAAAATTACCCCAAGCAAACAGAATACAAGCAATTACAAACAGTAAATGACGCGTCCACCCCTTCACATTATCCACCGACAGACGCCAAGCCCAGATTAGGGCGATGAGGAAACCAAAAGCGCCATAGAAACACGGTGTGGTCACAGGGTTTGGAACGATGCAGTCGTTTATCTTGAATACGGTCCCCTCAAAAGAATAAAATCTCATGAAGTCTATCACCACTGTGTAGAAAGCAAATAGAGTTCCTGCGGACAGAACTATTAAAAGCAATTTTCTTATAGCCGAAGTTTTCATCGACAAAAGTATAGCGTAAATAAACTATTCCGGCTATACCCCCACTAAACGATTTCTCCCCCGCCAAAAGTATCCAGAACCCGCTCTACCTCTTTATCCCCTGCTCCGTTGAACTGCTGATGATTCTTGATATAGTCAGGATCGACCAACGAATTGATAATAATCTTTCTGCCCAAAATTTTACTCATAGCATCTTCAGCTGCTTGCTTATTTCTACTCTCGCGTACCCGTTCAGCATGAAAGTCATACTGAAATCCAATACTCAAAACGTCTTTGTCCAGTTTCAACGGATGACCGACACGCAAGAAAGCTGACAAAGAGTGATTGTAGCCTTTGGTTTCATCTAGAATTTTATGCCACTGATCTGCGTTAATGATACTACCAATTTTTACATTTGCTTCTGTCCGAACACTCATTGCCTCTAGGGGCAAAGCTGCGGCTGGGAGAGTATCCTCACACAAGGTTAAGACTGCTAATTCCAAAGGTAATTGCGGCACCGAAGCAGTCCTAGCTTCAGCTGAACGATCCAGTAAAACTTCTAAAATGCGGGTTAGCTCGGCGCTTTCAAATTTCTCCGCCAAAGACCGAATAGTTGCCAGCCTGTCTTCCTCAATATCCGGCTGATAACCAGCTCCTATTACCTTGGACAATAGGACAAAGCGCACATACGCTAGACAATCAGTCAACACTTCCTCCAGATCACGTCCTTCGTTGGCCAAGCGGTGAATGTATTGAATGGCCGCGGCGGCATTCCTCTGCTGTAATGCTTCCAATAGCGTTTCGGCCTCTGTCCAGTGATTCGGAGGAATGACCAGAGAAGCAGTTTCAATCGTCACGCGTTGACCTTCTGCGATACTGATCACCTGCCCCAATAATGACTCAGCATCTCGCAGAGCTCCGTCAGATCGACGCGCAATGGCCGCCAGCACCTCGTGAGGCACATCTACGCCCTCATCGACAGCTATCTGACGTAAACGGTCGATAATCGCTTGTACAGAGATTTTCTTGAAATCAAAGCGCTGACAGCGGGAAATTACCGTCGGAGGAACTTTACGAATTTCGGTCGTAGCCAAAATGAAAATCACATGTTTCGGCGGTTCTTCAATAATTTTCAACAAAGCATTGAAGGCGGCCCGCGACAACATGTGCACTTCGTCTATAATAAACAACTTGTAACCTTTGCTGTTATAGGGCGGTACCTGAGCATTAGCAATGATATGCTCACGCACATTATCAACCTGAGTATGAGTGGCGGCATCAATCTCAATCACATCGAGTGATCTACTATTAATCATCTGCTGGCAGGAATCGCATTCATTGCATGGTTCGATAGTGCTGGCTTCACGCTTGAGACAATTGAGTGAACGAGCAAATAGACGCGCCAGAGTCGTCTTACCTGTGCCACGCGGACCCACAAATAAATAAGCGTGGGCCACCTGACCACCGGCAATCTCACCAGCCAGAGTCGTCTTGATGTGATTCTGGTTAACGACTTGGGAGAAAAGTTGTGGACGATATTTTCGATAGAGTACTGCCATGAGGTTGTTATAGTAATAAAAAAACGAGCTCTCGGCAAGCACGTCCGTAATACTGCCGTAGGTAACCTTTTACGATGACTGCCAGCCGCTCACAGAGGAACCTTTCTTAATGATATTTTCCACAGCCGCCCACTTGCTGTCGGCTTCTTTCGGCACCAAAATAACTGCCTGGTCACCTTCGTCACCTTTGAAATAAGTAACGCTAGCTGTCAGTACTCGAAAGAGACTGTCTTCCACCATAACCACATATTCTCCTCTGTCTTGGTCCTTAGCTAGCATACCCATCAGACGCTTGCGCTCAACCGGACCAATCTGTTTGTAGATGAACGAACCGTTGGGATCGATAGTTAATTTCAATATGTCTCCTTCTACCAATTTTGATTTGGAGGCATAATTAGCCGGAATGGAATAGACCTTACCATCTGGACCGATCATATTCTGACCATCAAAGACGCCCTCGACAATTCTCTGACCGTCCTGTTCACTCTCACGTCCGACTTCTGAAGCTTTGGTCGCGTAGTCTACGGCCTGCGTGGAAGTTTGACCCATCAGTTCACCGAGAAGCACCTTCATTTTCTTGAGCTCCATCTCCTGATGTAAAATCAGCGATTCCAGATCTTGTATTTTTTTTAGTTTTGGCATTTTATTTTTCTGACAACCTTTTGTTTTTAAGTTGTCTCTTTGACTTTTGAATTTTTATTTTTGCTTTCTCACGCTGCTGTGAGCTGCATCCGACGCCGCAATTCATCTTCTACTTCTTCCCGTGGTCGGCCGTATTTGAGTCGGGATATTTCTTTAATCGTCTGTCCTAGTTGCACCTGACCCAGCTGTGGCGGCATTGGCTTGAAATTGAAGGCCGGTGGATTCTGATTATCAATCAGCAATTTGATATAGGCGTTGTGCTTTGGAATATTCAATAAGTCATAGGGTGTGAATACCGGAGCAAATTCCTTGGCCATATACTCAGCATCATCAGCACCAATCCTGTAGGCCACTTTAGTACCAACGTTGCCGAAAACCGCATCTCGTACCTGGGTGTCGCCATCCTTAACCAACTGAGCAATATATTGATGAGCCACTACCAAGTTGAGACGATATTTACGGGCTTCCGATAGAATGACGGCAATGGTATCGGTGATAAAGTTCTGAAACTCGTCGATGTATAAATAGAAATCTTTGCGTTCCGTTTCAGGTTGATCGACTCGTGATAAGGCGGCCATCAAAATTTTAGCCACAATTACCAGGCCGAGCAGACTACTATTGAGATCACCGATCTTTCCTTTGGATAAATTTACCAAAAGAATTGACTGATCATCCATCAGCTGTCGGAAATTAAAGGAACTTTGCTGTTGAGCAATTATTGGTCTCATTATATCGTTGGCGATGAACTGCGTCAACTTGCTGGTGATGTAGGGAACCATATTTGCCAGAGCTGCCTCGCCTCCGGCCTTGTGTGCTTCCTTGAGCCAGAAGTCTCTGATAATCGGATTTGTTGATTTGGACAATTTATATTTACGGAAACCTTCGTCAGACAAAACACGTGAAACCTCCATCAAAGTCGCACCCGAAGCCACATCCTCCATCATCAATAGCATAGTGTTACGCAAATACTGCTCAAACATTGGACCACCAGTTTTCTTGAGATCATATAACTTATCCAGAATCTTGATCATTTCATTGATGACAAAGGTTTTCTGCTCCGGTGTGGAGAATTCCAGCATATTCAGACCCATGGGCCGGGCGGTATCAGACGGATCAAAAACAATGACATGCTCTGCCCGCTCCTTGGGCATCTGCGCCAAGATATGCTCGACCAAGTCTCCGTGGGGATCGATCAGGCAACAACCGTGTCCATTTTGGATATCCTGAATAATCATCTGCTCCATTAGATTGGATTTACCGGTACCGGTCTGACCGATGATATACATGTGACGACGACGATCATCATCCTTCATGCGTACCGTAATCTGCTGGCCACGATAATCGGAAATGCCAAGAATAATGCCACGCGCTGGTAATTCTGACGGAGGAGCCGCTCGACGCGCTTCCAACCAACGAATATTTGGCGTATGCAACCAACGATTGGGCAAATGCCACAAGCCTACACATTCCTCGGCGTTCAAGACAAAAGTTGCGTGCTCATCAAAACGACGATAGAGAAAATCACGGATAATTTTGCTGTGTGCGCTAATCTGTCGTGTCTGAAAGCTATTACCTGATTCATATATATTGAATTGACCAAAAGCATTGGCCAGAGTGCGTAACAAAGCTTCGGCGCGTAGTTTATTGCTGGCACTGGCCAAGAGACGAATATTTATATCTAACCCCGGCTTACTGGTTTTTTCCTCAATAGCTTTGGCTTGAGCCACTTGTAATTGAGTTGGCTGTTTGGCTAGCTGAGCTTCGGCGGTCTCTGATGGTTTTTTGGCTGGCTTCAAGGTAACGAAAATTCCTCCAATAAAAGCTCCCAGATAGCCAAAAAAACCATTACGCTTATGCTCAGCTTCGGCTAATGATTTGCCATGTTGCAAGCCTCTGGCCATCTGCACTGAGTCACGATGCCATTTGCCATAGCTGGATCTCATGACGTACTGAACCACCATCGACTCTCCCTCCTCCATTTTACTCAAAGAATTGGTCAATCCCTCCAGCGGATCAAACTCAAAAGTGCGAAATGTCTTGATGGGGAAAGCACTATTACGTTTCAAGGTCACATGCGTAGCCGCGATAGCACCTTGAGGCCGGAGAATATTGAAGTCTTCTACTTCCTGAATATGGACATCTGGGCTAGCTGCTTGCAATGATTGCACAAAAAAGTTGGCCATCGGCTCTGGCACCTGGGCATAGAAACTAATTTCTGCCTGACGCGCGATGATTTCCAGAGTCCAATGATCACTACGCGCCCCGATCCAAGCGGCGAAACCTCTCTGAGCTTTCATAGAGCCTAGGCTGGCATAGAAACTCTCAATCTTGGACAATTGCTCTTGCAACCCGCGGCTATCTTTCTGTTCATCATTATCTCCATAGTGAGGCACCGTCAATAAAAACAATTTCTGGGCAATCTTTTGATCTGACAGCAGACGCTGACGTAACCAATATTTAAACACAAAAAAAGTGACAACCACTAAAAATAATAGTACAACGACGGTAATTAATGATCCGATCTCTAACCCTTCGTCCGTACCAATATAAATAATTTGTGCTAACAACATTTTATTTTAGCTTCATCAAACGGTCGGCTTTGAGTTTGGCTTCCTTTTCCAGGAAATACTTGTCGACACCTGGTATCAGGCGCAGCCAATTCATTAGCAAATCCTTAATTTTACGCCAGTTAGCTTTTCCGCTCTGAACCAGCTGATTGATATTTATGGCTGTTTGTTCCCCCAAAATTCGAAATTTTTGCCGTTGCTCGGGCGGTAGAGTCATATACACGTCATCCAAGCCACTAGCCATAATGCCTTCAATCTCAATAACTTTTGGATCCTGAAGAGAACGCGCATTAGCCACAGTTGACTGAGATGCCGCAGCCACGTTCGACGAAGGCGTTGCTGTTTCTCGCTTCTCAGAAAGAGATTCAGTGCTTCTTTGAATCTCTGCTGTCTCAATTTGAGGTTGTTGCTCTACAGATGGAAGTCTATCTGGTATTCGTTCTGACATGGCAACATTATACCATAAAAATGATTTTTCTGCATGATAATGCGGACAACAGCCGGTTGATATGGTATAATAAATTACAAATAAAATGATAACAAAATTGAAACACATCCAATCCGGCAAACTGACTTGGATACACGGCATTCGACCGAGCGATCAGGACTTAGAGTATCTCAAGGAAAAATTTGGTTTCCATCCGCTCGACATCTCCGACGTCAAAACTGTTTCTCTCCGCCCCAAGCTAGACGAGTACCCCGACTATCTCTTCATGATCTTGCTTTTCCCGTATTATGACCGACTAAATCGCGAGATCAAGGCTTCTGAGATAGACTTTTTTATCGGCGATAATTATATTGTCACCATTTCTGATGGCATCATCCAGCAACTTGACCAATTTTTCCTAGACTGTCAGCGCAGTGAGTCCACGGCCAAGCTCTATATGCATGGTAACTCCGCCGGTTTACTACACGAGATTATCCATCGACTGCAATCGTATACCTTTCCAATGTTGGATCATATCACTCTTGATATTGATAACATTGAAAAGCAAATCTTCTCGGGACAAGAGCGTAAAATTGTGCGGGAGTTATTGATCATCAAAAGGAATATTGTGGCTTTCCGACGTATCATGCAATCTCACCAGACCATCATCAGAAAGTTGATGGATAAACATAAAACTTTTTTTGATCCGGACTCTATCAATTTATATTTCAATAACCTATTGGAACGAAGTAACGATATTTGGGATATTCTCAATACGCACAAAGAAACCATCGATGCCTTCAGTTCCACCAATGAATCTCTGATTTCTTTCAAATTAAACGATATTATCAAAATCCTGACTATGATTTCGGTCATGATCGTGCCAGGTAGCCTGATAGCTTCAATTTTTGGTATGAACGCCACACACACTCCTATTGTTAATGGGCAGTACGGTTTTTGGATTTTACTGGGCATCATCGTCTCGATTATGCTAACTTTTCTGGTTTGGTTCAAAAAGAAAGATTGGCTGTAATAACTAACGTCTGCGAGGCTAGACGAAGCAGTCTAGCTAATAAACATGCTAGACCGCTTCGTCTCAGACTCCTCGCGGATGGTACATAAAATTGACTTTTTGGTCTTTTTTTGATTTAATATTGCATTATGTCTAAAAGCTTCTGGCAAAAATTACCACGCCCCATCTTAGCTCTAGCCCCCATGGTCGGTATTACCGACTCGGCTTACCGTCAGCTGGCTCTTTTGGCCGGTGCTGATGTGGTTTACACTGAAATGATTGCTTCTGAAGCCTTGGTGCGCAAAATTCCCAAAGCTTTGAAAATGATGGAGAGAAATAAAAGCGAAAGACCACTTGTAGTGCAAATCATGGGCAATAATCCGGAAACCATGGCCCAGGCAGCAAAAATGATTGAGGCTTCAGGTGCCCATGGCGTGGATATTAATTTTGGCTGTCCAGCGCACAAAATTGCTAGAAACTACTGCGGTGTTATGTTGATGCGTGACCTAGATCTGTCACATCGGATAATCGCTGCGGTGATCGAGGCCACTACACTGCCGGTTTCCATCAAAGTTCGTGCCTCGATCTTTTCGGCGGACAATCAAAAACCCGGACAGCGAGAAAAAATTACGGTTCAGCAATTTATCCAGCACATGTCAGACTTACCTATCGCCGCTATTATGGTCCATGGTCGTAGTTTTGAAGATCCTTTCAATGGCGGCATAGACTACAACGTCATTGCCGAAGTCAAAAAAATATTCACTAAAGGTCCTGTGCTGGCTAACGGTGGCCTGATTTCCGTAGAAAGCGCCAGTGAAATTCTGGCACAGACGCAAGCTGATGGACTTGGTCTAGCGCGTTTTGCTCTAGGTAAGCCGTGGGTCTTTCGTCAAATTCGGGAATATCTGCAAACTGATAAATTCAAAGAGGCAGACTGGGATGAAATGAAACAAGCCATGCAATCGCACGCGCAGTTGTACAGCGATTTCTATGATACTGATTATTTCCTACCTATGAGGCGTCATCTAGCGCACTATATCAAAGGACGTCCTCAAGCCAGCGAACTGCGACAGAAACTGGTGCAGACAAATTCTCCAGCTGAAGTAGCTACGATTCTCCAGCAGTATTAAAAAATCAAAGTAAAGAGCCCAGCACCGAATGGTGCTGGGCTCCGTTTTTTTCTATGTCATTTCCTCCTTCAGGTGGTTCTGGGCAGGATGGCCTTGATGGCCTCGAAGATGTTCGATCCCTGACCCACCATCGCCACCATGCGGGTTGCCGCCTCTACCGAGAGCTTCTGCTCACGAATCTGGTTGGCGAAACGCGCCACCGCTTCGAGTTCGGTACCCGTCATGCCAACGTGTGTTGTTTTACCCATGAGGAGCGCCGCAGCCTCCAAGACTTCAGAAGAGGCTGCCTTGCCCTTGGCGATGTTGATAGCAACCTGCAGTTGCGCCTTGGCCAGCTCCGAACGCTGCGTCGTCACGGCTTCGTCTTCAACGAAATCCTCGATTCCGAGTCGGGTAAGCAAATACCCGTAACGAAGCAAGACGCGATAGACAGCACTGTCCGGTACGCCCTGCTCAACAAGGTCAACTGCTTGATCATACTCACGATCAGCAATGAACCTCTCGAACAGCAGACGCACGCCCTCGAGGGTCAACTGCAGACCTTCAGTGTCGAGAGCATTTGTCGGTGTCTCCATCAGCCGAACCCAGAAATCATCTGGGGTCAGATTGACGACGCCGACAGCACCCGATTGCACCGCTGCGGCCGTTGTGACAACGTCTTGCTGAAAAATTCGGAGGCACTGTCTGAGCTGTGCAGTCGTTGCCCACATGAGCGACTCTCCATTGATCTTTCGGAGAATCGAATAGGGCAAAATCGCCGCCCAGTCCCGCCACGGAACCTCATATTCGTTCTTGATGGTGCCGATGATGGCCTTACGGACACCAGCGCTGAGAGTCTCGACGCGATCAGGATTTACCTCAATCGCATTGAAATCAGTTCTGACCGCCGCTTCGACACCACCAGTTGTACTACCGGCATCGACAATCACGTCAGCATCGACCTTGCCAGTCGTTGGAGCCATGGCAGTAGTCAAAACTGCCTTCGATTGCGCATCGGTGAAACCACCATCCTCAAGGGCTTTAGCCGCCCGAAGAATCGGAGTCTCGTGTCTGATGATGGTCTCCAGGTCAAACTTGAGGTTCGGAAAGAAAAGCAACCAGTAAACCGACGGCAGCTTCCAATGCCAATCCTCACCTTTGAATCCTCTCCAACGCTTGACACCCCACAAAGCTGGGATGTTGAGAGTCTGAATGTTGCCTCTGTAGGCCAGATAGCTCGGCCCAAAGATAGCACCGCCAAGAATCCAAGCGAATTCCAGGCGCACCAGACTCCACAGCAGAAACTGCCAACCATTCTCCAAGATCACATTGCCGTGATCGTTGGCAACGGCTTTTCCCATAGCGTAAAAGAAGTTGAGCGTTGACCTCTCACCCCCATACTCGACAGGAATGAAGAAGAAAAACCTTGACACGAACATCGCGCCGATGAATCCGACGATCATCGCGATGTCGAAAACCATGACACCACTATCCCGCCAACGCCGCCCTGGTGCAATCATCATCCCAATGGAGGTGACTAGCATCACAACCCAAATAGCAAAAATCAGAAACATGACACCCTCCGTCTATTGATGGTTGACTATCGAAACTCAAACCGAGAATCTCTCGGTTAGCTGTTTAAAATGACATATATTATTAAGGTGCGCCGCACCTCTGATGAGGTAACGTAATATAGTATTATTACATAAACACTATATTTTGTCAATGTAATTAACGTAAACTTAACAAAAAACAGCTAAGATTAGCTGTTATCTTTCATAGTTATCTACAGCCAACCCTTCTTTCCCTGCAGTTGCTGGTCTAGTTGTTCCAATAGTTCCTTCTGCTTCTTGGTCAGCTTGGTAGGGATAGCTACATTGACTTGCACCAGCTCATCTCCCCTGCCTCTGGCATTAAGTTTGGTAAATCCTTTTTGCTTCAAGATAAATTGCTTGCCACTTTCAGTACCAGCTGGAATCTTGAGTCGCACAGCCCCTTCCATAGTCGGCACAGAAACTTCACCGCCTAAAGTTAAGGTCGTAAATGGCACTGAGACCGAAGTTAGAATATCGGCTCCTTGTCGCTGAAAATCACGATGCGGTCTGACATGTATCGTCAAGTAGAGATCCCCAGCTGTCTGTCCCTTACTACCAGCCTGACCCTTCCCAGAAAACCTCAAAGTCTGTCCGGCATCGATGCCGGCTGGGATAGTAAACGTGAATTCTTCCTGCTTTCGCTCCAGACCACTGCCACCGCAATGCTTACATGGTGTTTCAATCTTTTCTCCGGTACCCTGACAGTTGGCACAAACAGTTTCTACCTGCATAGCGCCTAGCATGGTATTCTGCACCCGACGCACACGCCCGTTACCTTTGCAAATAGTACATTGAGATACTTTGGTCCCCGGTTCAGCTCCGCTACCACTACAGCGGTCACAGCTAGCATTTTTGTAAAGTGAGACAATACGACTAACTCCTTCGAAGCTCTCCTTAAATTCGATCTCCTGGTCCATATGAATATCGGCAGCACGATTGCGTCCCTGTCTGCCACCACCAGCACCGCCAAAGCTAAAAAAATCGCCAAAAAGATCGCTGACATTACCAAAATCGAAACCTTGCGCTCCGCCAGCCGACTGAAAATCTTGCCAGTTGAAGCCTTGCGCTCCGCCTGTCTGCTCAAAAGCAGAACCGTATTGATCATACTGCTGTCTCTTCTCCGGATCAGACAAAACCTGATAAGCGCCGTTAATCTCCTTAAACTTGGCCTCGTCGCCTCCCTGTTTGTCAGGATGATGCTGGTGCGCCAAACGACGGAAGGCTTTCTTGATCTCTTCCGCCGTGGCGCTTTTGTCTATACCTAAGATTTGATAGTAATCTTTGGCCATCGATTATTACTCTTGTTTGGGCTCGTCTACGATCTCGCCTTCGACTGGTTGATCCTTATTGGCTTCACCCGCAGCAGTCTCCGATTGGCCTGCTCCTGGTTGCTGATACATAGCGGCACCGATGCGTTGAGCCGTACTTGATAGAGATTCCATAGCTGATTTGGTAGCTGTCTGATCACTGCCATCTTTGACTTTCTTCAATTCAGCCAGCTTGTCTTCTAGTTCTTTCTTATCTTCAGCTTTCAACTTGTCGCTACTTTCTTTGAGTAATCGTTCAGCCACGGCAATTACTTGATCGGCCTGGATAAGAGTGTCAGCCGCTTCTTTCTTTTTCTTATCTTCTTCAGCGTGTAGTTCGGCTTCTTGTTTCATTTTCTCTACTTCCGCTTCACTTAATCCAGACGAAGACGTAATAGTAATTGATTGTTCTTTATTAGTAGCTTTATCTTTGGCTTTAACGTGTAAAATACCATTGGCATCGAGATCAAAGCTGACCTCTACCTGTGGTACACCACGTGGCGCTGGCGGTATTCCTGACAGGATGAAGCGTCCCAAAGTTTTGTTATCAGCCGCCATCGGTCTCTCACCTTGCAAAACATGAATTTCTACAGAATCTTGGTTATCGGCAGCTGTGGAGAAAATCTGCGAACGGGAAGTCGGGATTGTGGTGTTACGATCGATAATCGGTGTGCGTACACCTCCCATAGTTTCGATGCCTAGTGTCAAAGGGGTCACGTCCAGAAGTAAGACGTCTTTGACGTCGCCCTGAAGGACACCAGCCTGGACGGCGGCTCCCAGAGCCACGACTTCATCAGGATTAACGCTGATATTTGGCTTCTTGCCAAAAAATTCCTCAACTTTGGCCATAACCAACGGCATACGGGTCATGCCACCGACCATGACAATTTCATCAAGGTCTGATGTTTTTAATTTGGCGTCATCCAGAGCTTTGCGACATGGTTCTAGAGTTTTGGTGACCAAATCACCTACCAACTCCTCTAATTTGGCGCGTGTCATCTTCAACACCAAGTGTTGCGGACCGGCATCCGTGGTAGTAATAAATGGCTGATTAATTTCAGTTTCCAGTGATGAGGATAACTCAATTTTGGCGCGCTCAGCTGCTTCTTTCAAACGTTGCAAAGCCAATCGATCCTGCGACAGATCAATGCCGTGTTCTTTTTTGAATTCTTCCAGAATCCAACCAATAATTTTCTGATCAAAGTCGTCACCACCTAGGTGGGTGTCTCCGTTAGTGGCTTTGACCTCTACGGTGTCATGTCCTACTTCCAAAATAGAAACATCGAACGTTCCGCCACCTAGATCGTAGACAGCAATTTTCTGATCTTTCTTTTTATCAAAACCGTAAGCCAAAGCCGCGGCCGTCGGCTCATTGATAATGCGCAAAACTTCCAGGCCAGCAATCTTGCCCGCATCCTTGGTAGCTTGGCGCTGTGAATCGTCAAAGTAAGCTGGCACAGTGATAACTGCTTGTGTAATGGTGCCTCCTAGACGTGACTCTGCATCTGCTTTTAACTTCTGCAAAATCATAGCCGACACCTCCTGTGGGGAATATTCTTTATCCCCCATAGTCCCCGTCCCGCCTTGACCTGAGG
>CAYHYG010000029.1:0-13040 GCA_964360835.1 uncultured Gammaproteobacteria bacterium
CAGGATCAGGATAACCAAAGCGTTTTCTTATTTCAGCGTTTGTAATACCCTCAGGACTTTTCGTAAACAAAGTCATCATCGAGAGAGTGTTCAATCTTTGAGATTTCAATTCCATTACTCCAAAGTCTGGCAGAGCAATATTGTTTTCAGTAATACCAAGATAGTCCTCTAGAGTTTTACCTATCCCAGTGTTGTGACTGCGATTAGACTTAATCCACCCTTTTTTCGAGAGTTCTTGTAGTGCCTTCTTAATTTGGGATAATGTTCGTTTTTGCATATTACTTTTGTCCAAGAACCCTTATTTTACCTCGGTTCAAACTTGGTAATCTGGCGGAGGCGGGAGGATTCCCTTCGACTCATCGAGCTTAGCTCGATTTCGCTCAGGGCAGGCGAACCTCTACTATCTATAAATATTCTCTGGCGGAAGGGGCGAGATTCGAACTCGCGCTACCCTTACGGATATACCGCATTTCGAGTGCGGCGCCTTCGACCAACTCAGCCACCCTTCCGCGCCAGCGTAACTTGCCACGCCAGCATACGCTATTGCGGAAATTTAGGCAATATGGTCTAAAATAGCGCACACAAAGTTTGCATTTGTGCTATAATTTAACGGAATTCGCAACAATAATGTCTGAAAAGATTTAGTTTTTGACTTGTAGTTTTGAGCTTTGAATTTTTAGTTTTTATTTTCTATGTCTTACTTGCCGATTTCCCAGGAGGAAGTCAAAAAAATACTGCTGGAAGCCGGTGCCATCAAGGAAGATGACTGGACCCAGGCAGAATACAACGCCCAACGTCGTCGTCGCGGCGTGGAAGAAATTTTGATCGAGCGGGCGGTCATTGCAGAGCAGTATTTGTTTGAACTCATTGGTGATAAAATCGGCTTTCCTTACGTCAATCTGCGCAAACATAAGCTTGATACCAAGGTTTTGGCGGAATTGCCGGATAAGGTCGTGCTCCAAGCCAAAGCCGTGCCCTTTGAACTGGAGGGAGAGAAGCTTAAGGTGGCTTTCGTGAAGCCCAAGAGTCAGCGTTCTCTGGATTTAGTCAAACAAGCGACCAGACGAGAGGTGATTCCCTATCTGACAACAGTCAAGGGTTTTCGTTTCGCCTCACGATTGTACGAAAAAAACATCAAAGAAGAGCTGGCCGATCTTCTGGGGTCAAAAATATCCAAAAACATCGATTTGCCGCAGGTGGAAATCCCAATTATTCAGATTGTCGACACCATATTGGAATACGCCTTGTATGAACAGGCTTCAGACATTCACATTGAAGCATTACCTGATGCTGTCGTTGTCCGTTTCCGTATTGATGGCGACCTGATCGATAAGTCAGAATTGCCCATATCTGTCCATGATGCCTTGGTAGCCCGTATCAAGATTTTGGCTAATTTACGTATCGACGAACACCGAGTGCCTCAGGACGGCCGCTTTTCCTTCAAGATTGAGGATGAAGAAGACTCGGTACGTGTTTCGGTTATACCGGCTTTTTTCGGTGAAAAGGTAGTCATGCGTTTATTGACTGATGAAGCTCAGAATTTAAATCTTGAAGATTTGGGTTTTAGTGATAAAAATATTGAAATCATGCATCGTCAGATCAAGAAGCCATTTGGCATGATCCTGGTCGTCGGTCCGACCGGCTCTGGTAAAACAACGACGCTGTACTCTGTCCTGAATATCCTCAACACTGAAGACGTCAATATCTCTACTATTGAGGATCCAATTGAATACGGTATTCGTCGCGTCAATCAGACGCAAGTCAATACTATTGCCGGCTATGATTTTACCTCTGGTTTGCGCTCACTCCTACGTCAGGATCCAGACATCATCATGATCGGAGAAATCCGTGATGGCGACACGGCGCAGATTTCTGTCAGGGCGGCTCTGACCGGACACTTGGTTTTATCAACACTACACACCAATAATGCGGCCGGCGCCCCGCCGCGTCTACTTGATATGGATGTTGAACCATTTTTGGTAGCTTCTACTCTCAACTTGGTACTAGCTCAACGTCTGGTGCGACGCATCTGTCTGGATTGCATTGAGAGTTATCAGTTGTCTGCTGACCAGCTCAAAAGTTTGTCGATTGAATTTAAACTAGATCAGGTGCTGGTACGATTTAAAGAACTAGGAATCATCGAGGCAGCCATCCAGAGTTTTTCTGAGTTAACCTTTTACCATGGCAAGGGCTGTGGTCGTTGTCATGACTCTGGTTATGAAGGTCGTATCGGTGTCATGGAGCTGATGGAAAATACCCCACCGGTGCAAGAAGCCATCGTTAAGCGGGTTAGCTCCGCCGATTTGGAAAAAATAGCTGTTGCCAGTGGTATGGTGACCATCGTGGAAGATGGCTTGCGTAAAGCTTTGCTAGGTATGACCACTATTGAGGAAGTATTGCGTATCAAACGCGAATAACTTATGGAATATTTTGGACCACAACATAATCAAATTGATAAGGAAAAGCTGGAGCGAGAAGCCAGCGAACAGCCCAATACCTTAGTAGCGCAACAAATGGCCGCCAGACAGGAACAGGCCAAAAAAGAAAAAGAGCGCAAAAGATTATTGAAACCTAGACGTCTCTCTGGTCACGTTAGTTTGTCAGAGAAGATGGTTTTGCTTGATAACATGGCCACTATGTTGAAAGCCGGGTTACCATTGGCGGCGACACTGAACACTCTGGGTGAGGAAATGAAAAATAAATATCTGAAGTCAGTTCTAGCTGAGCTGAAACGTCAGGTGGAAAATGGAGAACTATTGTCGACCGGAATGAAGCACTACCCCAAAGTATTTCCTGAGATATTAGTAGCCACTATCGAGGTTGGGGAGTCATCCGGTCTTCTAGCTGAAGTGCTGGGACACCTGGCTCTGATGCTCAAGTCAGAGAAAGAATTACGTAGTAAAGTTATCAGCGCTCTGATGTATCCGTCCGTGGTCCTGATTGCTCTCATAGGAGTCAGTCTGCTTTTGGCTCTGATGGTTTTCCCCAAATTGATTGAAATTTTTATTGACGCGGGCGTGGCCTTACCGCCGGTATTGGTTATTGTACAGACGATTGTCTATATTCTGACCAATTACTATTATCTGGTCATTGGGGTGGTAGTGCTCATCGTCGTATTGTTGCCCATGATCTTCCGTCTACCCAAACCACGAGCCTGGCTACACTGGCGGTTGCTTTATTTACCTTTGGCCGGCCCACTGATACGCGAGATCAACCTTACTCGCTTTAGCGGTAACCTGCGTGTTCTTCTGACAGCTGGTCTGCCTATTATCAAATCATTAGAGACGGTCGCTCGTACTTTGGGTAATCTATCATTTCGCTCCACGGTCATAACTATGGCCGATGAAATGGGTAAAGGGGTAGCTTTGCACGCTTCCTTGGCTCAACGACCACATCTTTTCCCCTCACTTATGGTACAGTTATGTAAAGTAGGAGAGGAGACAGGAGAATTGGATAATATCCTGACAAAAATTTCTGACTACTATAATACCAGAGTTAATAATGTACTGACTAATCTGTCCACTATTATTGAACCGGTGTTATTGATCGTAGTCGGCGTGGCAGTCGGTTTTATCGCTGTTTCGGTCATCGGGCCAATTTATGAGTTAACCAATAGTTTTGGTGATAGTTAATGAATAAAGGTATTACTTTGTTAGAGATTTTATTTGCCATAGTGTTGATCACTATTGTAGTTGGAATTAGCGTTTCCAGCTATTCTGTCTATCAACGATCAATTCAGTTGCAAGCGGCACGTGATGGTCTGCGCAGTGTCGTGCACCAGGCCAGACAACGAGCCACCGCCAGTGCCGATAATCAGACTTGGGGCATTCAGCTTCGGGCCGATGGTTATACTATGTTTGCTGGCCCGACATTCACTACTGGTGGGGCTGGGAATATTGATTATTCTTTCAGTGGCGCTATCATTGATAATTATCAAACTGCTTTCAGTGACGGGGCTATCAGTACTTCTAGT
Source organism: uncultured Gammaproteobacteria bacterium (assembly GCA_964360835.1). Taxonomy (GTDB): domain Bacteria; phylum Patescibacteriota; class Patescibacteriia; order UBA1558; family 2-01-FULL-52-15; genus CAYHYG01. The sequence goes on from CAYHYG010000029.1 coordinate 3,974, forward strand.
ATTATTTTCCAAAAACAAAGCGGTCTACCAACACTGTCAGGATCTGTTATCTTACGGCCGGCAAATAGTCTCACACCTACAACCTCAGTGACCATTTTAAGCTCAGGAGCCATAGAATAAAGTGATGAAAAGACGACAAGGATTTTCTTTAATCGAATTACTGATAGCCATTTCTTTTGTCAGTGTTTTGACAGTAGTCATTGTGCAAACAGGGTTACAAACCAGAGGACTACGTCGTCTGACAGCTGAACGTCTCGAGGCTTTGCTCTATGCTCAGGAAGCGATGGAAGTTTTTTCTCAAACAGACTGGAAAGACTTGCCTGCCGGACAGTATCATCCCCAGCTAGCCACATCCAGCTGGCAGGTAGCTACTGGTACGGAAGTTTTGAATAATCGTTATACTCGCCTGGTGGAATTAAGCGATGTCTACCGAGCTAGTAGTACCAGAGATCAGATCTACGGACCAATAGTCACGAGCGGCGGCTATCTTGATCCTAATTCAAAAAAAATATCAGCACGCATATCTTGGCAAACGTTGAGTGGCGCTACCTCGACAGAAGTTATGGATAGCTATTTGGTTAATTGGCGAGCCTCGCGATTGCAACAGACTGACTGGAGTGGTGGTCCAGGTCAAACCGATTGGACAGATCCTACTAAATTTTTCTCCTCAGCTGAAGGAATTGAATACAGTATTCCGGGAATTCTCAGCTTAAAGATCGGTAACATCGATTGGAGTTACGCCTCCACCACCAGTTTTTTCAATACGCCAGGAAACTTTGATGATAATGACGTAGTCGCTAGAGATGGCGTAGCATATCTAGTGACCGAAAATAATCCTAGTGACGCTGAGCTATATATCATTGATATTTCAGATATAAATAATTTGACAGAAATGTCACGTTTGGATTTGAATGAGTCTCTGACAGCTGTAGCCAAGCAAGGGGATTATCTCTATATTTCTTCAGCCGATAATGCCGAGGAGCTAAAAGTAGTTGATGTCACTGATCCATATACCCCGACTCAGATCTTCTCCTATAATCTTCCTAGCAATACAGATACTTCTGATATTGCCATCACAGCTACCGAACTGTATATATCCCAGGGTACGAGTGTCCATTCATTTAGTTTGGCTAACCCTATCAACCCTGCTTATCTGGATACCTATACTATTAACGATCAGATTCATGGACTATTTGTAGCTGGAAATGTTCTCTATATGGCCACACAGGATGCCAGCAATGAAGTACAGTTTGTGAATATTACTGCACCGGCTAGCTTGGAGTTGTTTGGTACCTTTGATATTGTCGGTTCGGTCAAAGCTAACGATGTCTACGCCGTTGGCTCGCGCGCTTATGTCTCGACTGATAATAATGGCGGGGCAGCTGAATATAATGTGATTGACATTAGCAATCCTTCATCACCACAGCTGCTAGGTGCTTATGAAGTTAACGAAACTGTTTTCTCCAGCGTGGTGATCGGTGATTTTGCTCTCATAGGTTCAAACTTTCTTGACGAAGAATTGATAGTTCTGGATGTGGCCAACCCGGCGGCAATTCAACCGGTTAGCGGTTTTGATCTCTTTGGTAAAATTCTTGGCATGACAACCAACTGTAGTACCATCTATGCCGCCACCTCAGGCAATCAAGGTGAATTTTTCGTGATTTCTACTGGTCTTCTGGATTGTGATATTGCCAGTAGTGGTTTTCTTGAATCCTCAACCTTTGATACAGGCTCTGACACCGTCGAATATAACTGGTTATCTTGGCGCGAAACGGGGACAGCGGAGACTGATGTTACGTTACAGCTAGCCACTAGTGACTCACCTTCCGGCCCGTGGAATTATATTGGTCCTGATGGCAGTTCTTCTACTTATTACATCAATGCGGTTAAGGAGTTTATTCCTTATTTCGTACACAAAGACCAACGTTACTTTCGTTATAGGGCCTACCTGTCGACTGAGGCGGCCTATGACGTTCCTATTGTTGAAGATATAACGGTTAGCTATTCATTATGAAATCGAAATCACGACAAGGTTTTTCTTTTATCGAGATACTGATATATTTATTTATTTCATCTTTACTACTGGCATTGCTTAGTACTATGATTTGGAATACATTACGAGCCAACCGGACCTACAAAGCCGAAGAGGCCATCATACAGAACGCACAATTTATCATGAACTTCAGCGCGCAGCAGATACGGCCAGTCTATTCTATTGCGGACATCAGACCTGATCCGGCTACAGCTCGTTTCTATACCAGTAGCTCCACCGCCCAATGGTTTACTATCGTCAAAGACAATAATAACCTGATGCAAACATTTAGCTCCAGTTCTCCTAGTACTCAGCTTAACAGTGCTTCTGTAGCTGTGACGGAATTTATTCTGACGCCGATTTTCGATGACCTAGCCAGTAGTACGGTTGAAGGAGTGCGTCTGCGTCTGCGTTTGTCATCTACGAATGCTTCCGAATCAGTGCCGTTATTAGAAAAGACATTTGAAACCTATGTTGGTATTAGCTCTAGATAAAAAAGAAAATAATCGTGGAGCCACTGCTTTGTTGGCAGTTTTAGCTACCAGTGTGATCATTGTGATAATCTCATTGTCTATGGTCAATCTGGGTTATGGTCTGTATTCACAACAGCGTAATTATGGCGGCATTGTTGATACCTATTATCTGACTCGGGCCGGTCTAGATGAAGCTATGTTTCAGTTAAAAAAAGAACCGGAACGGCTCTTGTTCTCGGATCTAACTTTGGGTAGTAGTACTGTCCAGCGATTTTTTGCGAACACTGGCTGTGTCACTAATTGTCCGGTAGTGATTGAAGCTTTGAGCACCTCTAGTCTGGCCTCGGAGAAACTACAATACAGTTGTAGTGATACGATCACTGACTGTGTCTACGAGCGATTAATACCTTAGGCAATTGCTTCGGATTTTTTTACTGTTTGATGTGATTGAGAAACTTTAATAGTCAAGAAGAGAAGTAACCAGAATAGAATTGATAAATCGTTTTTGAAATAGGGCACGTCCACCAGTCCGTGGATAAACCAGGTCAACCAGGCGGCGCGCAAGCCCCAGAGTAGGGTAGAATCAACTACCTGATTTTTTTTATCCCAGAGTCTCTGTATGATTCTGACAAATAACCAACAGAAAGCTAGTAAGCCCAACAGTCCGAGTTCAACCCAAAAATTGAGAAATAAGGAATGGGGGTAGAGAAAAATTTCTAACCATTGGTTTTTATGATAAGGAGTCAGCCCTTGTTGGTAGCCTGACAATCCACTACCCCAGAATGGACGATCTGCCAGCAGAGCTGAAGTCTCTTGCCATTGATTTATCCTAACCTCCAGAGAGCTAGAGTTTAGATTGAGTTCTTGTCGCTGTACACGGTTGATAGTCATTTGCCAGTTCTGTCGCCAGTCAGACCAGAAGCTTATAGTCATCATCACAGCTACCAGTAACATAATTATAGCCGGTCGCAATTCTTTTCGACGCCAGAGCAGATAGAGCGCAGTGATACCAAGTGCTATCAAAGCCCCGGTAGTCTGTGCCCAGAAGATAATACTCAGACCGCTAATGATGACGATTAGGCTCCAGACAAACCATGAGCGGCTTACCCTTCGACTTAGCTGTCCTAAATAAAAAGCTACGATGGGCGCTACTAGCAGACTAATCGCATTAGGATAACCAAAGACAGAGGTAATTCTTCGGCCTGAAGCTGCTTGCCAAGCTTCCGGTATGCCCCAACCGCTGAGCCATTGTGTCAGAGCTAGCGGTAGGAGACTGACGACCAAAACTCCCAGAGCAATAATTAATAATTTAATATCCTTTGGCCAGCGGAACAGATAAAGAACTAAAAGAAAGAAGGTAATAGCTTCTAGAAAATAGGCTTTCCAGATGCCCCAAGCTGCGGAAGTCTGGCCAGCGATAAATATGGCCACAAAGGAAGTAACTAAGATCAAAGCAATCGGCGAGCGTAAATCCTTCGGTACTGGATTGTCCTGCCCAGGTCGTAAGGAAAAATTTAATCGAGTAAGAATTTTTTCACGCCAGAGCCAGACAATGATACAAAGTAGTATCATTACTTCCAGCATAGTCAAAGGAATGCCGGCTACTGACAGACGTACAACATAAGTTGGCAATGATACAACTGTCAGCAAGACTGCCAAGCGCAGGTTTCTCCAGCTCAGGCAGCCAAAAAGAAAAAAACAGAACCAGATGGCTAGAGAGGGAAGTGTTACTGCTAGCAGATTTATGACCATGACAACAAGTGATTGATTTCAGACCAACGGAGAGCACGAAAAGCAAAGAGCAGTATACCATAGAGGGTAACCCCGACCAGAATTTGTATCAGAACCGATGATATGGGCAACGATGCCAAGACTACAGCCATGAGCAAACTCGCCGCCAGTATTTTTAGACTGGAAATAAGCGGTGGTCGACAGACGTATTCCTTGGCGGTTACTTTCCAAGCAGCCAAGGCTATGAAAATTTCGATTATAACTGTTATCCAAGCGGCCGCCAGCATGCCATAGAGAGGAATAAAGTAAATATAGGCCAGTATGGCTCCGATGGCAGCGACGATAAAACTAGGAATCAATGCTTTCTGTCGACCAACCACCAGTACCATGTAGGTGAAAAGTACACCGAAAAATATGGCACCTGTAGCCAGCAATAATATTTGTAAAATTGGAGCAGCGCCAATGAATTCTGGGCCTGCAATCAGCACCATGACTGGCTCGGCTAGGACAAAACCGCCGGTAATAAGAGGCATGACTATCAAGGCAAAAAATTCCCACGACCGTTGCCAGAGAGAGCGGAGGCGATCTGAATCTTTGGCCACCCAGGCGGCTGTCAAAGGAGCTAGAATGAGACCCATAAACATATGAGGAAAGGTGGTGATGATTTCCAAGACGCGATAGCTAGCACCATAGAGACCAACTTCAGCAGCTGGACGATACCAAGAAAGAATGACCGTATCCATTTTAAAATAGACCAGATTCAAAGCAGTAGTTAGGGCAATGGGCCAGCTAATCAACAATATACGTTGCCACCATTTTCTATCAATAACGAATCGAAGCGGTGAAATTTTTTGTACCGCCCCAATGACTATCATAAGTTGAATCATGGTAGCAGCTACCGTCACCCATAAGAGAGGCAAAAGATAGCTCTGTGGCCAGTAAGCGATAGCGGCCACTGTCAGTAGCAGGGTAATTATTTTTTGTACCGTTGAGCTGACAGCAATCAAACGCATGTGCAAATTATATTGAAAGATGGCAGTCAAAACGGTAATCAGCGAAGCAGCGCAGTAACTCAGTGCCAATATAGTCACGCCTTGTTTTACAATCAGAGGATAGGGTGTGGCCCAGACAATCCCAATAGACGTCAATAATATAATGGCGGCTGTGATCAGTCGTAGACTAAAGATGGCATTGATGAGCTTAGGCTGCTCTTCCTTGGAAACGGTAGCTAGTTGACGCAGAAGTGTCAGATAGAGACCTAGATCCACGATGATAGCAAAAACCTGCAACCAAGCATTGATAGTAGTGAAGTGACCAAACTGTTCCTGACCGAGATAGCGAGTGACCAAGGCTAAGGTCAAGACACCGAGAAAAACATCGGCTAAGCGTGAGCCAATCTGCCAGACAGTATTGGTAAATATTTTGTGACTGATTGACATGAGCCTATTATACGCTATTAGGTATTTTATTTAAAGATATAAGGGCTAATATTAGCTTTTTTATAATCTGCTATTGACAATAGTTTATTAATATGATATTATATATTTTTAAATGTACCTCACAACATAGGACAAGTATATATGCGGTTTAACTACTTTTACATAGATGCTATCAAATATGCGGCAAGATATGGTCGCTAGTTTCACTGCCTAGGGTTACATCCAGAGCGGAGGTGACTAGGGGCAGTAAGGGAGGTACGTCATGGGAAGCGGAAAGGCCAAATCCGTCCGACTCGATCTGGGTATCGACTTGCGTAACAGGATCCATGCTCAGAATGGTACAGACGACGATATCCTGCTGGTACAGGAAGAAGCTTCGAGCTTCATGGATGACTTGGCGGGGCAACTCGTAGTCCACGCTGAGATCATCCGAGGTGACCGTGAGTGTTTCCGGCTGATGCACGACGACGTCGTGATCCAGATGCCGGCACTCAAACGGCCGACCCTGGAAGAGATCCGAGTCAGCTGGAGTTACATCCAGCGTATCGAGCGTGACGACTCCACGGAGGAGCCGGTGAAGTTACGGCTCTCGACCGTTCTCAAGTCGACGGAAGGATCCATCGACGGCGCCACCTACGAACGCCGCTTGACGGTGCTCCGTGGTAAAGGCGGGTTGTTGGGTTTCCAGCACCGTCAGTACATGCTCAAGGTTCAGCGCGAGTATCCCGCCCTTATGGCGCTTCTCGGGAAGGTCTACATTGACTTCCCCGGAATCATCGTGGTGAACCAGGTCGGCGACCGTTGCATTCCTTACGTCATCCGCGATGGCATGCAGTTCGTCGGTTACTGGTACGGGCTTGGCGGTGACTTCTATGGCATTGGGCGTGTGGCTGTCTCTCGCGGGTAGCCTACTCGACTCCTGCAACCTTCAACCTTGACCCTGGTCACTTGTTCTCTTGTCCCCTTTTGGGCTCCGGCGCCTCGCGCGTCCGGAGTCCTTTTTATGATAAAATTAATTTGGATAGTAGATCGTGTGCGTCAGGCTATGGTTTGGCGCGTCGAACTCCGCTGTTTCTGAAGACAGAGTAAGAATGGGCACGCTTATTCTTAGTGCGCTTTTGAGACACGCAACGAATATTGCTACTTGGTGTAAGAAGTTAGGGAATTTCAGATTCCGAATACGATTCAATCCTGAGTCCTGAGCTTGTCGAAGGACAAAGGGTGGTGGTATAGATGACTTTTTACACAAACGTGGTGAACCAGGACGGCAACCGTAACATTCCTTACGTCAACAACGATGGCATGCAGTTCGTCGGTAACTGGAACAGGCTTGACAATGACTTCAATGACAATGGGCGTGTGGCTGTCTCTCGCAGCTGGCAATGTGAGTTAGCGGTTATGCTCGGTGGTGGGTAATTGACTCAACGTTTGTTTGAGCCAGCCGCCGAGCATTTTTCCGATCTCATTGAGAGATTCGGATAGCCGGCTATATTTAGTAGTATCGAGGGCTTGGGTTTCCCAGAGAATTTGTAAAAGGAATTTCAGCAGCTCAAATTTAGCGCTGGCCTGTCTAAGCGCGGCAAGTTTCTCGACCTTGGCTGATTTGCTGGCCGTGAAAAGAAGCTCTATAGTTTCTATGAAGGCACGATCAATTTTTTCTGCCAAGGTATATCTGGCTGTTTTCGGGATATGAGGAAGATAACTTTGCCACAGCTTATAGCCGCTAATCAAATATTGCAAAATAGTCAAATTCCGTTGAGGGGGGGGCTTAAAGGAGAGGGATTATGAAACAATTGACTCATACATTTGAAGATATTATTTCTTTAGATAATTTATTATTAGCTTGGCAAGAGTTTATCGTAGATAAAAAGAAAAAACCAGATGTGCAGGAGTTTGCTTATAATCTCATGGATAATCTTGCCTTCCTTCATGAGGAATTAAAAAACGGTATCTATCATCACAGCGGTTATACACAATTTACTATAACTGATCCCAAACACCGCTTAATTCATAAAACCTGCGTCCGTGATCGAATCTTGAATCATGCTCTCCATAGAATCTTATATCCTTATTTTAGTAAAATCTTTGTTGTCGATAGTTTCTCCTGCCAGCTTGGTAAAGGCACGCATAGAGCCTTGAATCGCTTCAGAGATTTTAGTCGTAAGGCTTCCCGTAATAATACTCGGACTGTTTGGGTCTTGAAGGGTGATATACGGAAGTTTTTTGCTACGATTGATCAAGAGATATTATTAGAAATTCTTGCTAAGTATATACCTAAAAGTCCAGCTAATAGTCATCTGCGAGGAGCGTACACGCGACAAAGCAGTCCAGTTGATAATATCGATCAAGCTAGATTGCTTCACCAGCAAGCTGGTTCGCAAATGAGTGTAGGTTTGAATTTGGCTGATGATAAGACAACCATGCAATTACTAAGGACTATCATCAAAAGTTTTGAATTACAGTCGGGCAAAGGTTTACCTTTAGGCAACCTCACCTCACAATTATTCGTTAATATTTATATGAATGAATTCGATCAGTTTGTGAAGCATTGGCTGAGAGCCCAGTATTATATTCGTTACGCCGATGATTTCATTATTATGTCTGCTGATCGTAATATAGTAGAGGCCTATGTTCCGCTTATGCGGAGTTTCTTGGAGCATAGGCTGAGATTACAGCTACATCCAAAAAAGTTATTTATCAAGACTCTGGCCTCTGGTGTAGATTTTCTCGGTTGGATACATTTCCCCCATCATCGCGTATTACGAACTACTACCAAGAAACGAATGATGAGAAGACTTATCGAGCATCCAAGTGAAGCCAGTATAAATTCTTATGTAGGTTTGTTGCGACATGGGAATGCTTTTGGATTGTCACGGCAGATTAGAAGAGTTATAGACTATAAGTAGTCTCAGTCATTAAGATTACAAAACTATCATCGATTTTGAACTAATGATAGCTTTGTCAGGCAGGTAGTGGATGTACGTTGGTTATTAGTTTGCGGCCTGAGCTTTGACCGCCGACATGATTTGTTTCCTTATTTCAGTTTGAAGTTTTTTATCTTCCCTAAGGAATGATTTGGCCGTCTCGCGGCCGACGCCCATCTTGGTTTCGCCGAAGGAGTAGGAGTTGCCGGATTTGGTGATGACGCTATGGAGTACTCCTTGATCCAGTAAATCGCCGGCTATGGAAATACCTTCGTTATACATAATGTCAAATTCACAAGTCTTGAATGGCGGAGCAATCTTATTTTTTACAATCTTGGCATTGACACGGTTACCGATAATTTTTTCCGCTTGTTTAATTTGAGCGGCACGACGTACTTCGATACGGACAGAGGCGTAGAATTTCAAAGCATTACCACCGGTCGTGGTTTCTGGATTACCAAAGAAGAC
>CAYHYG010000030.1:0-12441 GCA_964360835.1 uncultured Gammaproteobacteria bacterium
GGTTAATGATTACGAAGTCATTGTAACCTTGTTCCAACTGGCATAGTATACCCGGCTTATTTATAGTAAATATTATTCTCAAATCTTAGATCTATGTATTCGATAGTCTCAGGCACGGCATCCTGACTCAAAATTTCTTGTAGACGCGCTAATTGGACAGTTATGTCCTCGCCTCTGGTAAAAAATACGCGATAATTCTGGCTGGTTGTCACTTTCAAATCCTCATTTGAGTCAGTCAGATGAAATTTTGTAATGTGTAATTGTTCAGCTTTGAAAGCCCAGGTCTGCAAAAGGTTGGTGGCAGTTTCTAGATAATCCAGAGGTATACCTTGACTCTGGTCTGTCCTCTCGTCGGCGATGATAATTTGTGTCGGTTCTGGCTGGTCAATCTGACCCAACACTTCTCCTCGAAAATTCATGGCATAGTAGCCCTCGGGGGTTTGTCTGACAAAGGGAGATAGACGTTCTTTGGCTGTTAATGATAAAGTCTGGGGGAATTTTTTGGTCAGTTTGATATCCGTCAGATGATATTCATTTTCTAATCTCTGGATCAGATCATACGATTGAAATAGAAAATAGTTGTCATTTCTAAAAATAAACCAACGTTTCCTGTCTAGGATTTCCTCTATCTCATTTTCCAGTTGATCTGATGGGATATATTTGATGCCATCGATGGTAATATTTGAAAGCCGCAAAAAAGGAACTTGAAATAGACTCTGTCCAACGATAATGACAGTGATAATGATCAGCCAGCGCTTGATGAGATTGAGTTGACGTGGTTTCTTGTTCTGATAATAACCACCAATCTCAGCTCGGCGAGGATGATTTACTTCCGGCATGCTGTCCAGCCGGTAAAATCTATTGGCACCTTTGTATCTACTTTTCTTCATAGTTATGCTACCAAGAGGCGCTTAATCTCTGGATGGAGTCTGGTTACTATCTCGTAGTTTATGGTTCCTGCTAAGGTGGCCATGTCAGTGGCTGAAATGTGCTTGGCTTTCTGGCGTCCGATCAGAGTAACTCTCTGGCCTATCTTGGAATTTTTATCTGCCTCGACCATCATCATATTCATGCAAACAGCGCCGATGACTCCCTTTTTTCGACCAGCGAGCAACACCTGTCCATTATTAGATAACGAACGACTATAACCATCATAGTAGCCAACGGGAACGGTGGCAATATGCATCTTTCTGGAGGTTCTATAACGTCGGGCATAGCCCACGTACTCCCCTTTCGGTATTTGTTGCAGATGCATAATCTTGGTTGACCAAGTTAAGACCGGACGCAGCTTAGATTGTAGCGGTCCCTCAATCGGCGAGATGCCGTATAAACCAATCCCTAGCCGCCCGGTGGTAAGGTGTGGCGATATTTTCTTGGCCATAGCGGCAGTACAGGCAACATGATTGAACGGAAGATTTATATTTTGTTGTTTCAGCTGGGTCAACAACGCGGCGAAAACTTTACTTTGTTTATTGGTAAATGATTGATCATTATTTTCACTGTCTGCGTAATGAGAGAATACGCCTCGGATAGTCAGATGCTTATTTTTATTCAATGTCTGTATCAAAGTTACAATGTTTTCTGGTTTAAACCCAAGACGATGAGTGCCAATATCAACCTTGATCTGTACCTGCAAAGGTTTACGAGAGTTTTGTAATAATTTCGCAGTCTGTTGATTATAGATTGGTACCGTTATTTTTGCTTGGCTTGCCTGTCGGATTAGATTTTTGTCATTTGGTAGAAATCCGAGGACTGCCAGAGGCTTGGTGGTGATCTTTCTAAGTTCTAAAGCTTCGAAGAGCTCATACACCTGGTAGCCATAGATAGACTTACTTTTATTTAAGACTGAAACAACCAGATTCTGGCCATGGCCATAGGCATTGCCTTTGACAACAGCAAAAAGTTTATCCAGGCCGCTATAACGACGGAAAAAATCAGCGTTGTGGAGCAACGCCGATCGAGAAATCTCAATGAGGCTAGTCTGGATCATTTCAGCCAATTATCTCTTTACCCATCAATGGTTGTAAAACTTTGGGTACTTTGATGCGCCCGTCAGCCTGCTGATAATTCTCCATAATGGCTATGATAGTACGGCCGAGGGCAAAAGCAGTAGCGTCATTCATATGAACGTATTCGGTTTCTCCTGAAGTCCTCTTGACCTTGGTCTGCAGACGAAGCGCCTGATAGCTGGTCATATAATCCGAAGTATGGGTTTCACGGTGGCTATTCTGACCAGGCATCCAGGTTTCCATATCGATCTGACGATAATCTGGCTTGCCCATGTCTCCGGTCGAGATTTGTACTACTTGATAGGGCAATTCAAGCTGTTGCAGCAAATATTCCTGAATAGCCACGATGAAATTTTGTTCTGCCTCGCCCTGCTCGGCTGTGGTGAAAGACTCTAATTCAATTTTATCGAATTGGTGCAAACGCAAGATACCTTTGGTATCTTGGCCATACGAACCAGCCTCACGGCGGAACGCACTGGAAAACCCGGCATAGCGAATCGGCAGACTCTCCTCTGCTATCGTTTCGTTCATGTGTAACGGTCCTAGGGTATGTTCAGCACTGCCTATTAAATATAAATCATCCTGAGCTATATGGTAGCGTTCCTCTCGCGGCTCCAAGCGTCCCATGCGTTGCATGACTTCGGGACGTATGAAAACTGGTGGAATGACTAGTTTAAAAGGTTTAGTGCTGACCTTGAGGCCGTTCTTATTGGCAATGGTCTGCAAGGTTGTTTCATTAGTGACCGTTGTGTAGGTCAGGGTAATGATAGCCTGTTGCAGCAATACCAGATCACCCATGAGATAGACAAAGCGGGCGCCGGTGATCTCGGCCGCTTTCTCAGTATTAATAAGTTTCAAATTGTTTCCCAGCTCCCAATGTTCCTTTGGCTTAAAGTCAAAATGGGGTTTACTACCTACACTGCGTATGACTTTATTAGCCGATTCATCAGGGCCGATTGGTGTGTCAGCAGAATAAATATTTGGCACGCTTTGCATCATTTCTTGGTAGCGTACTTCCAATTCGTTGAAGGTCGGATTAAGTTTTTCCAACTCCACTTTAATTTTCTTCCCGGCCGCGATCGCTTCATCGCTTGGTTTGCCTTTGGTCTGACCAGCAAGCTCTGCGTTCTGCTTACGCTGCTGATTGAGCTGTTCAATTTGTTGCAAAATTTCATTACGCTCTTTATGAATGCGCAAAAGCTCATCAACATCGAGGGTGACGTTTTTATTCTGTACTGCCTTCTTTACTTCGGCAGTGTTGTTGATGATGTATTTGATGTCGAGCATTTTATTTTCTCGTCTGCGACCCTGAGCCTAGTCGAAGGGGAAGCAGTCTAGTTTTCAAACAGGCTAGATTACTTCTCCCGCCCAAAAGCAGCGGGATCGTAAATGTTATTGAATAGTTATACTTACAATCTCATCCCCCTGCTCTATAGCATTGACCACATCCTGTCCAGCGGTTACTTGGCCAAAGATGGTATGGGCATCATTGAGATGTGGCGTTGGTACGTGAGTGATGAAAAATTGTGAGCCGTTGGTATTGGGTCCGGAGTTAGCCATGGCTAGCACGCCTGGTTTATCAAAACGCAGGCTAGCGTTAAATTCATCAGCAAACTGATAGCCAGGTCCGCCAGTGCCAGCGATTGGTAAAGATGGGTTGGAGCCATAGGTAAAGTCTTTACCTTCTACTCCCTTGGCCTGTGGATCACCTGTCTGGATCATGAAATCGGGAATTACTCGATGAAATTTCACTTTATCGTAAAATCCTTCTTTAGCTAATTTGAGAAAGTTTTCAACTGTCTTGGTAGCTTCATTGGCATAGAGCTCCAGGGTGATGTCGCCCTTGGTTGTTTTAACGGTGACCATATTTGTGGCTGTTGGTTTTGTAAGATTATTATTAGTTGCTTGGTTGGTATTGGCGGCTTGAGTATTGCCGTAGCTGTCTATTCGTGATGGCTGGCTGGGAGTACAGCCGGTGAAAAGGAAGATTGAAAGTATGGGGAGGTAGAGATATTTATTCATAGTGACTTTATGATATTTTATCTTCACGGATTGACTCGGTTTGAAACTTTGAAATATCCAATCCAGAATCATACAAAGCATCGGCTAAGGTTAGCTCACCGTCAATACCAACATGTGGGATAGATGGCAAGTCTTTGAGACTGACCCAGCGATAGTCTGTGAAGTCTTGACTCATAGTTATTGGTTCAAAATCTTCGACCTGACAAAGATATGAAAATACTTTTACGCTCTGTTCGTCGGGTCTAATGAAAGCTTTATCTTTAAGTAATATTTTTCCCGGTTTCATAGTCAGTCCGCATTCTTCCTTCAATTCCTTAGCTAATGTCTCCTCGGCGGTGTCATTATCCTCAACCTTACCGCCTGGGAACGTATACATTCCAGGGTAAGCTATTTCCTTTTCGCTACGTTTGAGTACAAGGTATTTGCCTTCATTATTTCGAATCACTGCCACGACAGAGACAATGTGTAACTTATTTTTTTTGGAATACATACTGAATTATACAATTATTTGGTTACTTCCTGAAGTCTATCGATTAATAACTTTCTAGGCAAGACACTGAGAAACCAGCCGGCCTTTGGTCCACTGGAATCGCCAAGAAATGATTTGTAGATGGCCTCAAATAGGTCCTTTGGGTCGATACCTTGAGATTCCTTAATTTCGTGAAGTTTCGTATGTAATTCCTGCCCATCAAGCTCTGCCTTGGTTATTACGAAATCGTGCAATGATTTCAAGGCTTTTTTTTGCTCCGAGGTTAATGTTCTAGCCGCATCGGGAACAGTGTCAGTGTAAATAACAAGGCGAAATTTTTCCGGAGAATATTTTTCTAGCCAGATTTTGGCATAGTGCTGTCTGATTACAATTTCATTTATTTCTTCGTCAGTTAACTCACTTCCTTTCATTTTTTTAACTTCTTCTGGCATGTCGATATGAGGCATCTGTGATAAGAATGCAACCAAACTGAAACGTGGTAAATATCGTGGTAGTAATTGCTCAGTCTGCTTAGCTGTATGTATTAACTGAAATAAACGCTGGTGATCCTCGTGAGATTTTTGCCAATAAGCATCAGCTAATGAGTCATAAAAATCATACAGAACCGGAATGGTATCACCGTCGGGTATGAAATCAATTTCATGCTGGGGTCTGGCTCGTAGCATGAGCAGGCGTGTCAGTTCCGGCGGAAGCAAATCGGAGACATCTTTGGCGGTGACGCCTAAACCTTTAGACGAGGACATTTTTTTACCTCCCACTACAAAGAAATTATAAGGAATGTCAAAAGGATTGCTGTAACCAAAAACTTCTTTAGCAATGGCAGCAGAAACTTCCCTAGCGCCACCTTTGGTCGAGTGATCTTTACCAGCACCTTCTATGTCTACGTTTAATACTTTCCACTTAGCCGCCCACTCAACCTTCCATGGCATTTTGGCTTTTCCGTCGAACGGTGAAACTTTCCCCTCATGGCCGCAGCCTTCGGCCCATTTAACCAAATTCTTCTCACATCTATAAGTTACTTTTTCGCCATCCCAGGCAACTGCTTTGGTAGTACCGATTTTGTGACATTTCTCGCACACAACCTGGACCGGCAACCATTCGGCGTCTTTGTCTGAACCGGATATGCGTTTATAGATTTCTCGAATTTTATCTCCATTATCTAGGGTCAATTTAATGGTCTCATTGAATTTTCCTTCTAGGTACAGAGTACTAGAGCGATATAGTTCTGGAGTGAAACCAGTTTTCTCGACTACTTTGACAAATTCGTCAGCTACATATTCAGCAAAATTAGGAAAGGCCGGATCTGGTGATGGAACCTCATTGAGTATGCGTCCCATGTATGGTTTGTATACATTTGCATCCAAGTATATTGGCAACCCATCAAAAGGATCAAAGTCATTGATCTCAAACAGATAACGATTGGCAATTTTTTGCTCTGTCAGTATCTGGGAGATGATGCCATGAATGACCACTCCCCGCAGTGAGCCAACGTGTACGCGTCCTGACATGGTCTTCTCATCACGAATAATCAGCGGTTGCCCGCTGGCTATCTTGTCTTTAAATTTTATAGCAATTTCGTCGGCTATTTTATCTCCCCAGTACATTGTAGCTTGTGATTAAAGGTTTAGTAGTTGATTAGTGAATTTTAGCCAAAATAAGCTATTTCAGCAAGCATACTTGACAATAATCATGATATATGTTATTATTAATATATCGAGACGATGGTCGTCTCACCCGTTCCAGAAAAAATATCGCATGGAGGATAGAGATGGATATCCATCAGCTGCTCTCCTTGTTATCCGGAATTATCTTCGCCGCCGCCTTCCTGCCTTACATCATCGCAATTCTGCGGCGGCAGACTGTTCCCTCGACTTTCACCTGGGGACTCTGGGCGCTGCTCGACATAGTCACCTTCGTGGCTATGATCGGCGAGGGAGCTCAGTCGCTCTGGCTTGTTGGCATGGGTATCGCCGGTGCGTCCACTGTGACGCTACTGTCGCTGAAGTTCGGTGAACGAAGTATCAACAAGGTCAACATCACTTGCACGATTATGGTCATCCTGGCCGTTATCTGCAAGACGCAGGGAGCTGGTATGCTGGCTCTCGTCGCGGGTCTTGTTGGTCTGATGATCGCAGCCATACCGCTAATCATCAATGCCTGGAAGAATCCGGCCAGCGAAGATCGTACTGGTTGGATCCTCTTCGTTCTTTCTGGTTTGGTGGCCATGGTTGCAGTAAGCGACTGTAAGGTTTTGGCGGATATTCTGCCACCGATGACCTTCTCGGTCATCGACATCACCATTTTATCAATCGTGGTTTTCCGTCCAAAACGGACCAGCGTCATCGCGAACGTTTAATCGCGATACAACAGGCCTCCCCCAAGGAGGCCTGTTAAATTTAATGTATAACGTTTGCGAGTCTTGGCCGAGGCCTGGCGAGAACAAGCGAAGCCCGCCTTGACTCGACGAGGCAGGCAATCTGGTTTGTTATAGATCTCGCGCTAGATTGCTTCTCCAGCACCACTTTTTGCTTTTTAGCAAAAGTGGTGCTGGATCGCAAATGAGTAATATTACAACTTTTCTGTATTCGGCTTTTCTTGTCCCCAATACTTTATAAAATATTTGAAAAAGCTTTTTAGATGCTCGCGGCTGGATTTATGAAACAGACTGCCGATAAGGCCGGTATCTGCCGACTCGCGCTTGTGATAGTGCATCAGCTTGGCCTCGGCTACATACCAGACTTCATAGCCAGACTGCCAGAAACGACGACACCAGTCAGTGTCTTCGAAATAAAGGAAGAAACGTTCATCCATCAGACCAACCTTGATCAGGGCTTCTTTGCGAGCTAAGAGAGCGGCACCGATAGCCCAATCAATCTGGCGATTCGTCCTGTGATCCCAGTCCCGATAGAAATAATGATCAAGCCAACGTTGACCAAATTTTGTATTGCTAAGCCACGTCCTGCGATATAATGGTAACAATAAACTAGGCCAGCGGGAGCATGATTCTTGGAGTTCGCCGTTGGGATAGAGCAAGCGCGGCGCGGCTAGACCGCAGGCCGGGTTTCGTTCCATAAAATCAATCAGAGTTATCAAGGAATTGCCTGGTTGGATGACAATATCAGGGTTAGTAATTAGTACATATTTACCTTGCGCCCGACCGATACCTAGGTTATTGCCGGCGGCGTATCCTCTATTCGTTGGCGAAACAATGCATTGCACTTGAGGAAAATCGGTCTGAATCATTTCCGCGATGTCGTCTCCAGAAGCGTTGTCTACTACGATAACTTCAAAATCTAACTGCGGAGGCATTTCAAAAAGACGATGCAGCTGATGCCGTATCAAATTTTTGGTTTTATAGTTAACAATTATAATTGAGAGAGTCATATGGCTATTCGGCCTTCACTACCCTATCATCATTCATGTCCAGCCAGACTTGGAAATCTTTGGCTGGGATAGTAGTCATTTTTTTTATCAGCTTTCGTTTTTTGGACATCCGTGCTCGTAATTTAAAATATTGACGCAGGCCGGTGAAGCTAGACTGATCCAAAAACGATAGATAGATAAATTTTTCTAGTTCGTAAAATAGGATGGCCAAGAAATTCCTGGCTGAAACGGAGCTGAAGGAATTCTTTTTCAGCATACATAGATGATTGCGATACGACAGCATATTTATACTGTTGCGATTTTTTCGATCCTTGAATGAAGACCGTCTACTGCTGGCGGCACGATGATGATAGCCGACGGCAGTGACCAGACAATAATGCTCCCAGCCCGCCAGTCGTAGTCGCCAAGCCAGATCAGCGTCTTCTTTGTAGGCTAGGAAATCTTCATCAAAGTACTCTAGACCACTGCCGACAAATTTTGGCAAAGCTGTATGCTGTAAAGCGCTGCGTCGAACCAGCATAGCTGTGGCACTATGCCCGAAAACTTGAGCTGACTGAATTTTGCTTGAATCAACGTGTCCTTGTAAACGATTGCTAACATGGTAACGCCGATCGATATTCAAACCACAGGAATCAATAATGTTAGTTTTTTCCTGTCGCTGAAAATCCCAGCTCAACAATTTGCCGCTGAGAGTCGCCACTTCAGGATGTTGGTCCATGTAGGCAATGCATAATTGCAGATAATTCGGTTCCAGAATTACATCGGCATTAAGAATCAATATATATTCTCCGGCTGACCAGTTGATGATTGAATTGTGACCACGACCAAAGCCTAGATTATGACGTTGTTCCAGTAATTTATAAGGTAGAGCTTCCTCATGAATTGCCTTGACAGTCTCGTCGGCAGAATTATTATCCAGAATAATTAACTCCCAGTCTTTGAAGCTCTGCGCGGCGATACTCGACAGAACATAAGGAATGTATTTTTCGTTATTAAAGGTAACGAGACTAATGGTGACTTTTGGCTGTGGATTGTTCATACATTAACAAACTAGTAATAACAAGAGCTATCAGACCAAGCCCCAAGGGATGATTCAAATATGGCGTCACCCCATGAGTAATAGCTATAAAGACGACTAGAGCGGCCGCAGCCACTATCAGAGGCCTTTCCTGGGCCTTAAAACGGGCTATTTTGAGCAATCTTAGCACAAGAGAGCCAATGAGAGCTACCCAAGCCAAAAAGCCCACTATACCGAATTTAAACCAGAAATCGAGCCAGCCGAATTCAAAGGCATGGGTAGTATAGAGACTATTGACGCCAGCTTGATCCCTGACACGTGGGTCAGTGTTTCTATACGTTAGTTCAGCTCCCAGGCCAGCACCGGTGAGCCAATTTTTTTTGATACCATCAACCATTACCGGTAGCAGATTGGCTCTGGAAGTGACGGCCGCTTCGCCTCGTCCTAGACGATTAGCCAAGGCGGCTGCCAGATCAGTATCAACGGGCGGGACAAACAAGAAAATTACGATGACAGCTAAAGTCGATAGACAACTGCCAAAAATTAACCACAGGCGTTTCATTTTTCGCGGCTGCTTCCAGATAAATATCACGGCTATAATCACCGTCAAACAGATGGTCACAGCTAGAGCCAACCAGAAACTGCGAGATAAACTTAGAATTATGGAGCTAAAAAATAGCACCATAAGCCAAAATATTTTCTGGGAAATTACTGCTGTAGGTTTGAATATAAGATACACGGTAGTTGCTAACCAAAACATGCTTGGGTAAATCTGTGACTGAAAAAATATTCGCCAATAGTTAGCTGTTACCAGCGTCAACTCCCCTACTTTGGTGTCTCTGATCCAAAGATAAAGAAAACCGATGTTGGCCCAGCTATAGGCGTGAGTAAAAATGTGGAAAATAAATAATGTCTTAAGACTGACGATGGTAGCTGCCGCCACAGTAGTGCTGATGATCAAAGGCCAGGACAGACGGAAAGTAGCAGTCAGCCAGATGAGCACGTAGCCAAGGTAAAAGTAGCCATTGGCATCGGCGAAGATAATGCTAGGATTATAGCCGTGCATCAGGCCCTGTGCCATTCCCCAAACTATTATCAGCAGCGTAAGCAGGTAAAGCCGGAAAAGAATATTACTCCACGGTAATTGCTGAAAGTTTGGTCGTTTTAGTAGCCAGACACAGATACTAAGGCCAAAGATCAACATACGGATTGAGAGACTAAAGCCGAATAGTTCCCAATAGAAAATACGGCCCAAGGAACCCCAGACGATTTCTAAAAGTGGCAAATAGACTAGCCAGGCAGGATATCTCCAGAAGATAAAGAGGATGATGAATGTGAAGACAGGCAGCAAGACCGAATTAACTTCTGGTACGGTGTAAGCCAACAAAGAAACAACTTCGAGTGTGCTTAGAACAATAAGAGCCTTTAAGAATATTTCATTTTTGAGGTACATTCCCAGCATACTATTTTTTGAATAAGGACCAGACAAAAGTCAGGCTAACGTTGATGGGCCAGACTAAGTAGAGAAGTACTTTTTGACTGCTAGAGAAATGTTTATCGGCATAATGAAGTAGACTGTCGTTAAATAGTTTTTGTTTACGTCTGGTGTAGGTTTGTTCGAAACTAGCGCCTCCATAATGAGTTATCTGCGCTTTGGGATAGTAGACGATATGTTTGCCTGATTGGCGCGTACGTAAACAGAGATCAACCTCTTCAAACCAGAGAAAGAAATCTTCGTCCCAGCCGCCGATCTTTTCTAAAGTCTCGCGTCTCATCATGAAGGCAGCGCCTTTGACCTGTTCTACTATCTGTTGCTGATCGTAATCAAATGAACGCTGTAGGTAGGAACGTAATCCTGGTAGCCAAGGGAAGATATTAATTAGTTTTAGGAGCACCAAGGCCTGATTAAAAGCAGTCGGATCGCGCCGAATCGATGGCTGGACGCTATCGTCTGAATTGAGGATTTTGGGCGCAATAATGGCTGTCTGACTATCTGTTTCTAGGGCTTTAGCCATAGTGTTGACACTACCTGCTGGCACGATAGTATCCGGATTGAGGAATAAAATATAGTCTGATTTTGCTTGACGTAAACCTTGATTGTTGGCTGTAGCAAATCCGCGATTGGTTTGATTGGTTATCAGGTCTATCTCCGGAAATTCGTCCCTGATCATTTTTACACTATCGTCAGCAGAGGCATTGTCAACCACAATTATTTGTAAACTGCAATCAGTCTGTCTCCGTAGCGAAGTCAGACAGGCTTGTAATAATTTGGTCACATTCCAATTGACGATAATGACAGTTATTTTAGGCATCATGGTTGTATCTTTTTTTGAACAATATCAAGCATATGTTTGACCGTTTTGGCCCAAGAATAGTTTTCCATCAGTTTACGGCGACGCTCACTGTCTTCTGGACTGCGAAACTCCAGAGCCTCCTGCAGTTTCTGATTAAATTCTTCATGATTGTGAGCTATGAATATTTCATCACGAAACATTTCAGCTCCGGCGCCGGCAGTGGCCACCACCGGTTTGCCACAAGCCAGATACTCATACATCTTCATGGGATTAGTCGAACTGATAAATAAATCCTTTTTATGTGGAATCAAGGCCACATCAAACTGCTGAATATACATCGGTGCCTCGTCATATTCTTTATATCCTAGGAAATATATATTGGGCAGTGTTTCCAGTGCCTTCATCTCCTCTGCATACCAGACAGGACCGCAGAGGGCGAATGATTTGTCTGGATTTTTTTCTGCCAGATAGCGGATCAGAGGCAGATCGACTCTGGTCTGAATTACGCCGATGTAGCCAATTATAGGGCGAGGCAAATCAGCAATGTCGCGGTTTACCAGCTTCCATGGTTTCTGATAATGTTTTAGATCAACGCCATTAGGGATCCAATAGACGTTGGCTTGGCTGTCAAAAAGTTTCTGTAAATCTTCTGAGACCGTAAAGATGATATCGGTATTCTTTTTGATAAAGCTGTAGGCCTCTTGCAGTTGCTGTCTCTGTTTCAGATAAGAGCTGTGCTCACTCCAATTATCAACTGCGTCAAAAATGGTTAGCTGAGGTTTGGGCAAATGCTTAGTGTGCGGCATAATACTGGGATAGAGAGACCAGAGTATATAATCATTCATTTCCAATTGTGACAGCGCCTGTCCCAGGCGGCTGACAAAAGCTTTGGGACGCCACCAGAAATCAAAAGCCGAGTAAACATAGACTCGCTCATTGACCTTATAGAGAGCACCCCACCATCCCCGCTTCAGGATTTTGATACCAGATGGTGGTGTGATGAACGTCTCTTTGATATTTCTCAGCATACGCTTCCAGGTGTGAGGCGGATAATCGACGCACAAAATTTTATTGACATCAGGCATCTTTTCCAACTGCTGCCAGAGATGAAAGTTTCGATTAGAAACACCTCTTTGCCATTCACCAAAGTTGGACATGTTGATTAATAATATATTGAGAGATTTCATCTTAACCGATTATATTTTTTAATCTGGCTACTTTTTC
>CAYHYG010000031.1:0-12064 GCA_964360835.1 uncultured Gammaproteobacteria bacterium
TCATCGGTATCGGTTCACCCCAATAATGTTGACGGGAAAAAATCCAGTCACGTAGCTTGTAGTTCACTTTCTTTGTGGCTAGACCTTTCTCCTCTAGCCAAGAAATAATATTTTGTCTTGCTTCCAGCGAAGTCTGACCATCAAATTGTCGAGAATTAACTAACACTCCCTCACCTTCATAGCAAACTTCTAACTGCTGTACTTCTTTCCATAGATTTTCATCATCGGGTTTGATAGAAACTGTCAGAGGAATACCATGCTTCTTGGCCAGATCAAAATCTCGTTGATCATGAGCGTCGGCAAAGACGGCTCCAGTGCCATATTGAGCCAAGACGAAATCAGCAATCCAAACCGGCATAGCTTTATCAGTAGCTGGATTAACCACCGCGATGCCTTTGAGTTCAACACCGGAAATTTCTAGCTTTTCTTGGCGCTGTCTGTCGCTCAACTTTTTTGTAGCTTTAATATAAGCTGAAATCTCTTTCAGGTTTTTTATGCTCGTTTGCAACTTTTTGATTATCGGATGTTCCGGTGCCAAGATGAGAAAAGCTCCACTAAATATGGTGTCCAATCTCGTTGTAAATACTGCTATATCCTCATCGTGATCAATCAGTTTAAAACTAACTTCCGCCCCTTCACTCCGTCCAATCCAATCCAACTGCTGCTTCTTGATATGTGGCAGAAACTCTACTTCTTCCAATCCCGAAATTAATTTATCGGCGTATCGAGTAATTTTCAAAACCCACTGACTAATCTCCCTCGACTCCACTTCGGAACCGCAACGTTCGCATTTGCCATCCACCACCTCCTCAAAGGCCAGACCGATCTTATCTTTTGGACACCAATTGATGCTGACCAACTTTTTTTCCGCCAGACCGGCACGAAATAATTGCAAAAAAATCCATTGTGTCCATTTGTAATAATTCGGATCGGTCGTATTGATCTCGCGCGACCAATCAAAAGAAATGCCCAGAGACTGAATCTGTCTTTTGAAATTGGCAATATTTTTTTCAACGGCCTGCCGTGGATGAACTTTATGCTTGATAGCATAATTTTCGGCCGGTAAACCAAAAGCGTCCCAGCCCATGGGAAATAAGACATTGTCCCCACGCAAACGATGGTAGCGAGCTACCACATCCTGCGCAATGTATGATAAACAATGTCCAACATGTAAACCCTCGCCTGATGGATAGGGAAACTCCACTAATATATAACGCTTCGGTTTATCAGAAAAATCATTGGCTTGGTAGGCATTCTGCTCCTGCCATTTTTTTTGCCATTTTTTTTCTAGTACTCCTGGCTGATATTTTTCTGTCATAATTCTAAAGCTATCAAGGTCATGAATAAAAATCAACTGTCCGCATGCGAGAAAGTTCAAAGTTCTAAATCCTAAATTCTAAAAAATGCTCAATAATAAATGATCAAATTTCCAACATCCTCCTTGTTTGTTCAGTATTTTGAACTTCCATCGTAGAACTTATCAGCTCTGTCACAACGCCTGACATTAAAGTAATACTCTTTGAATTCAAAGTTTGATCTTGATTTTTAACGCCATATATCGTATAATGCGGTAATTAGCCATTAATCACTGGCTACGCTGAGAATAAGCGCCAGTCTGTGAGTGATTGATTCGTCTATTTCTATTCAACTCAAAAAAATATTAGTTGCTCTGGCTCTGACTGCGGTTCGTTTGGCACCGCGGTTATTTTTGCCTTTCGGTTGGATAATGCGACGTCTCTGGGTAGTCTTCAAGTTTCTGATTAAGAAAATTCTTTTGTCACCGATTTTGTTTGTTTACTTTTGGTTGCACAAGGGTCGCAAGCGCTTGGAGCATATCCGTTTGTCATCGACTTCTAAATATATCTTCTGGGCGCGACGTTATAGTTTTCGTCTCAGCATGCTGGCTATTTTGACGGTGGCCGCCGGAGGTACCTATGGCGCACGCGCCTCTGACCAAGAATTATTTGGCGCCCGCACACTGTTGGCAGAAATTGTAGTCTCATCAGACGGCAGTGAAGAACGTTCTTTTCTGATTACAGAAGAGGGCATCAATTATAAAACCACCGCTGTAACTAATTACTTAGCCGACCAGGGAGCGTTGACGAGTGAGATTGATCCGACAATGTACGGTAGTGATGACTTGGAAAATTTCTTTGGCAGTATTCAAGATGATACCGCCCTTTTGGCTCCCATCATTAATGATCCTGACGTTTTGCCAACCTCACGCGATAAAGCTATTGATTACATCGTGCAACAAGGTGATAGCATCAGCACTATCGCCGAACAATTCGGTATCAGCTCCAACACAGTCCTCTGGGCCAATAATCTGACCTGGAGTAGCACCATCCGTGCCGGACAAAAGTTAACCATCCTACCAACGACCGGCTTGAGTCACAAAGTAGCCAAGGGCGAAACAATTGCCGGCATTGCCAAGAAGTACCAAACCAATCCTGATCAAATCCTAGCTTTCAATAAATTGACTGACCTAGAAGATCTGCAAGTGGGGGAAAACTTGATTGTGCCCGGCGGCGTCAAACCGGCCGAAGTCAGAGCTATTGTCCGCACCAGTCCGGCGCCCAAGACACCGGCATTTTCCAACATTGGAGAAATCTTCGCTCCAGACGATCAAGATAGTGGCGCTCAATTCCTCTGGCCGATCAAAAGCAAACACATTACTCAGTATTACAACTGGCGTCATTCCGGCCTCGACATTGGAGATAAAACCGGTAACCCCGTCTATGCCGCCGACAATGGACGTGTCATTCGTTCTGGCTGGAATAGTGGCGGCTATGGTAACTACGTTATCATTGACCACGGTAACGGCATCTATAGTCTCTATGCTCACAACTCCAAATTACACGTCAAAGAAGGCCAAAGTGTCGCTCGCGGCCAAGTCATTGCCGATGTCGGCTCCACCGGTCGCTCAACTGGACCTCATCTTCACTTTGAAGTGCGTGTCAACGGTTCACGTGTCAATCCTTTAAATTACATTAAGTAATGATCCTACAAACTGTTCTGCTCTTACTGCTAGTCATACTCAGTATCGTTTTTATCGTCTTTCAAATCAGGGCTTCTAGATCCTTTGCCCCTTGGGTGCCAAGTAGTCTGGGGTTATTGCGACAAATTTTGACAACTATTAATCCAAGTCCCGGGAGTTCATTTATCGATCTTGGCTCGGGAGACGGTCGGGCGGTTTTTTTGGCCGCAGAGAAATTCAATCTATCAGCTACTGGCGTAGAGCTGTCGCCTGTTATGTGGCTTATCAGCAGACTGCGCTTAGTAATATCCCCTCAGAAAAAAAACATCACCCTGCTGTGCGGTGATTTTTATAAAACGAATTTGAGCGCTTTTTCTATTATCTACTGTTATGGTGTGCCGAGAACCATCAATCACTCCTTACTGACAAAAATCAGGCAAGAAGCAGTCCCTAGTAGCTGGATAATTTCCTATAACTTTTCCTTCACTGATCTGACACCGGCAATTGAATTACGCGACAAGTGGCGGACGATCAGAGCCTACAAACTTTGAGCTTCTCTGTACGGGCGATTCATGAATCGCCCTAACATTTATAGCGAAAACAGCTTGTTAAATGATCATTGACCATCCCCGATGCTTGCATAAATGCGTAGCAAATAGTCGGACCGCAGAAGGTAAATCCTCGTGTCTTTAAATCTTTACTCATCATTTCTGCTTCCACTGTCTTCGCTGGCAAATCTTTCGAGATCTTCCAGCGGTTTTTTATAGTTTTACCTTTTGTGAACTGCCAAATATATTTGTCAAATGAGCCAAACTCTTTCTGAATCTCTAAAAATGCCTTGGCGTTTTTTATTGATCCTTGAATTTTTAATTTGTTACGAATAATCCCAGCGTCATTCATCAGTCGCTTATAATCTCTAACGGTAAACTTGGCTACTTTCTCAGGATCAAAGCTGGCAAACGCTTTCTCAAAATTCTTGCGCTTATTAATAATGGTCGACCATGATAGTCCGGCTTGAAAAGCGTCCAAAATAAAAAATTCAAACAGTTTCCTGTCGTTATGTAGCGGCACGCCCCATTCTGTATCGTGATAAGCGATCATCAGAGGGTTCGTCCCAACCCAGGTACAGCGTTTTAATGTTTTCTCCATTAGTATCTACTTCACTAAATCCCCTCCTTAGTAAGGAGGGGTGCGGGGTGGTTAATTAAACGTCTTACGCGCCACCTTAGCCAACTCATCTATGGTATCATCCGCTGCCACCTTATTCTTCTTACGATACCCAGATTCCACGCATTCATGAACAATGCTCATGTCGTCGCTCGACCCTTCGGTCGCTACTGGTTCCATCATACCACCACATTTAGCCGCCCGATCACCAGGATTAATATCCACATGTTTACTCCAGAGGCATTTGAGACAGTGATTAGTATAGCCAGTACCGGTAACTTGGTGACTACAATGCTCGCAGGTGAAGTCTTCAACGTTTTTTTGAAATTTTTTCATTACCTATTAAATGCGATTACTTCTAACCAAAGGTAAAGGTGTAGGCCTGCAAACCACCTTGGGGAATGAGTATTTCCAAAGTATGTTGGCCATAGTCCTGATCTGCGATAATTTCATAGAGCTGATTGGCCTGAATCTTTAAATAGCTATGACCATCACGAGTGACCACATCTTTTCCTGCTCGAGAGCCTAAAGGCTGACCATCAAGTAAAACTTCTGCTTCTATCAAGATGTCGGCACTCGCCACAAAATAAACATGCTTAGCCTGATAGCGATAGCTGATCGCGGCTTGACCTTGGCTCTCGGCTGACTCTTCCGTAAATTTCCAGATACCACCGAGATACAAACCATTGCCCTTTACATCCGACGGTATTGTCAGAATCTGCGTATTGGCGCTACCTGTCTGACCATTCACCAGCTGAGAATTACGTCCACTGCCAAAATATACTTCTTGACTACCAACTTTATCACTATCGACAACCTCAGTACCCTCAGGCTGGCTGATCGTCCCATCAATAATTATTGATTGATCTAGTCGCCTTGCCCGTTCTGACAAAACAGCCTGAATCTTTTGCTCAGTTTCTTCGTAAGCACCTTCACCAATGTGATCATAGACAATGTAGCCATCAATATCGATCAGATACTTACGCGGCCAATAACGATTACCGTAAGCCTGCCAGGTAGAGAAATCGTTGTCTAGAACTACCGGAAATTTGATGGCTTCTTTGGTTACGGCTAGTTGAACATTGGCATAATCCTTTTCAAATTCAAACTCTGGCGTATGGATACCAATTATTTCTAAGCCTTGATCCTTATATTTGTCATACCAGGCATTGAGATATGGCGTAGTACGCTGACAGTTGATACAGCTATAGGTCCAAAAATCTACCAGGATGACCTTTTTACCGATGAGGTCAGAGATATTGATCCCATCCGTATTGATGAAGCCATCAGGTGTTGTGATGTCTTTGGCCACAGGATACAATTTTGCTTTATCATCATTGGTCATAGGGGTAATTGTTGAGACTTGATTTGAGCCCTGCAGTACAGAAACCTTTTGTGATTGAAGGTAGATGATACTTGAGACGATACCTATGACCGCTAAGATTAAGATTAGGACTCTTTTATTCATCAGTTTACTTTAATAACAAGCTATTTAATAGTTCAAAGTTTGCGATGCGACTCAAACTGCCGGTGAAGATTAATATTCCCAACACTATCAATAACGCGCCAAAAACAACATTGACATATTGTAGCCACTTCATGGAGCTACGGAGCCACTTGGTTGCCTGAGCGGCAAATAACCCTACGACCAAAAAAGGGACACCAAGACCGAGAGCATATGACATCAATAAGGCAAAGGCGGAGCCCGGCTGCGTAGCTGCTAAACCTAAGATGCTGCCCAAGACAGCTCCGACACACGGTGTCCAGCCGGCTGCGAAGGCCATACCAAATACCAACGATGTAAGGTAGCGAGATTTGAAACGATGGTTGAGATGAGGTTTATATTCACGAGCCAGAAATGCCAACTTGATCAATCCCATGAGATACAAACCAAAAAATATAATAATCACCCCACCTATCCGGCCAAGCCAGATCTGTACATCGTAGGCAACTGCTTCCAAAACAGTATTAAGGAGAACCCCCAAGGTCGCAAAGAGTAAAGAAAATCCCAAGACAAAGAAAACACTGTTAATGAATACGTCTCGTCGACGTGTGCTTGGATCTGAGATAGATCCGCCGGCTAAGTAACTGAGGTAACCCGGTAACAGTGGCAGGACGCATGGAGCCAGAAAAGACACAATCCCAGCTATGAAGGCTACAGCGATTGGAATATCTAGCATCTTATTGAGCGATAGCTTTGTTAACTTCCGTTACGTAACGCTCTTGAGTCCAGGTCTCTGGAGACTTCAAGATTCGTTGACCGTCTTTGATTATAACTTTTGTATGCTGATAAGCCACGCCATATTCTCTAGCCAGCTCTTTCTCTGCTTCATCTGTCTGACCATCATTATAGTTAACCCTAAATGCCACGACCTGATCAGTGGTCAAACTATCAAAAGCCAGATACATCTTGGGTACTTCTGCCTTGCAGGTCGGGCACCAATCAGCGTAAAAATATAGCAAGATAACTTTTTTTGATTCACGTGCCGCGGCGTAATCAACTTGATTGAAATCATAAACCTTAGCTTGATTACCTGCCAAAACTGTGCCGGTGTACTGAATCATCACTAGCTTCTCAGCATCATCCACTATCATCGCTTCATCATCTTCCTTTTTAATCATGGCCTCTTCGCTCGAAGTAGCTAGTTTCTCGTCATCCTTTATCATTGCCTTTTTCTCTTCCGTCAGGATGTCCTGCACTTGCATCGAATCCGGGGCAGATTGTTGACTGACATACCACCATCCGACCAGAGCTAAGATGACGACCGCGACGATACTACCGACTATAGCAGTTGACCCACGCTGCGAATACGTACTTTGTTTCATACTTATGTGATACTAATTATTAATAATGATGCTTGGGTTGATCCAAGCGTTTAGTTCATTTTTTTTACTCACATACCCTCGGACATCTATAGCTGATCCTTTATGAATACCCAGATGAAAGTGTTGACGCTCGTAGTCAGTTTCCTCCGACATATCATAACCGAGTCTACCGATTATTTGTTCGCCGATCAGATAGTCACCTACTTGATGCTTGATACTGTCTAACGCCAGATGGCCGTAAACCACGCTAACTATTTGATCATCGGTCTGGCAAGATTGCACTGCTACACCGCCGTATCCGTTTGACTGATTCTTTTGTATCAAGGGACCACTACATACAGCCATTACCTCGATCATCTGGTTTTTTTCTTCGGGAAAGACTTCATAATCCACTCCCGTGTGATACCCGCTAAATCTCTCCGGTTGTACTGGTGAATCTACCGAGCTTATGAGTCTGGCGAATGGTTTCTTGGTTACGCGTTCTGACGCTCTGGCCAAAGGCTGATGCCAGGCTAGTCGGTCATTGTCGAACACTATACTATCGATGATATCCTCAAAGATTTCTCCCGCTAGCTCTGGACTATAGGCAATGACATAGAAAATACTGGGATTTGTTTCGGCAAAACGTATATCTACGAGCCGATGTCGTTGACTGCGCCAATATGGTTGTCCAGCAAAAACTGGGACTTCCGGTTTTTTTTCGATTTCATATCTGACAGCCGGATGATCGCCAACAATAGTCTGTTCACTTGAGTATATCTTGACAGTACTCAAGGTCAGAAAATCATTAGCAGTAAACTGCCGAATAAAAACCTGTGACTTCTCTAGATTATCTAAACCGTTACTCCTCGGATCATACAAGTTGATAGCCTGAGTAGCTGAGACATATTCAGCTTGCCAGCCATTCGGTACTGCTAAGGAGAAACGAAAGGCCTTATTTATGACTGACAGATCAAAGGTATGAGTTGGCTTATCCTCTGTGATCATTTCCGATGTGCTCGCAGCTTGATCAGATAATGGTTGAAATGTTGCTGTACGAGGTGTATCCATTGTACAAGCAGTCAGACTTAGAATTATAATACATGATGCTAGAGGGGCAACTGATCGTTTCATGCTATCAGCGTATAGTGATTAATAATATATGTCAAGTTGACTTTACATTACCTATTTGATATCCAGGAGATAATCTTTCCCAAAATCATACCGGCTAGAGCCGAGACTAACCACATATCGAGCCTATGACTCAAACTCTGTTGTATCAGGCCAAGTATGAGGATGAGAGCGCCTATCATAAACCCCATATGAGCTGACAGGCCTTGTTGTCTCTGCTCACGTTCGTCACGAGGACGCTCACGCCAGACAAAAATCAAAAAGATAGAGAATAGAGCAACGATCAAAGCTACGATCATCATCTCTAGTGGGGTTGGCATCCACCACTTCCAGGGGTTAACGAGTAACAAAAGTAAGGCGATCAAGGTACAGCCTAAAATTAATTCTGCCGAAAATTTATTTCTCATAGCGCAAAAAAAATATCTTTTCTAAAGGTAAATGAAAAAACTTAGCGATCTTCAAAGCTAAGAGTACCGACGGCACATAGTTGCCTTTTTCAATAGCGATGATAGTCTGGCGGGTCACCCCTACTACCGCCGCCAGATCTTCTTGGGTCACTTCTCGTCGCACTCGAAATTCGTAAACAGCATTGACTATAGTTTCCTTAGACATATATCATCACAATACAACGAACAATGATAATGTCAAATCAACTTGACATTATCATCTCTGTCGATCAGTATTAAGATTTTTTATACTTCAACCTCCTGTCCTTCCATCAAGCTGATAAACTCAATCCCTTCTTTTGGTAATTCTTGAGCTGGTAAACGATGACTTAACGAACCCCGGCCAGGCAGAAACATACCATCATGCACTGGAAAGGCTTTCTTTGGTTTCACTGCCTTGGCATAATCAATAGCTTCAGAAATTTTCATCCATGGACCCGCTACTGGTAAAGCTAGAGCATCGACAGCAAATCCTGGCTGATAGAAATCATCTCCGGGGTAAAATAATTTTTTATTAATAAAATAACCTGTATTGATAACCTCAGGCCAACCAGGATAAATAATAGCGTGTTTGACTCCATGACCGGAAATTTCCAAACCTTGGTGTATTATTGATTGTCCGTCCTCAAGGAGCGTGTAGTCAATACCTTTATCCTTCAAAACCTTACCTACACCTTTGTTGGTGTATATAACGACGCCTAGATTATTCTTCACAATGGTCTCTACCGAATCCAAGTGTAGGTGATCCTGATGCTCATGAGTAATCAAAAGAATATCAATGCCCTCTTCGTTCTCCTGACCAGATGAATATGCACCCGGATCAGTCATGATAGTCAGCCCAGATTCTTTGATAACTAGGCAACAATGGCCGATTTTTTTGATCGTCATATAATTTGGTGTCTGTATTGTACCAACCTTCGCTTAAGCTTCGGTTGACTAGGGCCATCGACCTGAAAATAAACGAGCAACTGGTGGGCGTGGATGGACTTGAACCATCGACCCCGGCCTTATAAGGGCCGTGCTCTAACCAGCTGAGCTACACGCCCAGCAGTTGCTCGCTCAAATTACCCTACCTGTCCCACGAAGCTTTGGCGAAGTGGGATAAGGGCCGTGCTACCTGCCCCGTGCCAACCGAATCTTATGAGGTCTGGTGCGGGGTAACCAACTGCTGTGTCCGCTAGAGCGAAAACGACGGCGGAAGCTACAGGCGCGAAAGAAAGCACAACAATTGTGCTGGTTTACTAACCGCTTGTCAATTATACCCTGCTAATT
Organism: uncultured Gammaproteobacteria bacterium; assembly: GCA_964360835.1. GTDB lineage: Bacteria > Patescibacteriota > Patescibacteriia > UBA1558 > 2-01-FULL-52-15 > CAYHYG01. The sequence goes on from CAYHYG010000031.1 coordinate 9,799, forward strand.
AGAAACCCCCAACTCCTTGCTTCTAATTCTAACCTTGTATCAACTTCAACTTTTCTTCCAACGTAGCCAATACATCCTGCTCTATAGATGGCAATGCTTTCGGGAATGAAATCTGCACCGAGCGTCGGTTGCCTTCAGGTTTAAACTTGGACAGCAAGACCGTCAAATCATAGTTTTCGCGAGCCACCGCGTGAACTTCGGTCTGCTCAAATTCTTTCTGATAAAAAAGGATGGCTATCTGCGCCTGAGGCGACGTCAGGATGAGATCCTGACACAGAGATCCCCATGAAACTTCTGTCGCTCCGGTCTCCTGACGGGTCACAAAGGAGTAGACAATACCATTCTGACGTTTGAGTCGGGATAATATAGTACCCCATAATTTCAAAGTTGCTAAATCTTTGTTGCGGTAAAGGTTAAGGATGATTTCTTCACGCTTGGCACCAGCTACGATAAATTCGCTGGCCAAACTCAAAGTTTGCGGTGTTACTAGGGGCGACTGAAAGCTGTCAGTGGCGGCGATCATACCTATTAATAGATAATGCGCCAGCTGCCGATCAAGCATACGATCAAATAATTCATAAGATATTTCAGCCAGTGAAGTAGCGGTAATAGCTACCACGTTAATCAAACCAAAGTTGGTGTTATCAACCTGACGGTCTATATTAATAATCGGTACTCGCCCAAAAGCATTCTTGTTGTCCTGATAGACTTTACCGAGTGAAATCTTGTCTACCGCGCCGATACTAAGGATCAGGTCAAAAGGAAAATTAGTTTCGAGCGGACGGACATCGGCCGGAGTCAGATTCCCGCTCTTGGTACCGATCAAAACGTCAAGATAGCCATCGCCTTTTTCATAGCGTAATTCTTTCATTTCAACTTTGGAAGTATCCAACCGGACTACAAAATGATGATGAGCGGCTTGGTCTGTCTGGATCACTTGATAGTCAGGCAACCAGCGAAACATCTCAGGCGAATTGTGATCAATCACAATTTCACACTGCTTACCTTTTTCCAACAACCAATGTCGCCAGGCTAAAGCGCTAGCCATCTCATCATAACCGCAGTTCTGACGAGCAGTTACCAAGATCGAACGAGACCGTTCAATCAACATTTTAATTTGTTCCTGTTCGCTTGGCATAAATCATGTCACCATACTCTACTAGCAGAAGGGTGTCAACCCAGCACCACTGCAAAAAAGTGAAGCGGTGCTGGGTTGACAAAATCCCCATTTTCCAGTAAATTTCAATCGCTTTCCGCTCTCTACGGCCTGATCAAATCGCGGTCACGACTTTCTAAACTTAAATACACCAATGAATGTATCCGAATTAGCTCGACGCTTAAATGTCACTACCAAAGAGCTCCTGGAAAAACTGCCGGAGCTTGGTTTTTCTATTGGCGCTCGCGCTATCAAAGTTGATGATCGCCAGGTCAATCGCATTATCTCTGTCTGGAAACATAATAATAAAATGGAAGCCATCAAGCGTCGCTATCAGAATATGACTGAAGTTCGCGGCGGCCGTGACGGCGAACAAGGTGCCAGTCGTGAGATAACTTTGCATTCAACTATTATTGTCAAAGATTTAGCTGAGCTGATGAATATGCCGTTAGCTAAGGTTATGGGAGAAATGATGCGCAACGGTATCATGGCTTCTCTCAATGAACGATTAGATTTTAATACTGCCAGCATCATTGCCGAAGACCTGGGCTTCAAAGTAACCAAGGCCGATCAGGTCGGCGAAGCTACAGACGATTCGACGGCCAAGGAAAGATTAGAAACGATTCTAGCAGAACGTACCAGAGGTTATACCAGACCGCCGGTTGTCGTGGTCATGGGTCACGTAGATCACGGTAAAACCAAATTACTCGATGCCATCCGTAAAACTAATCTGATGGCTGGGGAAGCCGGTGGCATTACCCAACACATCGGTGCTTACCAGACTATCATTACCAAGGAAGGTAAAGAAAGAACTATAACTTTCCTCGATACTCCTGGACATGAAGCTTTCAAAACTATGCGATCCCGCGGCGGTCAAGTGGCTGACGTGGCTATCTTGGTCGTAGCGGCCGATGATGGTATCAAACCACAGACGTTGGAGAGCTTGGCTATTATTCAAAAAGAAAACTTACCTTTCATTGTCGCTATTAATAAAGTTGATAAAGAAGGCGCTGATATAGAACGTGTCAAGAAAGATTTAACTGAGATTAATCTGACACCGGAAGACTGGGGTGGCAAAACTATCTGTGTGCCGATCTCAGCTTTGAAAGG
>CAYHYG010000032.1:0-11239 GCA_964360835.1 uncultured Gammaproteobacteria bacterium
TCTTCATACGGATCTGATTGATGAAGATGACAGTGGTGTTGCTTTTATGAATAATACCAGCTAGCTTACGTAGGGCCTGACTCATGAGACGCGCTTGGAGACCCATGTGACTGTCGCCCATGTCTCCTTCAATCTCAGCTTTCGGTACTAGGGCAGCTACTGAATCGATGACTACGACATCAACTCCACCAGAGCGAACTAAGGTTTCGGTAATTTCTAGAGCTTGCTCACCGGTATCAGGCTGGGAGATTAATAATTCCTTGATATTAACGCCAATTTTTTTGGCATACTCCGGATCCAATGCATGCTCTGCATCAATGAAGGCAGCTACGCCGCCACGTTTTTGCGCTTCAGCTACGATATGTTGCGCTAGAGTAGTCTTACCAGAAGATTCCGGCCCATAGATTTCGATAATACGTCCACGTGGTACGCCGCCAATACCCAGAGCAATATCCAGGGAAAGGCAGCCGGTGGTGATAGCTTCGACATCAAGCGTATCAGTATCCCCGAGCTTCATGATAGAGCCTTCTCCAAAGCGGGTTTTGATTTGTTGCATGGCTTCTAGAGCCGCGCGCAGTCTTTCGTCTTGTGACATAAAAAATGTTATTCCTGCGCCAGATACGCAAGTAGATTAATTAGTTACAGCCGTCTCGTCCCCTGTATTAGCAATGCCGACCGCGTCGGTTTTGACGATCTGTACGGTTCGCTCATACGAACGGCTGTGTTTTGTTTTAGCACGGATAGTGACAATGTTCAAACCGCTAGCCAAGAGGATTTCCTGTTTGAAGTGTCCAGCCTCATCCACAATCACCAGCTTGTCGTTAAACCATAGTTGTGCCCCGGGAGTGCTGGAGCCAGAAACATTGATGGCGCTTTCTGTGGTTTTACTGTCCTCAAATGGTTTATCAAAGGCTATGGTCGGCGGCTCAAAGGTTTGGTAAATACTCCAGCTAATGTAGCAGATAACTGCCAGGCCAGCGATGGCAACGGCGCCATTACGCATGATGCGTGCCTGGGTAATTACAGTCCAAAATTTTAAGGCCTTTGATTGACTGGTGACCTTAGGTGTGATGGTTTGTATTAATCCTTGTTCGCGCTGGTATTGACGCCAGCAGTCGTCTGCTGTCAGGCCCAAAAAGTCGGCATATCGTCTGATCCATGTACGGGCATAGACTTGTCCGGGTAAATTGCCATGCGTTTCTTCCAAGGCGCAGAGATATTTTTTTTGTATCGAAAGTTTCTTGGCGCAGAGCTCCAAGCTCAGTTGCTGAGTTTCGCGCTGACGTTTAAAAAGCTCCGAAAGGAGAAGCGTCTGTCGTAAAGCTTTGGTTTTAAATGAATGCATGGTTTTAGACAAATGAAACAACCAAAAGGAAGGATCTCGTTGGTTGTTTTTTGTTTTTGTTTTTTCCGCCAGAGGCGGATCCGCCTCTGGCGGAATTTTTACCGTCTATCAGATTCCCAAGGGCGAAACGGTGATTCCGATGATTGGTCTACATCTTCCTCAGTTTCCAGATCATCTAGGGACTCAGGTTCTTCTGTTGGTTCAACTTCTTCAGCTGGCTCATCTGTTTCCTCTTCGTCTATGACCTCGATTTCATCGTCTGTCTGATAGCGGTCACCGCTACTCTCTAGTCGGTTATTCAAATCTTCGGCGGTAACCAGCACTTCACGGGCTTTAGATCCTTGATTTGGGCCGACAATACCCCGTTCTTCCAGTAAGTCCAATAAACGAGCGGCTTTGGCGTAACCTATGCGCATACGGGTTTGTAGCAGGGTGGCAGAGGCACGTCCTGATTTTACCACAACATCGGTCGCTGTGGCTAAATCCTCTTCATCGGCGTCTATACCGCCTATCATACCGCTGGCGCGGGTCAGACTTTCGGTGATCTGCATGTTGTAGTCAGGTTTACCGTGTTCACGTAGATAATCGGCCACAGCTTGGACCTCTTTCTCGGAAATAAAGGCTCCTTGCAGTCGGCGTGGCTTGGATAACTCGGCGCTGGTAAATAACATGTCGCCGTTGCCGAGGAGTTTTTCAGCTCCGGACATATCCAAGATCGTACGCGAGTCAGCTGAGGAAGCTACGGAGAAAGCTACTCGAGAGGTTATGTTGGCTTTGATCAAGCCGGTGATGACATTGACCGACGGACGCTGCGTAGCCAGCACTAAATGAATACCGACTGCTCTCGCCATTTGCGCTAGACGAATGATAGCTGCTTCGACTTCTTTAGCCGCTACCGCCATCAAATCAGCCAGCTCATCGATAACTACAACGGTGTAGTGAAGCTTGTTAAGCAGCAACGCCTGATTATAGCTCTCAATATTTTTCTTGCCAGCAGCTGCTAATAATTTATAACGCTCATCCATCTCACCGACGATCCAACGTAGAGCATTGATGGTAGCTTTGGTATCGGTAATCACCGGACAGAGTAGATGAGGAATATCATTATACGTAGAAAGTTCGACGCGCTTGGGATCGACCATGATAAATTTCAAATCAGAAGGAGAATTTTGCCACAGAAGGGAGGTGATCATACAGTTGATAGCCACCGATTTACCGCTGCCGGTGGCGCCGGCGATTAGCAGGTGAGGCATTTTGCCCAGATCGGCCATGACCGATTTGCCGGTAACGTCTTTACCTAAGGCCACCATTAAATTGGATTTACGGGTAGTGAAGGCTTCGCTGCTAATAATTTCTCGGAGGCGGACCATGGAGACCTTTTGGTTTGGCACTTCAATACCGATCAGTGATTTGCCAGGGATAGGGGCTTCTATTCTGATGGGATGCGCGGCCAGGGCTAGAGCAATATCATTTTGTAGCGAGGTAATCTGAGCTAGCTTGACGCCATCAGCAGGTTTCAAAGTGTATTGGGTAACAGTCGGTCCGACATTAACATCGCCCATGGTGACCTCAATGCCAAAAGTTTCCAAAGTTTTCTGGATACGCTGACCATTGACTTTGATGTCACCGCTGGTCGGCATCGTAGTCGCATTGCTCAGAAGGTCTATTGGTATCTCGATTCTTTTCACCGGCTTATAGACACGTTTATGTTCAGTCAGAATTTCCTTTTCCTCTTTGTTTTCTATTTCCTCGACTATCGTCAACGCCGCCTCACGTTCATCCAGGAGAGCGCTCAAAGGGGTGGCTTCGGCGGCAGCAACATCTGCTAGCTGCTCAGTTCCGACCGAACTTTCGTCTAGCCAATCTTCAGATTTGTGGCCGGCCAAAATTTCTCGTAGCTGAGCAATGGAAGTATTGAAAACAATAATCAAACCGCTGGCCAATAAACCGATCAAAATAATCATGGAGCCGACGGTGCCAGTCAGAGAATCCAGATTTCGTCCTATGCCGTATCCCAGATAGCCTCCTCCAGCTTGAGACTGTCCAATGTCAGTCAAAGATTGCTCATGAATGGCGAAGTCGAGTAATCCGGTCAAAGAGATGAGAATGAGAATCAAGCCAAGATAATTGATTCGACGGAAGCGTGCGCGGTTTTCCATGATGATCATATAGTCGAGGACTAACAGGAGGACTAGAGCCATCCAATCCATCCAACCAAAAAGACGTCCCAGACCAGCCTTGATTCCTTGACCCAGAGTACCGGCGCCGTTGAATAGGGAAACCAACCCCAAAAGAGAAACAGTAAAGAGGATGATGACAAAAATAGTTTTTTTGGTATCTGTTCCCAGGTGCCAAGCACTAATAGCTGGTTCTTCGTCCAGACGGCTAGTGCGGCGTTTATAAGTACGTTTTTTACGGCCAATCATACCTGCTATTTTAGCATATTTCTGGGTTCAAGAAAATGTGATTTTGGTAGGCCATTTATGGTAATTTATAGCAAAACAGAGCCCCTGAGAGCTCTGAAGCAAACCAGCGCCAGTGGAACTTAAAAATCGCTTTTACTACGCCTGTCTGCCTTGTATTTTTTGAAATCCTTGGCGTCATACTTCTTGAGCAGTAATTGCTGGTAGACACGAAATTTATCACCTAGATTTTTTACCTGTTTGTGTATGTCTTCAAAATAGAGATGATAAATATGATTCCAACTAGATACCGCCATATGGACTCTTTGACCTGTGAATTTTGGCTTGATCAGGCCGTGGTAAATATTCTTTGAACCAAAGAACCGGATAAACATATTCTCATTTTTATGAGCATTGGGGACTTTTTTTAAATGATTTTTACGATGAAAAGGGAAGCTGAGGTGGTAGTCAAGTTTGTGAGGTTGCTCGTAACGGATATCAGTCACTTCATTGGTATCCAGATTTACGTCAACCTGAATGTATTCAATATCTTTGATCGAGCCGTAGTAGAATTTGCGAAATATGAATGAATAAATGACATGAAAAAGATAACGAGGATGTCGTTCGTTATCCCAGACAGTGTAGTAAGTAATTTTCAAAGAGTTACCGTCAATTTTTGTACGGTAATACATGAATTTAGGTTCATGCTTGTCATGGTCAGGTTGATACAAAATTGGCTGGTGTTCGCGGACCAACTCCAAGATTTGCTCCTCGTTCAGATCAAAATTATTCATTTCAGCCATAATAGTGAGGGCAGTATAGCTCAAAGCACGGGCAATTTCAATGCAGGTCCCCAGGCTAGACTGAATCAGGAAATCTCCGCCTAGGTCAAATTAAGTGCTATACTTAGCGGTATCAAGTTTGTTATTGTAGAATAGAGGAAGATTTTATATGTGTTTTTCAGCCACTGCTAGCTTTGTCACCGGTAGCGCCCTAAGTGCCAGCGGTCTTGTAACCATTCACAAGACCAAGAAAAAAAGAGAAATGCCACTGGCTAGCATTCCATTGATTTTTGGCGCCCAACAGATAATCGAAGGGTTTGTCTGGCTTTCATTTGGTACCGGTTGGTTCAACATAATCGCCACCTATGCCTATTCTTTTTTTTCACATGTTTTTTGGCCAGTTTTTTTGCCATTTGCAGTCTATTGTCTCGAAAAGGATTCTAAGAAAAAAAAGTTTTTGCTTTGGTTTATATTCTTAGGATCGGCAGTTAGTCTTTTCATTCTGTATTTTATTCTGACAGAAGGTATCACGTCCCAAATTGTCAATCGATGTATTGCTTACAACTCCCCACATCCGTATCAAAATTTTATCCTGACATTATACGTTATAGCTACCTGTGGTAGCTGTCTGATATCAAGCCATAAGATTGTCAATATTTTTGGCTTGGTAATGCTGACTTCATTATTTGCTACGGTCTGGTTTTTTCGGGAAAATTTAGTTTCGGTGTGGTGTTTCTTTGCGGCTATACTGAGCTGGTTGATATATTTGCAAATTGCCAGAAAGAAAACGGGTCGACGTACAACTAGGTAGTAGTGTTTTGAGAAAATTAATAGCAAAAAACCCCAGCACTGAGCTGGGGTTTTTTGTCAGACGGTATCGGAAATAGTTTAGCCTTTGAATCCTGTGCCGGCAGGGATAAGTCGGCCGATAATGACGTTTTCTTTCAAACCGCGTAGAGCATCAATTTTACCGGTGACCGCAGCGTCGACTAGGACGCGTGTGGTTTCTTGGAAAGAGGCGGCCGAGAGGAAAGAATCAGAGGCCAGAGAAGCTTTGGTAATACCAAGTAGTAGGTATTCACCTTGGGCCTTCTTACCTTTGATATTGTTATTGGCTTCGACAAATTGGGTATGGGTCACGATTTCACCTGGGAGCAATTCTGTTTCACCAGCGTCCTTGATATAAACACGGGAGAACATCTGACGAGCGATCAACTCGATGTGCTTGTCATTTAATTTTTGACCCTGAGTGGAGTAGATGTATTGGATTTCTTTGATCAGATATTTCTGTACGGCCAGCATGCCTTGTAGGCGGTAGAGTTCATGCAGATCAATACTACCTTCCGTCAGAGATTGTCCGGCTGTGACCAGATCTCCTTGTTTGACCCAGAGCACGAAGCCAGCTGGGATGATGACATCTACCATCTCATCTTTACGGCCTGCGACTTGGAGTTCCTTCTTGGATAATTTGACAATGCCATTCATAGGACTGACAAGTTCTTCGTGTTCACGGACCATCAGCACCTGATCTTTTTTGACTTCTTGACCATCTTCAACTTTCACATTGTCATCAATATGTAGATCGTAAGTGGCAGCGGTGCCTTCTGAAGGTTTGATCTTGACCAGACGATTTTTGTTGATACCGAGGTTTTCGTTTTCAATTAATATTTGACCGGCTAGAGGAGAGATGATGGCCTTTTTCTTTGGTGTGCGTGATTCAAATAATTCTTCCACGCGAGGTAAACCTTGAGTAATATCTTCGCCAGCTACTCCTCCTGTGTGGAAAGTTCTCATAGTCAGCTGAGTACCAGGTTCACCGATACTCTGCGCGGCAATAATACCGACAGCTGTACCCATCGGAGCAACTATGTTACGTCCCAATTCGTAACCATAGCAACTCTGACAGACGCCACGGACCGATTTACAGGTTAAGGTTGAGCGGATCAAGGCTTGTACTGGGTCAGCGGCGGCAATTTTTTTCTCAATATCAGGAGTGATGAGGTCGTCTTTTTTGGCCACTACCTTACCTTTGGCATCTTTGATATCAGCAGCTAAGAAGCGACCCAAGAGACGATGAGCCAGGGTTTCATTCATTTCCTCGGTCTCCACCTTGGTTAAGAGGAATCCTTCTGTATCGTTGCAGTCCGGCTCACTGATAACCACATCCTGAGAAACATCGACGAGACGACGAGTCAGATAACCAGCATTGGCAGTACGCAAAGCAGTGTCTGACAGACCTTTACGAGTACCGTGAGTTGAAATGAAGTATTCCAGGACATCGAGACCTTCTTGAAAGTTAGCTTTGACCGGCAACTCGATAATGTCACCGGCTGGGTTATTGACCAAACCTTTCATACCCATGATTTGAATCATCTGAGCCCAAGTACCGCGAGCACCGGATTCGATGATGCCATGAACGGAGCTGGTTGGTTTGAAAATTTGTTTGGACATTTCAAAGATTCGGTTTTTGATAATGTTCCAGGTTTCGATTACTTTGATGTAACGTTCTTTGTCAGTTAGGAGACCATCGTTATATTGCTGTTGGATTTGTTCAACCAAAGCCTCACCTTCTTTGATAATGACATTTTTTTCCGTTAGCTGTGGAATATCACCCATACCCCAGGACATACCAGAGGAGGTGATATATTTGAAAGCCGTAGCTTTGATATTATCGAGCAACTCAACAACTTCCGGGTGAGGCAGGGAAGTCATGGCTTCCGAGACAATTTTTTTCAGTAGTTTCTGATTCATGCTCTCGTTGATGAAGCTCCATTTGGCGGGTAGCATCTGATTAAAGATCAGACGACCGACAGTTGTGGTTAATCGTGTACCATCGATACGGATCAGAATCGGTTGCTGTAGACCAATTTTATCAAGCTTATAAGCCATCTCGGCTTCATCGCTATCGGCAAAGAATTTTTTGGCCTCACTACCTTCTGGTAGATACGTCAGATAGAACGAGCCCCAGACGATATCTTGACTTGGTGTGGTGATCGGTTCGCCGGTAGCTGGTTTCAATAAGTTTTTAGTAGCAGACATCAGTTCGGCCGCTTCACTTTTGGCTTGTTCAGTCAAAGGCAGATGGACAGCCATCTGGTCACCGTCAAAGTCAGCGTTGAAAGCGCTACAAACTAATGGGTGAATTTGGATAGCTTTACCTTCGATCAAGACCGGTTGAAAAGCCTGGATACCGAGACGATGCAGAGTAGGAGCGCGGTTAAGTAAAACGTGTGAGTTTTTGGTAATTGATTCTAGGATATCCCAGACTTCCTCGTGTCCTTCATCGATATAACGGTTGGCACTGCGGACGTTATGGACGAGTTCTTTGGCAATCAACTGTGCGATGACAAATGGACGATAAATCTCCAGAGCCATTTTTTTCGGCAGACCACACTGACCCAGCTTTAAGTTCGGGCCGACGACGATGACGGAACGACCTGAGTAGTCGACACGTTTACCTAAGAGGTTTTGACGGAAACGACCCTGCTTACCTTTGAGCATATCGGCAATACTTTTGAGCATTCTCTTTTGTCCAGTCGAGGCAGTAACGGTCTTACCATGGCGGGCATTGTTATCGATCAGAGCGTCGACAGCTTCTTGTAACATACGCTTCTCATTGCGTTGGATGACTTCAGGCGCGTTTAGCTCTTGGAGACGTTTCAGACGATTGTTACGGTTGATGACGCGACGATAGAGGTCATTCAAGTCCGAAGTAGCAAAGCGACCGCCGTCGAGCTGTACCATTGGCCGTAAGTCTGGCGGGATAACTGGGATAGCACTCAAGATCATCCACTCCGGCCGAAGGTCATTGGCAATCAGACTCTTGATTAGACGGGAGCGGCGGACCACCTTTTTCTTCTGCGCTGGCGGACAAGTCTCGGATTGAGCTTCTAGTTCTTTGACCAGGTGTTTGAGATTTATCTGGGTCAAGAGGAATTGAATTGCTTCAGCACCGATACTAGCTTCAAAAACGTGACCGTATTTTAATGACAGATCCTGATACTTACTTTCAGAAATGATCTCCATTACTTTAATTTCACGTAATTCCTTGCGCGCTGTATCGGCAGCTTCATCCAGAGCGCTCATTTTTTCCGCTATGCCAGCTTCAACTTTGGTGATTTGTTCTTGGATCATCTCTTCCACGATCTTGGCGTCTTTGCCTTCGGTCAACATTTGATTCTTCTTTTTGTTGACTTCAGTCAGACGTTGATCGCGTTCATTTTCAATTTGCTTGCGTTTGATCTTTAATTCATTTTTGATCTGTTCGACAGTTTCCAGTCGGGCCGCTTCGTCAACTTTGGTAATAATGAAATTGGCGAAGTAAACTACTTTCTCCAGATCTTGGACAGACAGATCGAGTACGAGACCGATCTTGGACGGTACGCCGCGTAGAAACCAAATGTGAGAAACCGGAGTAGCTAGATTGATATGACCCATACGTTCACGACGTACGGCACTGCGAGTAACTTCGACTCCGCATTTGTCGCAGACAATACCTTTGTAACGGATGCGTTTATATTTACCACAATAACATTCCCAGTCTTTGGAAGGACCGAAAATTTTCTCACAGAAGAGACCATCGAGTTCCGGTTTCTGCGTACGATAGTTGATTGTTTCCGGTGTCAGGACCTCGCCTGATGACCAGCGGTGAATGTCAGCTGGGGAGGCTAGGCGTAAACGGATGGCATCGAATTCAATCGTGTGCTGATTGGGCTCGGGAGTGAAGATAGTGGTTCTGGTTGTAGAGGGTGTAGGCATAGAAATGATGAGAGTGAATTAATTCTTATCCTTTTTCGGCTGCTTTACGTGCGGCTTTTTTTTCAAGCTCCTCCACGTTTTTGCCATCCTTCAAGAGTTCGACCTCAAGGGCTAAGCCCTTCAGCTCTTTGATCAATACATTGAATGATTCTGGGATATTTAATTTATCAATTGCTTCACCTTTAATGATAGACTCATAAGCTTTGGAACGACCCTGAATATCATCGGATTTAATCGTCAAGATTTCCTGCAAGGTATGAGCGGCACCATAAGCTTCGAGCGCCCAGACTTCCATTTCTCCGAATCTCTGTCCGCCGAATTGGGCTTTACCGCCCAGTGGCTGCTGAGTAACCAGCGAGTATGGTCCGATGGAACGTTGGTGAATCTTGTCTTCAACTAAGTGATTAAGCTTCAACATATAGGAATAACCGACGACCGTTTTGTTTTCAAACGGTAAGCCAGTTCGACCATCTACTAGTTGTAGTTTACCGTCCTCAGGGAAACCGGCCTTGCGTAACTCTTCTCTTATTTTATCCGCCGACACACCATTGAGAGTAGGAGAGGCGACTTTGTAACCCAGAGCATGAGCGGCTAGGCCTAAGTGGGTTTCCAGTAGCTGCCCAAGGTTCATACGGGAAATGACGCCCAGAGGATTCAGAATAATGTCGATTGGTGTACCATCAGGTAGGAAGGGCATATCAGATTCAGGTACGATACGGGAAATGACGCCTTTGTTACCGTGACGACCAGCCATCTTGTCACCAACTTGGATCTTGCGGATTTGAGCAACCGTGACTTGGATAGTCTTGATAACTCCGGCTGGCAACTTGTCGCCGTTATCGCGAGAGAAAATTTTGATATCGATAACTTTGCCGTGTTCACCATGCTCGAGATAAAGTGAGGAGTCACGGACGTCTTTGGCTTTTTCTCCGAAGATAGCGCGCAGCAATTTTTCTTCAGCTGATAGCTCACTCTCACCTTTGGGAGTAATCTTTCCGACTAAGATATCGCCGGCGGTCAACTTGGCGCCGATACGGACAATACCTTCTTCATCAAGGTCTTTTAATTTTTCTTCAGAAATATTAGGAATGTCTCTGGTTACGATTTCCGGTCCCAGCTTGGTATCACGGACATCGACAGAGTAATCTTCAATATGGATGGAAGTATAACGATCTTCTTTGATGACACGTTCAGAAATCAGGATAGCGTCTTCGTAGTTACCACCTTCCCAGGACATATAAGACACCAGAACATTTTGACCGAGCGCTAATTCTCCCTGATCTGTAGCGGCGCCATCGGCTAGGACCTGTCCGGCTTTGATCATCTCGCCCTTATTCACAATCGGCTTCTGGTTCATACTGGTGAAACCGTTGGAGCGCATAAATTTACCGAGAGGATAGCTGACTGAACCGGATTCACCTTTGACCTGGATCATGTCTCCCTGGACAGCGGTGACTTCGCCAGCTTCTTTGCTGACGACCACTTGACCAGAATCTTTGGCTGCGCGGAACTCGACACCGGTGCCAACGACAGGCGCCTGTGGTTTGATAACTGAGACAGCCTGACGTTGCATGTTGGTACCCATCAGAGCACGGACGGCGTCATCATGTTCGAGGAAAGGAATTAATGAAGTACCGATAGAAATAATTTGATTGGGTGCCACATCCATGAAGTCAATCTTTTCCACGCGATCAAATTTTGGTTGACCATTATCAGGAGCTACAGGAACCTCCGGTACTGACCAAGCCTACTAAATGGAAAAACGAGCGGGAAGAGAGCAAATGGAAGCAAAAAGTGGAGCATGCCACGCAACTGCATCAACTGATGCGGCCACAACTAGAAGAGTTTTTCATGGTTTCGGCCAAGACCAAGCTGAAAAGCAAGGCCAAAGCCGTACAGCAATCTTCCATGCAGCGCGATCCCGAAGGATGCATCACGCTGGTCTTCAAACA
>CAYHYG010000033.1:0-9557 GCA_964360835.1 uncultured Gammaproteobacteria bacterium
TATTCGCGCCGCTATAATTCGGCTGATTACACCGAGTATCTCTACGACCACACCAATCAGCGCATCAAGAAACACACCTTAGTCTACGTCGCGCCTCCCGGTACCGGTTGTGAAGGACATCCTCACCTGGGTTCTAGTGCCTTGGTAACCAATACTTCCGGTACTATCACCGAATTGAGTGATTATCTACCGCAGGTTGTGAAGGACATCCCGAAGATTGTCCTGATCCTGAGTTGGGAGCGCCGACTATCATTGAGCCGATTATTGAACCGGCGCCAGGGAAGTTACCTGTGCCAGTATTAGACATTGAACCGGTTGATGAAGAACAAACTCTAAATTCTAATATCGAAGATCTTCCGCCCGAGGCGGATCGTCCTTTGGACGAAAACAGTAACGAAGGTCAAAGTGTTGAAGCAGAAATTAGAAATGAGGTATTAGAAACCGGAAACAAAGTAAGTATTCAGAGTATTGATGAGAATATCTTAGAGCAACTTTTGGCGGAGCCTGCTGAGATTCTTCCTTTAGATACGACTACCGATGAAGCTATTAGCCCTGAACCTATTATACCTATTGAACCCGATCCTATTGCTACATCCACCGAAGCTATTATCACTCCAGAATCCATCGTCACCTTAACCGACGAAACTCTCCTTAGCCCAGACGTTGAATCCACCGATGCCTCACAACTCTCCCTAGAAGACCCAACTCCGAATTCAGCTCCGCGTCTGGAAGAATGCTATGGATCATCCGGTGGCAACTGGAGTTGTGGCTGGGGTGGTGGGAGGAGCGGCTTTTGCAGCAGCTTTTCCTGCGAGCGCTGTGTCTGCAGGATATTCTGCTTTACCAACGATATTTACTGGCGCGACTGCAGTAGGTGCTGTCGGGAGTTCAATAGTTACAGAGGATAGTTCAATACCGATTGGCACGAGCTTTGGCAAACTAGGCACTGTGTCTAAGTTAAACCCAATATCCATAAAAGATATAGGTGGATTCACTCGCCATGGAATAAATCAAATCGCAGGACGAGGCGTAAAACCAGAGTTTATTAAGCAAACGTTGGAGACACCATTATTAAACTTAGCCCAGCAGGGCGGCAAAACATTATATCTATCACAGAAAGCAGTTATTGTATTGACGCGGGCAAAAGAGATCGTCACTGCCTATACTTATAAAGAGTTTAATGAAACAATTAAGTCAATATTAAATCTCATAAAAAATGAATAATAATCTAAAGAGAAAATATCTGGCTGAATTCAAGAGGTTAAGAGAAATTGTAAATAGAATAGATCCCGCAGGTTTGGTATCTGGTGGTGCGCCCTTTGATGAATATGATCAAGAAATTTCTGAATTACTTGTGAAAACAAAGAATATATTTGATCAAAAAAAGATTCAAGAGATAATAAAGAAAGTTTTTATCGATGCGTTGGGAAACGATAGTATCATAAATAAAAATTTTGATAAAGAGATAGCTAAAGAGTTAAAAAATAATGAAGGATAGTGATTTGAAGCTCCGCCCAGACGCTTGGTGAAATTAGTAGAGGACTGCAAATTGGTCACACAGAATTCATGAATTTAAGTGACTATGAGCAGGGGTTGACTGTTGGTGGAGCGGCTATGGATACGGCGTTGCTATCAACAGTTGCCGCTAAATCCGGTAGTGTGAGCGCCTATCAAAAGGGAGCATCAGTAGGATTAAAGGGTGAGAGGTTTGGGGTGAGTGTTGATTATATGTCTGGAGCCAAGGGCGTAGGTGTCTCAATTAGAGATTTCTCTAAATCGGCAAAGTATCGTGACACGAGATTAATTGCATCAGATTTTCACGATATCAGAGTTTTGGGTGAAAATATTAAATTACCGCACATTGATATTACTATAGGCAATATTCAGATTAAACATTTCCCATGGAACCTAATTGATAAGATTAAGAAATAAATTATGAATGATTATAATCAAGATGAATTCAAGAAATGGCTATTAGATATTATTTCTGGTAGATTAGAGGGGTCAAAGGCAACCACTGAGAGCCTTAAAAATCTTCAATATTATACTGAAGTTATTAATGATCTCTTTGATCTAATTAATCAAGTTACCTCATTTGAAGGATACGAGAAGCTTAAGCAAAGTCCTGATTTTCTGGTCGAGCTTTTTATCATTGAAAGAATGGAAACAGGGCAGAACCTTAATTACCTTGAAGAACGAAAAAGGCTGCACAGGATTATTCGAGAGTCCCAGATCAAGGAGTTGTATTTTAGTAACTATGATGAATTCAAAAGGGAGTATTTAAAAATCGCATCAATCTAGAAAGATCTTATAGTTGATCTTACGATCATATAAACCAAAAACAGACTTTAATTATGGAGATAAAAAAGCTCTTAACAGCCCAGATAGGGCCCAAACCAAAAGAGACTAAGGATCAGGCCCGACTTTTACGCAGCTTTAAATCAGGTGCGCTGTGGTTTTTTTGGATAGGGGGACTTTCGGTGGTAAATACAATTGTCTTATATATGGGATCAGAATGGAGAATGGTTATAGGGCTTGGCATAACGACAATATTAGATGTCATTGGTTATGACCACCCTGAATATTTTATTCTCGCTTCTATTTTTTCCATAGCAATATCAGGTTGCTTCGTATTTTTTGGCTGGCGTGCGATAAAAGGTAAGCGGTGGCCGTTTGTTGTAGGTTCCGTTTTATATCTATTGGATATTTTTATTTTGGTAGCATTGGAGGATTATATTGGGGTCGCATTTCATGCTTGGGGTGTTTTTGGGATATCAACTGGTTATATGTCGTTTTTGCAATTACGAAAGATTAAGTGAGTTATTGTGACGACCCTTCCATTAACTAATTACTGACCCAAGTTTTAGTTTGCGCCTAAGGTTTGGTCTTATGACGTCTTCTTAGTTATGAAGCTCTCAGCTTAACTACCATTCGTAACGAAAGATTGAAATTTATGCTATAATAAAGCCAGAAATGGCTTTTTTATGCTAACCAAAATTCTCAATAATCCAGCGTTCTTGTTGCTGGCCTTTATCTTGATTGCCGTGGCCATCATTACCTTTTGGTTTCCCCATGCCAATACTCCTTTACCCACTGCCAAAGTAGCTGATCAGCTCAAATGCAACAGCACCAAGATTAGTCCACGTCTGAATCAGATGGCGATCGGGGAGAGTGGCGCTATCAAGTTGATTGTCAGTCTGCGCCAAAAACCGGATGAAGCTACGGTCAATAAATATCAAAGATTGGGAGTGATGATGCAACCGGAAACTTGGATTTTTGATTATCTGGTGGCGGAAGCAGATTACCGCGTCTTGTGTCGGCTGGCGGCAGAGGACGACGTTACGTACATTGACGCTTGGCAATCATGAAACTGCGAACGATCAAAGATATCAAAGAAGTAAAAGGTAAGCGATTTTTGGTTCGCGTCGATCTCAACGCGCCGATCAAAGATGGACATTTGGGGTCTACTGATTTATGGAAATTGCGTGCTTCCATCCATACCGTCGAATATATCACCGAACGCGGCGGGTCGGTGATTATTTTATCTCATTTTGGTCGTCCTGACGGCAGACGTGATGCCGCGACTAGTATGAAACGAGTGGTCAAGAAATTTGCCCAGCTGCTCGGTCAGCCGATAGAGGTCTGGGATTATCCGGTAACAAAATGGCTCCGTCTCAGTCATAAATTACAGCCAGGGACAGTGGTAGCGCTAGAAAATCTCCGTTGGCACAAAGGCGAGGAGAGCAATAGCCCGCAGTTTAGTAAGCAATTGGCGGCCTTGGGCGATTATTACGTTAATGACGCTTTTGGCGTGATTCAGCGTAAACACGCCTCAACCTATGGCATCACCAAATATAGGCCAAGTTATGCCGGATTTTTGCTTGAATATGAGGTCAGAAACCTCTATAATTTACTGTCCAGAGCCAAGCGGCCGATCGTGGCTGTCATGGGTGGCAGTAAGATTGGCAGTAAGATTGGTCTGATCAAAAAGATGCTAGATAGGGTGGATTATGTGCTTTTGGGTGGAGCTCTGGCCAATAATGTCTTGATGGCCCGTAATGTTAACATCGGCCGTTCGTTAGTAGATAGAGAGGTTAAGGCCTTGGACGGCTATTTGATGGATAATAAATTGCGGTTGCCGGTCGATGCTCGCGTGGCTAGTTCTCTCAAAACCAAGAGCCGTATAACAGCTATAGGCAAAGTGCGGGCCTCGGAAATTATCTATGATCTAGGACCTGATACCGTAGAGCTCTATGCGGCAATTTTGAAAAAAGCTAAGACAGTGATCTGGAACGGACCCTTGGGCTATTTTGAAGACCAGCGTTATGCCTGGAGTACACGGAAACTAATTGAGCAGTTGGCGGCGCATAAGTCCGAAGACTATGTCGGCGGCGGAGAGACAGTCAAAGCAGTTTTACAGTCACGACTCGAGGACCGCTTACATTTTGTCTCTACCGGCGGCGGCGCGATGCTGGCACTCTTGGAGAATCCTAAACTTCCAGTACTTCAACAATTAATTAAAAAATAATTTAATAAAAATATATGAATGAACAAATGAAAAATGCCAGCGGGGCATTCGCCCTCTTGGCGCTAGCTGGTACATTCTTCCTAATCATGGGAGGAATCAATAAAATTAAAGAATATGGTTTCATCGGCAAATCGCCTGACTTTACCCGATCAATCTACGTTTCTGGTGAAGCCAGAGTTTCGGTTGTCCCGGATGTGGCCAAATTGAGTTTTGGTTACACCGTGACCAAACCGACGGTAACTGAAGCCCAGAAAGATAACGTCGACAAGATGAACGCTTTTATGAAAGTTCTGGAAAATAAGACTATCGACAAGAAGGATATCAAGACCAGCAACTACTCAGTCTATCCGGAGTACAACTATTTTGAAGGTCGTCAGACCATCCGTGGTTATACGGTTAGTCAGAATTTGGAAGTCACGCTCCGCGGTGAGAATATGAGCATGGCGGAGAGTTTGTTGGCCTTGGCAGCAGAAAATGGATTAAATCAAGTCGGTGGTTTGCAGTTCACCGTTGATAATCAGGAAACGTATCTGGCACAGGCCAGAGCTGAAGCAATTAAAAAAGCTCAAGCTAGCGCTCGCTCTATTGCGGAGAATACCGGTCTAAAACTGGGTAAGGTTATGAATTACAGCGAGTCACCTTCAACCGTTAATCCTCCCTATCCATATTACGCTGACAAAGCGGTTATGGGCATGGGTGGAGGAGTCCCCGCGCCAGAACCGACTATTAATCCGGGTACCAATGAAGTTTACATTAATGTCTCTCTGACCTACGAAATAAATTAACCCTCATGCCTGATAGCATCAAGAAACTATCTGCGGAGGAAATATTGGATTCCCGCGGTGAACCGACCATTGAAGTTACTGTTGAACTCCAGAGTGGTCTGGCGGCCAAAGCAGCTGTTCCATCCGGAGCTTCCACTGGCCGTTTTGAAGCTCATGAATTGCGCGATGGAGATAAGAGTCGTTATAACGGCAAAGGTGTCCTGCAAGCCAAAAAGAATGTAGAAACAGAATTGCAGAAAGCTCTGCAAGGAGTTCGCGTACTCAACCAGTCCAAGATTGACCAGATCATGCGTGAGCTCGACGGCACCGTCAATAAATCCCGATTGGGCGCCAACGCCATCCTGGGAGTTTCTCTGGCTTGCGCTCGGGTAGCCGCCCGTTGCCTCAATCAGCCATTATATCAATATCTAGGAGACTTATATGGGCAGAAACAGTATCAGTTACCGATACCGCTGATGAATTTCTTTAACGGTGGATTACATGCTAGTACTAATCTAAATATACAAGAATTCTGGGTCATACCGACACAGCCAGAAAGTTTTCACCGTAGATTACAGGCCGGTAGCGAAATCTTTCAAGCTCTAGGACGACTACTCAGACAGGATAAACGTGATACTGATCTAGGTAACGAAGGCGGTTATGCGCCCAATCTGGAAAGTCATGGGCAAGCCTTTCAATATATTATGCAGGCGGCTCAGGATGCCGGTTATAAGCCGGGCGGTGATATTTTTCTTGGACTGGACGCTGGCTCATCAGTTTTTTATGATCAGCAAAAAGGCATCTATCATCTGGCTCTGGAGAACAGCGAGTTTACGAGCACGGAGTTTATCCAGTATATGAAACGCCTGCTCAGCCTTTACCCGATCTTGGCCATGGAAGATCCTTTGGCCGAAGACGACTGGGATGCTTGGGTTAGTCTGACTAAAGATCTGAAGGCTTCAGCGCCTAATGTCAAAGTAATTGGTGATGATTTATTTGTTACCAATCCCACGCGCTTGCAAAAAGGCATTGAATTAGGAGCGGCCAATACTATTTTGGTGAAACCGAATCAAATCGGTACCCTGACCGAGACGCTCGATTGTATCCGTCTGGCTCGTAAAGCCAAATATCAAGTAGTCATTTCTCATCGTAGCGGAGAAACTATTGATACGTTCATTGCTGATCTGGCTGTAGGTACGGCGGCTGAATTTATCAAGACCGGTTCGGTGGCCAGAGGTGAGCGTTCCGCTAAATATAACCGGTTATTAGCTATTGAACAGGAATTGTATGGTAGTGTCTGATAAGCAACTGATGGTTCTGATTATTATGGACGGCTGGGGTGTGGCTCCGGCCGGTCCTGGTAATGCTATTACTTTAGCGCATCTACCATTCTATAAATCATTGGTCAAGAAATATTCTTATACTACGCTCAAGGCCCATTCTAAGTATGTCGGCTTGCCTCCTGGGCAGGATGGCAACTCTGAAGCCGGACATATGAACATTGGCGCCGGACGCATCGTGGAGCAGGATTCGGTGGTCATTTCCCGATCAATTAATAACGGCACTTTTTTTCGCAATCCAGCTTTCATCCAAGCGGTGCGTCACGCTACCGAGCATAAATCAGACGTTCACCTAATCGGTTTATTCACAGCTGATCAGAGTGCACACTCTGACCCGGATCATTTGATTTCTCTGATTACTCTTTTCAAGCACAGCAACATCAAGAATGTCTATCTGCATTTATTCACCGACGGTCGCGACAGTCCACCCAAGCTAGCTAAAAAAATATTCTCTGCCTATGGTGGATTCTTCTCTCACTACGCTAAAATGGCCACTATCATGGGACGGTTCTATGGTATGGATCGCAAAAAAGAATGGACTCGTACCGAAAAGGCGTATAACGCTATACTCTTGGGTCAGGGTATCAAAGAACATTCGGCCGCAGAGGCTATCGACCACGCTTATCAGCGGGGAGAGAGTGATGAATTTATCCAGCCGACTATCATGATTGACGATCAGGATAAACCGGTAGGACTTCTGAAAGATAATGACACGGTGGTATTTTTTAATCTGCGTTCTGATCGAGCCCGTCAATTGTGTAAACCTTTTGTGCAACAAAATTTCGAGACGGCCAACAAGCATTCCTTCAAACGCGAAAAGGTTTTGAAAAATGTATTCTTTGTGGCTATGACTGACTTTGGACCTGATCTTGGGCAAGTTATTACCGCTTTCCCAAGTCGTGACCTGACCGAAACCTTGCCTATGGTTCTCAAAGGGTATCGTCAGCTGGCTATTGCCGAAAGCGAGAAATACGCTCATGTAACATACTTTTTTAACGGTGGTTATGCTGACCCTGTAGTTAATGAAGACCGTGTCATTGTGCGTTCGCCTGACCTCAAACATTACGAAGTCAATCCGGCGATGAGTTTACCTTTGATGACTGATAAGGTATTTAAAGCTATCGAACAAAAAACACATGATTTCGTAGTTATGAATATCGCCAACGCTGACATGATTGCGCATACCGGTAGTTTATCGGCTACAGTTGAAGCCGTGGAGGTAGTCGACAAAGCTTTGGCTCGTCTTATTCCGGCCGTGTTACAACGAGACGGTGTGGCTATCGTCACCGGAGACCATGGAAATGCCGAGGAGGTGGCCGATCGTCAGACTGGTCTGCCTGATACGGAGCATTCCGGTAATCCGGTGCCTTTTATTTTGGTTCGGAGCGGTGCCAAAGTAAATTTACGTAAGAATGGAGTCCTAGGTGATATTGGCCCGACCATTTTGGAAATTTTACAGATACAGCAACCAGAGTTGATGACCGGCAAAAGTTTGTTAATTAAGAAAGGAAAAAAATAAGTAATGGAATCGTTTCCGAGACCAAAACCTTTGGTACTGATAGTTTTGGATGGTTGGGGTATAGCACCCGAATCGCGAGCTAATGCTATTTCATTGGCCAAGACGCCAAACCTAGATCGCTACATGACTATGTATCCGACAATGTCTCTGCAGGCGGCAGGGGAATCGGTCGGTTTATCCTGGGGAGAAAATGGTAACTCCGAGGTCGGACATTTGGCTATGGGCTCTGGGCGTATTTTATATCAGAACTTACCTCGTATCAGTCGCGCTATTTTTGATAGAACATTTTATTCTAATTTAGCTCTCTTGTCCGCTTGTCAGCAAGCCAAAGAAAATAGCAGTTCACTGCATTTGATTGGTCTGGTCAGCTCCGGCGGTGTGCACAGTTATCACGAACATCTCTATGCTTTGTTGGAATTAGCCGCCGAGCAAGGGATTAAAAACGTTTTTGTCCATGTATTCTTGGACGGACGCGATACGCCATTCAATAGTGCTGGAAATTTTGTCAACAAATTGCAAGAGCGCATGAAACAGATCGGTGTCGGCAAAATTGCCACCTTGTCAGGACGTTTCTATGCTATGGATCGGGATAATCACTGGGAGCGCACAGCCAAAGCTTACAAAGCCATGGTCGAAGGTGAGAGCAAAGAATATTTTGCGGATCCGGAAGCTGCTATTAACGCTTCATATGAGCGCCAAGTATATGATGAGCAGTTTGAACCGGTGGTGATTACAGACAAAGATAAACCGGTGGCCAAGATTCAAGATAATGATGCCGTCATATTTTTTAACTTTCGTCCTGATCGTGCCCGCCAGATGACTAAGGCGCTGGTACTGCCGGGGTTCGATAAATTTCCGCGTGAGTATATGAGGAACTTAGTTTTTGTTTCCATGACAGAGTATGAACGGGATTTGCCTTTGTCGGTGGCTTTTCCGCCGCAGTCAGTAGAAACGCCGGTGGCCAAGGTAATCAGTGATGCTGGACTAAAACAATTGCACGTGGCTGAAACGGAAAAATACGCTCATGTGACTTACTTTTTTAATGGCGGTCAGGAAAAGGCTCTTCCTAATGAAGATCATACTCTTATTCCTTCGCTCAAAGTCTCGTCTTATGATCAGAAGCCGGCCATGAGCGCTCGTGAGATTACTTCCAAAGTAATTTCTGAGATCCGTGAGGTTAAATACGATTTTATTGTGGTTAATTTTGCTAACGCCGATATGGTAGCACATACAGGAAATTTACAGGCAACTATTGAGGCGGTGGAAATTCTTGATGACGCTGTTGGTAAAATTGTGGATGTGGCTCTGTCATATGAAGGAGCTGTCATCGTGACGTCTGATCACGGAAATGCGGAGTCACTATTTGATCTGCAGACCGGTATCATTGACAAGGAACACTCCAATCA
>CAYHYG010000033.1:9567-10221 GCA_964360835.1 uncultured Gammaproteobacteria bacterium
AAAGCTTGGGAAGGCAAAAATGTGGTTGGTGGAGTTAGTGGCATTGATCTCAGTCAGGCAGTTTCGGCTGGAGTCTTGGCTGATGTCGGACCCACCGTGCTGAAAATATTGGGCTTGAAACGTCCCGAAGAAATGTCCGGCACTTCTCTCATATAATATGCCGGAATTGCCAGAAGTAGAAACTATCGTACGAGGTTTACGTCCGTTGCATGGACGACGATTTAAACGTGTGCGGTTGAGTCCTAGCAAACGTCTAGATTCGGCCATGGGCAGGCGTTTGCAAGGCAAACGGATTCAGACCATAGATCGGCGTGGAAAGCTGCTTATTTTTCGTCTGCAAGGTGATAATCATCTCCTGATTCATCTCAAGATGACCGGTCAGCTGGTCTATAAGCCAAAGGCCAACAAGTTATTTGTCGGCGGTCATCCGATAGTTAATGTCACGGAAGTTCCCAACAAGTTTACCTTGGCGGAATTTCATTTTGACGATACTTCAGCTTTATATTTTAACGACGTTAGGAAGTTCGGTTATATTAAATTAGTTTCTACGCAGGAGACAGAGGAGTTACTTCGAGGTTATGGACCGGAACCTCTGAGTCGGGGCATCCCTAGTCAAATGGAACAGGGCGTAACGTTTTAGCCAAGTAGCTATGG
>CAYHYG010000034.1:0-9807 GCA_964360835.1 uncultured Gammaproteobacteria bacterium
CCTTGTCGGTTATCGCATCCTCCTGTCGAGCAGCCGTAACAATAATTGATTCTACGCGATTTGTACCTTTGACTTCTTTGACTTTGGTTCCGAATAAAATTTCCACGTTGGGTGCCTGTATGGCTTTATCAATCAAAATCTGTTCACCTTTGAATTTTTCTCCTCGCACCAGACCGTACACTTTGTTGGAAATCTTGGCCATATAATCAATGGCGTCGAGAGCTGCATTGCCGCCGCCTACTACGACCACATCTCTACCTTTAAATAACGGGCCATCACAAGTGGCGCAATGCGTGATGCCTTTGTACATCAATTCCTTTTCTCCCGGTACATCTAGATCGCGTGGTGTCAATCCAAAAGACAATATCAAAGCCTTGGCCTGATACTGTTCCGTGGCGGTCGAGACCAGATACTCCTCACCGCTTTTCTCAATTTTCGTCACCTCGCCACTAACAAACTCAACGCCGGTCTTCTGCGCCTGCTCCATAAACTTCTGCATCAAATCGAAACCGCCGACAGTTTCATAACCCGGATAATTTTCTATCACGTCCGTGGCTGCTGCTTGTCCGCCGATATCTTTGGAGACTACCAACGTTGATAAAGCGCGTCGACTGGTATAGATGGCCGCTGTCATACCAGCCGGCCCGGCACCAACAATGACAATGTCGTAACTCTTCATGACGCTAGCTCCTTAATTTTGGATAACAAAGCTTCCTTGCTTTGTAAACCCACCATGTCAGCTGCTATTTCTCCGTTCTTGAATATTTTTAAAGTCGGAATGCTTAATATCTGAAACTTTTCTGAAACCACCGGATTCTCATCAACATTAAGCTTGCTGATACGTATTTTCGCATTTGCCTTTAGCTCTTCTGCCAACTGTTCCACAATAGGACCTTGAATTTTACACGGCGTACACCACGTAGCCCAAAAATCGACTAAAACAATGCCGTCAAATTTTTCGACATCTGTCTGAAAATTTGTATCGGTGATCTCTAATGCCATATGTTTGTTAATTCTAAAAAGTAATTAGTAATTGGTAATTCGCAGTGTGAATTAGTAATACGAAATTAGAAACTTCTATCAATTCATCCTGATTACTAATCCAGCAATGTCCCCACAAGTTTTTCCACTTTACCCGCTTCTTGATCCGCTGGCAAACAACCTAATAATTCAGACGTCGCCAACTGTTTCTCAATAGAGCCCAGAGAAGAGCGCGCCGCACGGATCTGCTGTAGTACGTCCACACAGGTCCGCTCCTCATTGATCATGCGTTCAATAGCCTCAATCTGACCATTAATTCGGTGTAAGTGGTCAGAAATCACCTTTTTTTGATCTTCAGCGTTACTCATACTACCTACTAGTATATAGTATGCCATTCAATATGTCAATATATGACCTATCTATTGACAATACAGTTTAAAAGAGATATAATATAATATTCTAGCGTGGATAGTCCACTCTAGCCGGTTCGTAAACAACACGCGTTAACATACACAAGGAGGTTACTGTGCTTGCTTTCATTTTCGGGATTTTGGGGATTATCGCCCTTGCGGTGATCGCGGTCGTGATTTACACGCTCTGGGCCAGACAGCAGGTAGCGGCTGTCTTGAATCCTGTTCAGCCGCCAATGCCGTCGCGCCCCTTGACTGCCCCTGTCGCCAGGACCTCAATTGCCGGGTGGCAGCGTTTCCGTCCTACCAGGAGGTGGATCCTACCAGCGGCTCTCCTCGCGATCGCCGCCATCCTCGGAGTGGTCGTGATGGCCACACGCTCGGACTGGCAAAAGGGAAAGGACCCTGATGGTGGTCTGTCAAGGGCGGACTCCACTAAGGCCGTGGTTGACACGACCAAGGCGCCAATTGATACGATGAAGGTGGACCTGCTAAAACTCCCACCTAAGGTCAAAAAGGATAAGAACAGAGCCATTGGCCAAGCCAGTACTGACTCGACTTCGGTTACAGTCAAGTCTGACTCTACCACCAGCGCGAAAGGACAGCTTTCTACAGTCCAGGTCATGGTTATAACCCTAAAGGCAGTAGAAAGTGGCCGAAATGGGCGCTGGAAAGTCGGCAGCAGTGGGGAAATTGGCTTCCTGCAGTGGCTGCCGCAGAACTGGCAGACTGCGAGAATTCAGTTTCAGGGCTATACCGGTATATTCATTCCGGAGATTCCTGACTCGACCATGCCGGGCATGGAGATGAATGTAGCCGCCATGGTTCTAGAGCGTGAACTCCGACAAGGTTGGACTCCTAGGCAGATCTTTGCCTGGTGGAACACCGGAGAGCGCGATGAACCGTCGGAATCTGAGCGTTCTGCCTCTGTGCAGGCCAAAGGAGCGCACATCGATCTCTGTGTCCGAGAGTTCGAACGCATCAAGACTGAGCGGGGCTCTCCTACAAGTTCCCCGAGGAACGATAAAGACGGCTGGGATGTCTTAATCGACATTCTCTGGAAACTAGCCGTCTGCAGTGCCGTTCTTGTGTTCGCCTGCTTCAAAGCACCATACAAAATGGCGAAGGACAGCCTAAGCAACGTCAGCCTCTGGGCTTTCCTTTCGGCCGCGCTCATCACCCTTATTCTGTTCTACTCTGTATACTGGCTGCTTTTGACAGATATACAGATAGGTCTTTCCAAGGTACTAGTTCTAGCGGTCGCACTACTCTTTACAATCACCGCCACCCTGACAAATGCACACTTCTGGGCTACTATCGGTCCCAGAATACGCGCCAGAGACGCTTTGGTTCAAGCCGAAGCCAAGAAAAAGAAGGAAGAGGAGGAAAAAGCTGTAAAAGCTGGCAAAAAAGCCAGCTGACAATCACCAACTCGGTGACAAAGCTCCGATCGCAAGGTCGGGGCTTTTTTTAATATCAATTTGACAATATCACCAATATGCGCTGTAATATGAAATATGAATGAAAATACAGCCACAATTGACCATGATATTGCCACAAAGGAAACGAACCTATTTTCTATTGACGAAGCCCTTGACTCCAAGGGCTTTGCTTTATATTTACAGCGACATCCTGAATTAGAATCAATACAGATAGATGACAGTAATGCCGGTCAAATTGAGCAATTATTCACAACTTTTCAGTCTTTAGAAAGGATTCGTCCCGATGTTATCAAGACTTTATCCTCAAATATACTTAGGGATACAACCGTAAGACTAGAGTCAGAGGGCCAAGAAAAAATAGCCATTGGTCTGGAACAGATGGCTATCGACGATCCAGAGTCTATAAACCGCTGGGCGGAGCGAATTCAAACGAAAATTACAGTTGAACAAGCGCAAAAGGACCTTGTTGCTTCCCAAAAAGAGTCTAGGGAGTTACGACCATACGACAACGAGGAAAACGAGCTATTTGTCCATGAAGCTGCCTCAAGTGCGGACCGCCTAAAAGTATCTTTAAAATTTGCCTTGCAAAAAAAACTAGACCTCCCTATTCTTGGACGCTTTATCTTACCAGATGAGGTAAGGGCCGGTCAGAAAGATGCTGTGACGCTTTTTGGTATGGACTGGCGTAAAAAATTGAATGACATTCAAGAGCATATCGATAAAACGCGACAACAGGTCGCAGAAACTCGTACCAAAATTGGTCGGGCTGAAGAGCTAAAAACGGAGTTAAGCGAAAAAAGTCGCCAGTACTGGGACATGCGACGTGATATAGATAATTTGATGGATCTTACCGGCGGCCTAAGGGAGAGTTTTCTGATTAAAGTTCAGGAGAAAATCGATTATATGCTCGATGCAGCCACTAGTATTAAAGATTTGGAAAATGCTAACGCTGTATTAGAAACTGTTAATAAGGGTGCTGATATTTCTACACTGGAAACGCTGGGCTATAATGATATAGATCGAGTCAAAGTTTTTATTGACAAGAAATTTGAAGAGATGGCAACTGGTCTGATCAGAGAGAAAATTGCCTCGTATGAAATTCCCGGAAGTAGCGCGATCTCAAAACTGGAACAACAATTGAAAGAAGTAATTGACGCCAAGGCTGTGGGTGGTCGTAGTGAGAAGGATATGCGTGATTTTATTTGTGAAACAATTGAAACTGTGGCAGACAACAAGGAAACGCCGCCGATAAAAAAATTACTTTTAACCCGCTTGCTTATTAGACTGAAGCGATGAGTAACTCCCTCGAAAAATTAAAACAGGCTATTGAACAAAAGGATAAGAGCGCGGCTGTCCAATTTTTGAATGAGCTTAGCGAACTGAATGATCAAGACCGTGCTGATGCCCTGATTATGTTAGCCCAATTGCAATCAGAGGTGGAAGATGACATTAACCAGGAATTATTGCCGTTACTACAGCAGGCTATCTTGGTAGCGCGCCAAACAAATCAGGCAGCCCGAGAGCTGCAAGATAGTCAGAAACTTGATGATCTGCGTAAAGGTTTAAATAGTTAGATAGTCTAACTAAAAGATTAAAGCTTAAAACCTAAAGTTCAAAGCTTTTTTATTTACGTATTTATTCTACCACCTTTAAAATTTAAGTTGTTAACTTTTACTTCTTTTGTTGTCCTCGTCAAGAATCCCCGCCTGCCATATCTGGTGCCCCCGAGGGGAGTCGAACCTCTATCTTAAGTTCCGGAAACTTATGTTCTATCCGTTGTCAGCCAAAGGCTGATCCGCCTGTGGCGGAAACTACTCAAAACTTGGTGTTCTCGTCAAGAATCGAACTTGAACTTCAAGCTTCGGAGGCCTGCGTTCTATCCATTAAACTACGAGAACTGGAAGGTTAAAGATAAAAGCTTAAAACTAAATGGGCTATCCGAGCTTTAAGTTTTAAGTTTTTCTTTTTTGTTGGTGCCCCCACTAGGAATCGCCAGGTTATTCAACCTGACTGTCCGGGGTTAATCCCCGGGCGAACCTAAACTTATATTCTAATTGGTGCCCTCGGAGGGAATCGAACCCCCGTCGTATCCTTAGGACGGATCTGCTCTATCCATTGAGCTACGAAGGCATACCGGGCTAACAAAAAACTCCCCTGAGGGAGTAAGTCTGGCGCCAAATACAAAAATGTTTAGGCGCCTAATGCTTGCCTAGCCAGTGCGTCTAGTACGCCGCTTCGTCCGTCATACCACCACAGACCAATCATTGCCGCTGCAAAGAAGGCAACTGTGATAACGATCATTAATAGATCTTTTTTTATATAATTCATAGGCTAAATCTGCGCACCAGCACTATATCGTAAGTTAAATATATTGTCCAACCGCCCTTCAAAATTAAAATTGACAATAGCCACCAAAGCCACTAATGTATAGGTGAATTGGTTAACTATTAAGGTCAGAATATGTTCAATAAACAAAGCGTAGAAATCTCAAATAAAAAGACAGCTGAAACATTTATCGGCCCCTCCGTAAAGGTTGAGGGGGACTTTACTGGTGAAGGGGACTTGGTTATTGAAGGTATTGTGGTGGGTAACGTCCGCACCAATAACAACCTTACAGTCGGGCCCGGCGCTATCGTCGAAGCAGAAATCAAAGCCAAGAATGCTTTCATTGCCGGCAAGGTCAAGGGTAATGTCTTGTTAAAGGGAAGGCTGGATCTGACCAGTTCAGGGCAGATTATCGGCAATGTCAAAGCTTCCCTGATATCAGTAGAAAGCGGCGGTATTATCAATGGTCAACTTAATATGTCACAGGCGGCTGACAAGCAAGGCGTCAAAGAGCGCGCTGAGATGCCGGATACCCTCGAGCTCTCCGAAAATAAAAAATAATAGATTCTTGTAATCTTAAATTTTGCATTTTGAAATTTTCATTTTGCATTTTGTATGTATCTCTACGTCTACGACAGTTTCCTAACCGATCCTAAATATGCCACCCTCTTAACCAAAATCGAACAACGGGTCGTTGATTTGGATATTAAAGGTAAAATTGCGCGCTTATCAATTCTCAAAAATTTAAAAGAGTTAATAACAGACGCTGTGAAGGGTGGGGTCAAAACGGTGGTGGTGATCGGTAATGATCAAACTTTTACCAAGGTTATCAATGTTGTGGCCGAGCTGGACGTGGCCCTAGGTCTAATACCGGTTGATGCTAGTAGTGAGATTGCAAAAATGCTAGGAATTCCACCGCGAGATCTGGCATGCGAGGTCGTCTCTGGACGAATAATCAAAAAACTTGATCTCGGCAAGATTAACAACCACTACTTCCTGCGGTCGGCTGAAATTACTGATGCTCCAGTGTCGATCAGCTGTGACTCTTTTCAAATTCAACCCACTACTGAGCGTCATATGATAGTCGTCAGCAATTTTGGCCCTCAGCACCGTACTTCAAGTCCGACTGATGGTGTTATGGAAGCAGTCATAACGCCTCGTCAAAATGCTTGGTTCGGCAGCAATAAAGCGATAAAATCAACCGTTTTGCCTTTCAAAAAAGTCCAGATAACCAGCCTAGCCGAAGAGCCAGTCTCTATTATTACCGATAGTTATTTGGTAATGAAAACCCCGGCCCTGATAGAGATCGCGCCAGCCAAACTGAAGGTGATCGTTGGTAGTCAGCGAGGATTCTAAAAAACAAAAAAATCGCTGCCATACCGGCTAGCGATTTTTTACTATTTAAACTTTGGACTGTTTTTTCATCATCAACAACTGTTGCAGAACCATGAAAACCGTGTTCGCCAGCCAGTAGAGCGCCAAGCCCGAGGGAAAACCAGCGCCGAGAACCACTGTGATAACCGGCATAACATAGAGCATCTGTTTGTTCATGGTTGTAGCCATATCATTAGCCGGCGGGTTAGTGGTGTTGGCAGCTTCCTTAGCTTTTTTGGCCATCAATAGCTTGGTCTGTACAAACTGTGCTGCTCCAGCGACTACGGCCAGCGCGATATTTGGTTTGTCTAAATTCAAAAATCCAAAGGAAATCAGGTTCAAAGATCCTGAGTTAGCTACAAATGAATATAAGAGATCGAAACTTTGGTTATGAAGTCCGCTTTGAAAAGCATAAAATAGTGCGATCAAAAAGGGAAACTGAATCAAAAGCGGTAGACAGGAAGAAAAGGGATTTACTCCTTCGTCTTTATACAACTTCATCATGGCTTTGGCCAACTCTTCTTGGTTGTCTTTGTACTGTTGCTTCAAGGCATCCATTTTCGGCTGAATAGTCTGCATGGCTCGCTGCGAACGGATGGTTTTGCTGTTCAGGGGATACAAAATCAAGCGGATTATGGCGGTTAGGATGATAATAACTAAGCCCAAATCCTTGAAAGGGATGACGTTGTAAAGCCAAATCAATAAATTAAAGATCGGTTGATAGAAAAGTAGGGTAAATAGTTGTTGCATGGTTTAAGGTAGGGGATCAGTGCCACCGCTAGTCCAAGGGTGACAACGAAAAATTCTCTTCATAGAGTACCATAGTGCCCGCAGAAAGCCATAGCGACTAAAGGCTTGATAGCAGTATTCGCTACAGTGCGGCTGAAAGGGGCAGTAACCGTGGGGGTATAAGTGGCGTGGCCAGCCGGTGTCTGGGGAAAGCGTCTTCTGATACAGACGGATAAAGGCTAAAATGGCAACATTTAGGGGATTTTTCACGATTTTAGTAGTGCGGCGCGTTCCAGGAGGTTGCCCAATAACCCCTTAATCTCTGCTTGTGCCTCTTGGTCGGCGCCTTTTCTGATAATCACCATAATGTCGTAACCAGTAGTAATCTTGGACCAATTTAAGCGAATAACCTCTCTAACCTTTCTCTTGGCACGGTTTCGCACCACCGCTCTTTTGTCTGTTTTAGTAGAAACTACAAAACCAACCCGACTATATGATAGCTCATTAGGCCTGTATTTGAGAGTCAAAAAAGCCATGGTCTCAGAGCGACATCGGCGTGCCAATAGTTGAAAATCTTTGTCAGTCTTCAACCGGTTCTTGGCTTGGAGCATAAGGTTAAACTGTCAAACGCTTGCGACCACGAGCTTTGCGACGTTTGATAACTTTCCGACCAGCTGGTTTGGCCATGCGAGCGCGAAAACCATGGACCCGTGATCGTTTACGTTTCTTTGGTTGATAGGTTCTTTTCGGCATACAATTGAGATTAAAGTAACAGATGTTTGTTGGTTTGTAAAGCAGCTTGTGTCTCGTAACCGATAATCATGGGGTAAGCAGCTTTGGTTACTGGTTACTAATTACTCTCCAAGACCCTAGACAAGAAACAAAAAAAGGAATATAAACACTCTGTCCACAAGATAATAACTTTGTGTATATGTTGTTATCAAATGTCTTGTGCTATATTACAAAAACGTTGTAATCATCGTTATCACCCATGGATAACAATCAACTCTGGCAAGCCGTGCTTGGCGAGTTAGAGCTCCTCATTAGCAAAGCCAACTTTACTACCTGGTTCAAAAATACCTTTGTTTTTGAACGAGAAAATAATACTTTAATTGTCGGCGTACCAAATGCTTTTACCAAAGCTTGGCTAGAAAATAAATATCACGAACAAATTGCTACTGCCCTTCATAACCTAATCGGTAACGAGCAGAAAATTAAAGTAAGTTATAAGGTTGCTGTTCAAACAGCTCCAGTAGAGCGAGCCATCAACCGTAACACCGAAGAAAAACTCGGCCCCGCTGTCAACGACACGCCGCAGACCAGCCACAATAAATACGGTCTAAATCATAAATATACTTTTAATAGTTTTATTGTCGGTAAGGGTAATGAGCTGGCTCACGCCGCAGCTAAGGCTGTGGCCTCCAAACCAGGGACGATATACAACCCGCTGTTTATCTACGGTGGCGTTGGTCTAGGAAAGACACATTTGATCCAAGCGGTGGGAAATTTGGTCCTAGGACACAACCCTCACCACAAAATTCTTTATCTTAACAGTGAAAAGTTTACCAACGACTTTGTCTCTTCGATTAAGTCTGGGGAAACCGAAAAGTTCAAAAAAATCTACCGCAACGTCGACGTTTTATTGATTGATGATATTCAGTTTATAGCAGGTAAAGAACAGACTCAGGAGGAGTTTTTTCATACCTTCAACGCCCTACACCAGAGCAACAAGCAAATTATCATTAGCTCTGACCGACCACCCAAAGCCATTCAGGCTATTGAAAACCGCCTTGTTTCCCGTTTTGAATGGGGAATGATAGCTGATATTTCGGCTCCTGATCTGGAAACCAGAATAGCGATTTTACAAGCAAAATGCGCCGAAAAGAACTTTGATTTGGACAAAGCTATTATTCAATCAATTGCGGAAAATATTAAAGATAATATTAGAGAATTAGAGGGCGCTCTCAATAGAATTATCGCTTTTCATCAACTCAACAACTCTCTGCCTACTGTGGAGTCGGCTCGCGGCTTACTTACCAACCTTAGCTCTAATCCTAGGCGTGGTGGTCTAACGCCAAAACGATTAATCCAGACTGTGGCTGAGTTTTTTGATATCAGCATTAACGATCTAGTGGGAAACTGCCGTAAAAGAGAGCTGGTGGTGCCGCGCCAGATAACCATGTGGTTGATGCGCGAAGAATTAAACGCCTCATACCCACACATCGGCCAAGAATTAGGTGGCCGAGATCACACCACTGCTATGCACGCCTATTCCAAAATTACCACCCAACTCTCTGCTGACGAAAAAATAAAAAAAGACGTCGCCCTTTTAAGGCAAAAAATTTATGAAAGCTAGCGTGCCTTTCTTGTGCACAACCCTGTGTACCAAAAGCTGACAACCTCAGCACAAACCTACCTGCTGTTTTGTCTCTCCTTCCTTTAACACAACCCACCCACAAGAGTAACAACGCCCCTCCGAAACCTGTACACAGCACCAGACAATATTTCTGCTCTTTTTCCCAAATAAAACAACAACTAAACTCCTC
>CAYHYG010000035.1:0-9176 GCA_964360835.1 uncultured Gammaproteobacteria bacterium
AGGTTAATGATTACGAAGTCATTGTAACCTTGTTCCAACTGGCATAGTATACCCTTATAATGCCACTCGACAAAACCCCCATTTCCTGCTAAAGCTACTCTGTTTCTCTCTAGCTTTCTGCCTACGCATTGTGCGCGGACAGGATTTCTGGAGGGAATAATGAAAGGTCTGTTCTTTGTCATCATGGTCGCGCTTTTTGGCGCTCAGGTCAGTCAGGCTGAAGTTCCGCCGCAGTTCATCTTGCAGTGGGGAACGCCTGGGAGTGGCCCTGGTCAGTTTAACGGTGTTTTTTACGTTGCCGTTGACCACTTCGGGAACGTATACGTGACTGATATAGACAACTATCGGATTCAGAAGTTTGATTCCTCGGGTAATTTTCTTCTTCAGTGGGGAAGCTACGGAAGCGGCACAGGTCAATTTATTGTGCCTTTCAGTGTCGCTGTTGACGGCGCGGGCAATGTCTATGTGTCCGACGTTGGCAACAGCAATATACAAAAGTACGACTCAAACGGAAACTTCATTCTCTCCTGGGGCTCTTACGGGTCGGGTAATGGACAGTTCAATCATGTCTACGGTCTGACCGTAAGTTCTGACGGGTATGTGTATATCACTGACCGCGATAATTGTCGCGTGCAGAAGTTCACAACCAATGGGACTTTCGTTCTGACCTGGGGCAGCTGCGGTTACGGCGATGGCCAGTTTACTAATCCCGATAGCGTGACCACTGATGATCTGGGATATGTTTACGTCACTGACCAGATCAGCGCGCGAGTCCAGAAATTCGACTCGAGCGGCAACTTCATTCTTTCCTGGGGATCCTTCGGGAGAGGACCTGGTCAATTTGAGGATCCCTACGGGATTGGCGTGGACTCCCATGGAACAGTTTATGTGGTGGAACGCAACACACACCGCGTGGAGATGTTCACATCAAATGGGGCCTATATCACCGAGTGGGGTACAAACGGATCAGGACCTGGAGAATTTGAATTTCCTGCCGGCTTGGCGATAGGACCTTTAGATGAGATCTACATCGTTGACGCTCATAACCAGCGCATCCAGAAGTTCGGCTATCTGCCTATCCCCGTCCACCCCACCACCTGGTCCGCTATCAAATCGCGAAACAGGTAAATCCAGCACTATTCCGGAAGATACTCTGGAATGGTGCTGGATAAAGGAGCACTATGAATAGAGCGTTGACGCTCAACGGTTTGCAAGCAGAGTTTCCGGACAAGAACATTGTCTGCTTGCCGGATGACGACAATCCGAGGGAGATCATCGTCGAGCTGGAACGAGCGCCGGATGGTAGCTACAGTGTGGCTATCGCCTATATTCAAGAATCAAAGCCGCACCGGAATCCCGGACTGGTGGAGGAATAGCTGGTCGAAGCCGGACAGCTGGCTGTCTACGTTGGCTCCGGCTTCCACGTTCTGCATGAGGGAGAGGAGCTGACTATCGATGGCAACGAGATCCACCGGGCTGTCGGTCTTTGCTACTTTCCGACACGGGTACGAGTTACTTCACGGCCGGCCTGGACACCGGAACATCACGTTCTGGTCTAGGCTAGGAAAGTCAAAAAGCGCGTCCGCCTTTGGTGGACGCGCTTTTAACATCTTGACAAAATATGCGCACTTGATAAGCTATTAGTATTACTACGAAAAGAACCCTTATAGAGGTTAGTCTCTGTCGGGGGCTTTTTTATTATTGACATGTCTGGATGTGCATGCTAAACTACAAATGTAATACACACCGAGAAGCACTTCCTAATTGGTTTCGTCCTTAGGCGGTGTTTTTCTTTTATACTCTAGCTTGTTTTTTAAAGTATTCATGAATTGCAGTTTTTCTCTAGCTGTTCTTCTGAGTAAATAGGAGCAGGTTTTTAAGTAGGGACTTAGGACGGCGAGTAATTTATTTTTATCGTAGAGAAATTTGACGACAGAATAGAAATCACCGTCGCTGGTAACGATTACAGCTGCGTCAAATTTATGATCAAAAAAGTCAATCAATAACTGTAAAATTAGATCCCCATCTAGATTGCCTTTGTATTGCCCCTCTGAATTAGCTAGCGTAGGTTTAAATTTGAGAATATAACCGCTTTGTTGTAGGGCAGTGTAAAGCTTATGGTTTTCAGGAATAAAGCCGATGAAGAGATAGGCGTTGGTAATGTTATACTTTTCTCTCAAGTAGATCCTAAATCGTCTATAGTCCAATTTCCAACCTAAGCTTTGAACACCCAAATTCAGGTTCTGCCCATCAATATAAGCGTAATTATTAGTTTTTTTATACATAAAAAACAGAGATGTAATATTCCCTGTTTTACCCCGCCAACGGCGGCGGTTATTTCTCTGTTGATACTAGCAGATGATCTGCTGTCTAGCAAATACCTCAGTAGATGTTATTTTAATCCTATTAGAAGCCGGAACATCACGTTTGTAAAGTAACCTATATTCAATTGTCAAGCAGAATCTTTAAAATAGCCCATATTTGGATATTCTCAAGATTTTAGCAATATATAGCCACTTAACCCAAACGCAAAACCCGCGCTAGTATCATCTTCGGATGAATTGGCGTGGGTTTTTTAATATATTTTATTGCGTTGTTTTAGATAAAAAGGCCCCGTCAGCCAATGGCTGACGGGGCCGTTCTGGTTTACATTTTAAAACCTCACCTAGCCACCACCAAGCGCTGTACCAGCATCAGCGTATTAGTTCTCAGCTGAATAATGTACAGACCTGACGGTACTCGGACACCTCGATCGGAACGGAGATCCCAGAGGTAATCATATTCCCCTGCATCGCGCAGGTCATAGACCTCCAGAGTAGCCACATGCCGACCAGTGACGTCCACAACTTCGAGGGAGAAATCACGTTCATTGGTGGCCAGCTCATAGTGAATCAGACTGTCGTATCTGGCCGGGTTAGGCCGACCAGGGTCAAGGAACGATGTCTGTGGCAGCTCGTCATGAGCAATACCAGAGAGTGGAAAGAGAAGGAAGAGAGCGGCCAGAGAAAGCCCAAAACGCATAGCGTGATCCTCCAGAGGACGTATAAATGAACAATTGGCCGTTTTTACGACCAAACATCAGACTGTATAGTCAGACTATCAGGCTATGGGCTTTGGTCAAGATACAGCTGATAATATGAAAGACCGCCCAGAGGTGATCTTTCATAGGCGGTCATAGCCGAGTCGAAGATACTACAATCAGGCGTCTGCTAGTGCACAAGCGTTAGAGCAGTAGACAGCCACCTGATTCGGAGGAAGAAAGTTATTACAACTCTGTCGGTAGCATTTCCTGCCCTGAGGATGCCCAGCAGGTAGCCAGCCTTTGTCACTACAAAGCGAACAACCCAATCCACCACAAGTATCACATTGAACCGCATCAGCTGGGTAATCCTTATCCTTCGGTATATCCATGGAATCCCTCCTTCTTGGAGGATGAACTAACCACAACCTATCATTAGAGGTCAAATCTCACAAGTCAGAAATCTCAAATATTGACATAAACCCCATTTTGTGATATAAAAATATATTCTTACGTTCACTATCATCTCTCAACGGAGGTAATCTATGCCAGTTCCACAGAAAGAGATCGACGCCATCCTGCACTATGCGACGACGAGACATCCTGGCAGTGAAACAGGGTTACAAAAAATCCTGATCAAAGCTGAGAAAGAACGGCAAGTTGGAGTTCCTGAGGCGGAGTTCACACTTTGGCTCGTTGCCCTTTGCTTCGAAGCTGGACGCGTCTTTCAGCTCCACAACCCACAGCTCAAGCCAGACAACTTCCAGGACTACGACCGCGGCGGACTGGCGCAAGTTGGCGGCTAGGTTAGTCTGCAAGAGCCTGGAAGCCGAACATCACATTCTGGTCTAGTCACTGCCCAGATAGCAAACCCGCCACGTCATCGCACAAACGCGATATAACGTGGCGGGTTTTATAATATATTTTTCACCTTACCGTCCAAGCAACATCATTACTAGGTTCACCATCTTATCCTTGTCCTTGGGATTACTTTCAGCAAGAAGTAACGTGAGAGATGTTAAAGCAGATGGAGTCAGGCGGACTAGGTTGAGAAGTCCTGCCCGGCGTAAGAACCAGACAAAAGCAAAAGCTGCTGAACGTTTGTTACCGTCAGTAAAGGGATGATTCTTAATCATAAAATACAGTAGATGAGCTGACTTGGACTCTAGACTGGGATACAATTCCTTGCCGCCGAATGACTGCATGATATTACCAATGATGCCCTCTATCGCTCCTGCGCTACGTTCTTGAGCGAAAATAGCAGTGGCTTCGCTACTCTTTATCAAGCTTTGTTTCAGTTGGTCAATAGCTAGACTCAAATCGCCCGCAGTCAGGGTAACCTTTTTCTTAGTAACCTTAGCTGGCTTCAAATCATCTTTGTCATAGGCATCCAATGAAATCCAAGTATCGGCAAAAGCTGAGATTAAATCCAAAACATTCTGGGGTGATAATTCGGATGTTTGCGTAGGAATCAGTGTCCGCATATCGCCAATAGCTTTAGTAAAGATAGTATAGTTCTGGCTCAGGCGAGTACGGTTAATAGTATAGCCTTTGGTTATGTGTTCACGTAGGGTTTTAGTAGCCCATTGACGGAAAAAGGTGGCTTTCTTACTATTTACTCGATAACCCACCGACAAAATGATATCCAGATTATAGTGTAGTACATCACGAGTAATCTGACGTTTCCCTTCATTTTGAACTATCCGGAATTTCCGGACAGTTGAACGTTCTCCTAATTCAGCCGTATTGTATATATTCATGATATGCTCGTTGACTGTGCGAACGTTAACTTCAAAAGCAGAAGCTATCTGCGCCTGAGTAGCCCAAATAGTCGCCTTTGAGATATCACCGCGAAGTTCAATAGCGCCACTGGGAGCTTGATAGATAACTATGTTTCCCTTCTTTTGTGTGGTTTTCTTCATATAAATAAAAAAGACTAATTAACCCACCCGAAGGTGGTAGTCCCTGTTTGTAATACTACTTTCTCATTTTTCTTTTATTTATACAACTTCTTTACATCTGCTATAGCCGAAACTCAACATATGAAATATGAAAGACCCGAGTCGCGATGACTCGGGTCTTTGGCCTGACGAGAAGCGTCAGGGCGAGAGAACTAGCGATAAAGAGCTTTGACCTGTCCCCACGTGTGGGGAAGGACGGGTGTCGGATGACAGTCCATGACGCCGCCGAGATACATGTAGCGGAAGCCCGAGGCAGCCCGCGAGCTGTCGTTCAGCAGATGATCGTCGATGAGATCATTGCTGACGTTGTGACCGACGGTACCGTAGCTAACGATCGAGGTGGCGCAGGCGCCCTGCACGCCAGCAGCTGTCACGGGCGGTGTATAGCTGAAAGCGTAATCCTGCGTGTCAACCAGTCGGTAGCCGACCAGCTGGATGTTTCCGGTGTAGGAACTCTTGATCCAGATCGGGATCGTCGCCGGAAGCGGCTGGAGTTCGACTCCACGGATTTGAGCCTCGATTAGCGTCCCCACTTCCACATTCCAGTGTGTGGGCGTGGTGCTGGCACTATTGACCCAGAGCGCGGCCGGACCGTTGGTCGCCTTGACACTGCCGGAAAATCCGAGAGACAGTGTGATGGCCAGGCAAAGCGTGATAACAGACTTCATAGGAAACCTCCTTGTAGTGTTTTCTTGGGTCTAACTAGCGAGAATCACGTATCTTACCTAGATATAAGTATAAATTTGCCATTTTGTCAAGAGATAAGTAATTATTTTACTTCAATAAAATAGCCGTATTTAAACGACCTTTATTTCACTATGATTCTTTTACCTATATCGGAATCCGGTAATATTATTTATTTGGGGAATAATTGAATTTTATTTGACCCGAATAACTTCCCTGCTACAATAAAAAAATAATTATTAACTTTACTATTATGAACTATACAATCTGCGATATTTGTCAGGAAACCATCAAAGATTCGGAAGATAACACTCATCTCCGGCTAGATGGCCACTATGGACACTATAGTCTATGCAAACAGTGTTCTAAACCGCTTTATGAATTTATCAGAGTAAACGTGGTCGAACCTGATTTGCCTAAGCAAGGGCTAGATTAATAGAGAGAAAAGCAGGGTTGTATGCCCTGTTTTTGATTTTCAATTATAAGGCTAAAGCCTTTTTTATATTGCTGATTATCTCCCGATCTTGCTCTAGTCTTCTTTTGACCCCGTCAAATTCAACACCTATATAATCCTGCGTCTCCTGAAATCCTTGATTGACGATAGAAGCTAATTCTTCCGTACTTAATACATGTCCTCTATCCAAACTAAATCCCACTCCCTGCCTTTGGTATCTTCCACAAAACACGACTGATCATCACACGATGAATCTTCTATTTCGATTTCAGAGCCCTTAGCATCAACGATAGTCAAGACGTCACCGTCAGCAAAGAGCACTTGACCGCGATGACAAATAGCTTTGGCGTTGCAAATATGCATTT
The DNA here is from genome assembly GCA_964360835.1 of uncultured Gammaproteobacteria bacterium. Lineage (GTDB taxonomy): Bacteria > Patescibacteriota > Patescibacteriia > UBA1558 > 2-01-FULL-52-15 > CAYHYG01. Next base: position 6,484 of record CAYHYG010000035.1, read on the forward strand.
CCTCTGTACCGGTCTTGGTGAATTCATCCGATTCTTCTGGCTGGGCAGAAGGCTGACTATTCTGCGCCTGAGTTTGAATAGGCTGGCTTTCATTCTCGCGAGTATTCGAAAACTGGTTGCAACCGGACAACAGCAAAACCATGGAAACAGCAATTATTACTTTGAAACGATTAAATGCCAACATACTTATTTTTTCTTATTAATTTTCTCTAGTGGCAATAATAGACGCCTGCAAAATCAAAGGCAGTGCTCTTATCCTTAGCAGACATCACCGTCTTGAATCGACCGCCGACTGTCAGGTCATTCTCTGCCTCAGACGATTTCCAGTCATCAGAAGCAAAACACCATTGCACAATATGAGCCGGGTAGCTCCAATAGTGCCAGACCTTATCTGCTGGTGCGTTTACAATAGTCTCCACGGTGTTTTTTTGTATTCATATAATTTATATTACTAGCAGGGGTTTCTCTAGAATAACAAAAATTATTTGTAATTACCAACTATTCTTTCGCTTACGAGTAGTATTTTGAAATCAACTTGCTATATATATTAGCAATATAATATTAAATTACTGCAATATATTTTGACGTATCTAAAATAAGACTATGACCAACAAAAAAACTACTGGCGGAACCGTGCACAAATTACCGGCTGATTTACGCCAAGCTCTAGCTGCCTCCCCGCAAGCCATGGCGACTTGGGATGATGTTACACCGCTGGCCCGTAATGAATGGATTTGCTGGGTTAGTCTGGGAAACTGGCCGAGACTAGGAATATTCGTATTGAGATGCCGCTGTCAAAGCTAAAAAGCGGCATGCGCCGTCCTTGTTGCTGGGCTGGGTGTCCACATCGATAGAGCTGGGAATTATTTAGAGCTTACTATTTTTCTGCTGCTTTGCAGACATAGCAAGCAAAGTCAGCGGCACAATGACAACAAAGGCATAACTTAGACCGACCCAGATAATCCAGAAAAATAATTCGGGTTGCAAAGAAAGCCCCTTCAAACCACCTTGGTAAAACTCAAACCAAATTCCGAATAAAACAAAGACCAGTGTTGGCCAAAGAATACTCTTGAGACCCAGGAGTTTTGTTAGAATGCCGACAATCGAAACCTGAAGTAAAATCGGAATGAGTGTCGGAGGAAATAGTACCTGATAACACCAATTTGGATGACAATTAATTTGTTCTTCAAAAGCTATCGAAATTGCTGCAGTAATCAGAAACGTCAATAACAATGGAATCTTCGTGGACAATAGTTTTCTAACAATCCAGGCTCTATTTTTATAGAGCGCCACAGTGGCAGTCAGAAAAATTAATATACTGATAAAAGTGCCTGGATTCATACTACTCTGCCATTGATTTTTAAATCTTTCTCTTAGCCCTAATCAGTCCGACTACTCCAATGATGAAAAATACTAGTCCCAATAACTGCCCGCCAGGACTATCGTCCATCTCACCATAGACAAACATAAACAGTCCAAATAGTATGGCCAGCAAGTACAGTAGTAGTTTGATTTTTTTATTCATAGGGTGGTTATTAGTAATTTAAAGAATTCCTGTTGATCCCCGATAATGTTAGGAATGCTTTTACTACAATAGTTGACAACCTTGTGAAAACACAAATACGGGTTAATCGATGTGCTAAATTAGACGCCGAACCCCTCTTGATTATTCTACAAAAAAAATTGCCAGCCGTCTATATGAAGCGAATGTATTTGCTACTATATTTGATACATCGTTACGAATTGATATTAAAACAATATCTCATATACCTGTTGACGCGCAACGCCAAGTGTGGTCAACTGATGATGCGCGTAGATGGTTCCAGCAAACAAGGAATCTCTACGTTCATATCGCAAATAAATTAATGAGCAAATAATACATATGAATCCTATTTTAGCGGCACCAACTCCCTCACAAAAAAACCGACACGTCACTCAGCCATTTATCGTTGTTGGGTGTGTAATTGAAAAGGACGGAGCATATCTACTCGTTAATGAAAACGAAAAATGGAACATACCCGCAGGTTGGTTAGAGTTGGGAGAGACACCTGAGATCGGTGCAAAGCGAGAGGCTGAAGAAGAAACAGGTCGGGAAGTGAAAATTGAAAGCTTTTTGGGTATATATACTCTAATCAAACATCGTCCCGAAAAAGTGCTCCATGCCGTAAAGATTCTCTTTATTGCTCACCTAACTGGAGAGACCATTTCGTCAAAAGAGAATCTGAAGATGCAATGGTTTACACTAGAGGCCCTTCAAAGCATACACGGAAAATTCTGGGATCCCGACTTACCGAATGTAATAGCCGACGCTGCCAACCGCATTTCATATCCCGTTGCTATACAACAACACAAAACCGTCGTCCCGCCAACAAATATGTAAGTGATTATTAAAAATCATCTCATGATCTGAATAAAAGCGAGTAGACTACTCGCTTTTTTAAAATACACACTTAAATCGATATTACAGAAAATACATTCCAGACCTTGACTTGATGGCTCAGGGACCCGTTCGACTTCTCCTTTGACAAGCTCAGGATAAACTCCCCATGATTGACGGCTTCGACATGCCCCGCTCAGCGGTGGAGGCAGCTGTCTTATTCACCCCGCCAATTTTTTTGTTGATTTGTCTTGATGGCTCGGGGACATGGGCTCGAACCATGATTGACGGCTTCAAAGGCCGCTGTCCTACCATT
>CAYHYG010000036.1:0-8366 GCA_964360835.1 uncultured Gammaproteobacteria bacterium
TGGACGGACTTTCTTGATCTCCTCTTGAACGTTCTTCCAATAGGCAGTCTTTAGCTTGGACGTTTTGACGGAAATTTTTTGACCAGCTTTAACACTGTAAGAAGGAATGTCAGTTTTGCGACCATCGACAGCAATATGACCGTGATTGATGAGCTGTCTAGCTAGACGACGTGTCTTGGCTAAACCGGAACGATATAAGACATTGTCTAAACGTTTCTCCAGTAATGTCAGCAAATTGGTACCCAAATCGCCTTCTAAACCCTTGGCTTTGACAAATAGATTATGAAATTGGCGTTCCATAAGACCATAGATTAACTTAGCCTTTTGCTTTTCGCGTAGTTGTTTGCCATAGTCAGTTGTTCGCTTGGTGACTTTGGTCGGTCCGTGTTGTCCCGGTGGGAAATTTCTCTTGTTCCACTTTGGGGTATCAAAAATATCCGTACCTTCACGGCGAGAGATTTTTACTTTTGGTCCTGTATAGCGAGCCATGTTAGAAAGTTAAAATTAAAAAATCAAAATTCAAAATTAGACGCGACGAACCTTCTTTGGACGGCAGCCGTTGTGAGGAATCGGTGTTTGATCCTTGATTGACAATACTTCCAGACCATTAGCATGTAAGGCACGAACAGCGGCCTCACGGCCAGATCCTACGCCTTTGACGAAGACCTCTACCTCTCTCAAGCCATATTCTTTGGCTTTCTCGGCGGCGCGTCTGACAATCAGACCAGCTGCGTACGGAGTTGGCTTCTTTGGTCCGCGGAAGGAGTTGTGTCCAGCTGTGGACCAAGCCAAAACATTGCCATTCTGATCAGTCAAAGTTACCAACGTATTATTGTAGGTAGCTTTGATGTAGGCGCGACCTTTCAAGACCTGGCGCTTTTTCTTTTTGCTATGAGCAACTTTTTCTGTTACTGGGGCTGTTGACATTGGGTTATATATAAATTGGATCAGTAATTAGGGTCTGGGTCAGGGATAGGTTGCTAAGGTAAATATTTGACCCTAACCCTTTCCCCTGTCCCTATTTTTTAGGTCTTCTGCGCTGAAGGTTTCTTACCAGAAGTGGCGGTGGCGCGCTTATTACCGCGGACGGAACGTGAATTGGTCTTCGTGCGCTGTCCACGGACTGGTAAACCTTTGGCGTGTCTGCTGCCACGGTAAGAGCCGATTTCCTTCAAACGCTTGATATTGGTTAGCACTTCGCGTCGCAGGTCACCCTCTACCTTGAAGTTTTCTTCTATATAACGGCGAACCTTATTGACATCATCATCCAGCATATCTTTGACGCGAGCATCAGGATTGACACCGGTGGCGGCAATAATTTTCTTAGCCAACGTCGGTCCAATACCATAAAGATACGGTAAAGCCGCTTCTAGGCGCTTGTTGTTTGGTAAATTGACTGATGCGATGCGTGCCATTGTTTTAGCTTGTGGTTGGTAGCTGATAGCTTGTGGCCCAAATTTACAGGTTAGAGGCAACTAGCTAGGATCCATTTATTATCCTTGACGTTGTTTATGTTTAGGATTTTCACAAATGCAAACGAGTCGTCCTCTACGTCTGATGACTTTACATTTCAAGCAAATCTTTTTTACCGATGGACGAACTTTCATTATTTTCTAAATACTATTCTGCCTTTAGTTAGGTCGTAGGGGCTGATTTCCATGATCACATGATCGCCAGGGATACAGTTGATACGATGCATGCGCATCTTGCCAGATAAATGAGCTATGATTTGCTGGCCATTATCGAGGGTCACGCGGAACATAGCGTTGGGCAGTAGCTCATCTATAGTGCCCTCCATTTGGATAAATCCCTTACTATCTTGGGTTTCGTTGGACATTCTCAGTAACAAAAAAATACCTCTCGAGTGGTTTTGCGGCGTATTTAACTGGTTCTCAAACCTAGGCGAGATCGCGTATTTCTAATACTTTGTTGATAATTTTTCAAAGCCCAATAATTATACAGTTTTGGCCAGAGTTGTCAAGAAGAAATAGAAAGTAATTCGTAATTAGTAATTAGAGGGCAGTTTAAACCTATAGCTATTTGCATCTATTGACAGGATAGGCTAAACATGATAGATATATAATCACCTTGGAGTACCCTCACCTTAATGCTCTCATCGACTCCGAATAAGGCGGGTTGCGATACCTGCTAATCCTGAGAAATCAGGTGTGGAGTCGAGCTTGCAAGCTGAGGGGAACGACCTCAAAGCGGAGAAATCTGCTTGGGAACAAGGGAGGTTACCCGTAAGGGTGCCGGTGGCGGTCAGCGCAATTTGCTGACCGCCGTTTTTTATTACCTAGATGCATATGCCTTTATATATTGACATATTACAAATAATATATTATGATATTGAATCGACAAAGTGTCGTTGTTCACCACAAATAAATCCTACTCATAACTGCGGAGGTAACAAAAGATGAAACAGAATTTTCTGATCACACTGGGCTCACTCCTGATCGCCGCCCTCCTTGGCTTCTGGATCTGGTACGGTAACTGGGTTCACTTCGTGGAGAAACACGAGTTGGGTTACACGTTCAGCCGACTCGACGGGAAAATCGAGGCACTGCCCCACACCGGCTGGGTCGTGCGAAGCCCTTTCAAGTACACGGTCAACAAGATTGATCTCCGTCCCTACCAGGTTTCCATCACCGCCAGCCTGGGTATCAGCGATCGCATCCTCAATGCCAAGCTGGTACGATTCAATCCCGAAGGTTTGGACACCTTCATTGCCTGGCATGGTAGGGGTGCTGGCAGCGATGTAACCTCTCTGAAGGAGATTCTGAAATGCTACGCTTTCGACAAGCAGGAGGGCAGAGATTGTCCGTTCCTGACTGTCGTGAGCGAGCTCTCGCCCGACCAGGGCATGATCATCCCGCAAGCCGAGCCTGCTAACGGAAACAAGTAGGAGTCTGCCATGGATAAGCAAGAAATGCTCGACTACCTTCAGAAATTGCCGCGGATGAAGTGGTCGAGACGGATTACCCTTGTCCTGTCTATGTTCCTGCTCTTTCGTATCACCTGCATCACGTACTGCGAGCCGACAGAAATAGGTATTGCTCGCAATGTGCTCACAGGGAGCACCTGGCAGATGCCCAAAGGACTGCGTCTCAAACCACCCTGGGTGTGGATACCTCACATTGACACTAGACCCATGCGAGTCTCTGTCGATTCTGCTGGACGAGGCTACAGCGCGAAACTGATCCAGTTTGTTCCTTCAGAGTGGGAGTTATTCGTGAAAACGGAAGGCTTCTACTTCTGGTGGTGGGGCAATCGCTTTTCCTTCAACAGCGGCTACCGTGATGAACATCGAGGGATCAAGGATATTTTCCGAGGCTATGCCTACGGAGCTAAGCAGTATCCGTTCCTCCTAGTTCTTCAGGAGTTCGATCAGTAAGTAGGCAACAAGCTTAGCGGCGGTCATCGAACGATGACCGCCGTTTTATTTTTGGAAAGGAAAATCCCCGGAGTGTGTGGGCACTCCGGGGACGTGTCAGGACAGCCGACATGCAGTGATTTGGCGGGCATCACTTCACCGCTGGTTTCGACGTCCCTACCCTAGCGCCTTTCGGCAACTTTCGAGGGAGGTCGAATCTAAAGAACCTCCAATGTCAGCATAGTGCCTAGGAATGGTCTAAATGTCAAACATTTTTCATTCCAAGTCACTGGCTACTCCAGCCGCGAGACTGTGGATCGGCCTGTTCTGGGGTTAAACACGACGACTACAGACTGTGGGAAGTACAGCGGAGCATCAACTTGCTCGTCGTATAGTCGCTGCTCCTCAATCGGGTCCGGAGATCTGTAGCCCATCTCTTGTTGATCAAAACCCCAGTATAGATTTTTGACCCTTCGTGCGTAAGCACGAGACCAGTGCTTCTCCATACACTCCAGAATTGTCATTCGATAACCTTCCACTATTTCTTCAATCCAGTCAAAATCACCCCCTAGAGGTTCGTTTACCAGGTTTCGGTCATGATGTTCCTGCTCATGACCACAGTTGGTACAGAGATACCCGTAGGCCACAGCTTCCTCCTTGTTGAAATGAACTATTGCAAAATAGCTTTTATTCTTCGTATTCCAGCAGAACTTGCTTCTTCCTTCATAATCTTCAGCTTACCCATTCCGTTAGTATTTCCTACATGCGGGCCGCCGCAGATCTCCTTGCTAAAGTCCCCAACAAAATACACCTTTACTTTATTGCCGTATTTGTGCTCAAAGACACCAGTAGCACCGATGGCTTTGGCCTCCGGTACTGTCATTTCTTCAAAGTGCACGTCTAGGTTGCGAGCAATTTGCTCATTAACCATCTCCTCTATATGTTTGATCTGGTCAGTAGTCAATTTCTCTGGATACGAGAAGTCAAAACGTAGACGTTCAGCGGTGATGTTGCTACCGCGTTGCTCCACGTGTGGTCCTAGGATACGGCGCATAGCCTCCAGCATGATGTGGTTGGCGGTGTGGTATTTGGTACTGGCTTCACTGTGATCAGCGAGACCGCCTTTGAATTTACCGGCTGAGGCTGAGCGGGATTTATTTTGGTGGGACGTAATTAGTAATTCGTAATTCGTAAGAAGCGCTGATTCATCGAACGTGCTGCCTACACGATGTAATTCTTCTAGAAACATTTCAATCGGGAAACCGTAGCTTTGGAATAAGTTGAAAGCAAATTCACCAAGGGCTTCGACCGACATAGCTGCAGAGTCCTTCATCCCTCTTTCAAACTCCTTTAAACCTGAATCTAGAGTTTGTAGAAACTTTTCTGTTTCCTTAGTTAGTTGCTCCATTACACGAGCAGAGTTACGACTAAGCTCCGGATAATCAGTATGATATTGACGATTAATCAGCTGAACTAAGGAACTGAATTCTTTGGGATCATAGCCAATTATGCGAGCATGTCGGATAGCTCGACGAATCAGGCGACGCAAAACGTAACCCTGGTCAGTGTTGGAAGGTTCGAGTCCGGCATCATCGGCCAACATGAAGGTGGCTGCCTTGATGTGATCAGCAATGATGCGCAGAGATTTTGCTTCTGGCTTGGTCGATTTCTGCCGGATCAACTCCAGTAGGTCTGCTAGGTATTCAATCTGAAAGACCGAGCTATAACCGCTGAGCACTGCGGCGGTACGCTCTACTCCCATGCCGGTGTCGACATTTTTCTGCTTCAGAGGTTCGTAGGTACCCGCTGCTGTTTTATTGAACTCCATGAAAACATTGTTCCAGATTTCCAGATATTTGCCGCAGGCACAGCCTGGCTTACAATCCTGACCGCACTTTGGTTTGCCTGTATCATAGAAAATCTCGGTATCTGGGCCGCATGGTCCAGTTGATCCTACAGGACCCCAGAAGTTATCATCTTTGCCGAGAAAATAAATTCGTTCTGTCGGAATACCGACCTCCTGCCAGAGCTTGGCAGATTCTTGGTCCTTGGGAATGTTGCCTTCGCCGACAAAACAAGTGACAGAAAGTTTATCAACAGGAATATTTAAATATTTAGACGACGTCAGAAACTCAAAGCTCCACTGAATTGATTCAGTTTTAAAATAGTCACCCAGAGACCAGTTGCCCAGCATTTCAAAAAAAGTCAGATGCGAGTCATCGCCCACATCCTCAATATCTCCAGTGCGGATACATTTCTGCACATTGACTAGACGCTTACCGCCTTGGTGTGGCTCGCCCATCAGATTTGGGGTCAGCGGTTGCATGCCGGCAGGTGTGAAGAGAATCGTTGGGTCATTGACTGGAATAATAGAAGCAGAAGGGATAATAGCGTGTCCCCGCTCTTGGAAAAATTGGAAGTAGAGTTGCTTCAGTTGCTTGATTTGCACGTAGTGAAATATAGGCAATTTCGTGGCTTTAGTCAATTATCATTGACACGGTTATTTATAGTGTTACGTTAAAGGTAGTAAGTCTCTCATGGGGAGAGACACAGTTCTCTTGACAAAGAAAGGAGGTGAGATCATGGATGCTGATAAGCTCCGTAGGCTGGCTAATGCTGCTCGAGATGAAGCCGCGGAATGGTTCAAGAGCTTCGGCGAAGAAGTGACTGCGAAAGTCTATGTAAAAGGCGGATGGCCATATGTGCTAGTGACAATACGCAAATTGAAACGCAGTCTCGAAGATGTTCCGAAACGCTTCAATCAGGTCCCGGTAAGATTCCATGTCATCAAATAAGGAGGAAGCGAAGTGCTTACACCCTTGGTCCCCTCAATCTAAAAGCTCCCACATCCGATAGATCATGGGGGCTTTTAATTTAGATTCATTAGGTACTTGTCTAAGACTGATAAAGGGTATAGTGTTATTTCATTCGGAACCATTGTAGGTTAGTAATTGTACATTCTGACTGGAAAGGAGGTTCGTCTGATGCAACCAACAGATAAGGAATACAGTGCTGTCATGGCTGCTAAAGTAAAGGCTGAAAAATGGTTTGCTGACTACGGAGCTTCCGTCAGAGTCAGGGAAAAACGCATACATTGTGCCTGGAGACTTCAAGTAGATATCCACGGATTAATAAAGCCACTGGAAAGCTGGCCGCGTCATTTCGATGGGTACTCTTGCCACGTTTTCGTTGATGGCCATGCTCGTCGGTTACCCTGAAAAATAAAAAGTCTCAAAAGGCCCCGTTGATTAAATATATCGACGGGGTTATTGTATTGTTCCGCTAGCCAGTAATTCGTCTCTTCGGTAGACAGCTACAATCTGCCCGGAAGCGATGGCGCGTTGAGGTTTAGCGAAGACTACTTTCATAGTTGTCTTGTTGATCTGTTGCAGACGGCAACTCTGGTCGTCCTGGCGATAGCGGATCTTGGTCTTAGCCTGTAGCGGCAGCTTTGATGTTTTACCCATCCAATGCCAGTGATGAGCAATCAATTTTTTTTGAAATAATTCTGCGGCATCGTCCTCTCCGACGATCAACAAATTTTTTTTGATATCTTTGCGAATGACATAGCGGGCTGGCCCACCGCCGAGATCCAAACCTTTGCGCTGGCCTATGGTGTAATAATAAACACCTTGATGACGTCCAAGAATATTTCCACCCGTATCAACGATGTTGCCTGGTTTAGGTTTGATTTTCGTTTTGAGAAAGTCAGCCATTTTCACCTCACCTACGAAACAAATTCCTTGGCTATCTGGGCGGTCATGGTTTGGCAGCTTGATTCTCTTGGCTAAGGCTCGTACTTGTGGCTTGGTCAGATGACCAATGGGAAACAAACTCTTTGCCAGCTGTATTTGCTTGATACCAGAGAGAAAATAGGATTGATCTTTGTTGTCATCCTTGCCTTTGAGTAAATGAAACAAGCCGTCCCTACTCTTTTTAATCTGAGCGTAATGCCCGGTGGCAATCTTATCGGCGCCACGTTTCAAAGCCAAATCCAGAAAAACATTAAATTTTATCTCGGAGTTACATTGAATATCGGGGTTTGGCGTACGGCCGAGTCGGTATTCTTTGTATAAATAGTCCAATACTTTGGCGCGGTAATCTTTTTCGAGGTCCCAGGTCTCGATAGGTATATCTAGAAATGAAGCGACCTCATAGGCAGCGCGGCGGTCTTCTTTCCAAGGACAATCAAGCAGCTTACCAACGCGGCCTGAGAAGTTTTTCATAAAGACGGCCCGAACATCAAAGCCAGCCTTTTTTAGTAGATAGGCAGCAACGGCTGAATCCACTCCGCCCGATAGACCTACTATGACTGCTTTTCCTTTCATACACAACATACTGTCATATTGGTATAATTTTGACAAATACGTTGGTGGCTGATTAAATTGAGGCAACAGGGAAATTCATTATTTGAGTTTCTTTTATGTATTATAAAGGGTATCGGATAGAATCGAACAGATTGAAAGGCTGGGATTATGGATCTGAGGCAGACTATTTTATCACGATTTGCACCAAAAATGCTGTCAATTATTTCGCAGAAATCCAAAACGGTACGTTGATCAAATTACCTCTGTGGTATGTGACCAAACGGTACTGGCAGGAAATATGTGTTCATTTTCCATTTGTGACGGTATTGGATTTTGTGGTGATGCCGAATCATGTGCATGGTATCCTCCGCGTCAATGAACGTAACGAAGAGACACATCATGATGTGTCTCTGCTGGTGGTAAATAAATTTGGTCCCCAGAAAAACAATATTCCATCAATCATCAGACATTTTAAGGGTGCCGTAAAACGATACGCCAATAAAAACGATATTCAATTTCACTGGCAGTCAAATTATCACGAACAAATATTATGGACGGACTGGCATTTCTATAATGTTCGGAGGTATATTCGATCGAATGTTGAATCTTGGAAGGAGGAAGAAAAATAAATTAACGTATATGAAAAATCGTTGTATTCTTCAAAGCTTCCATCGCCAGTTTTATGC
>CAYHYG010000037.1:0-8142 GCA_964360835.1 uncultured Gammaproteobacteria bacterium
GAGTAGGCCAGTGCCTGGACTTTGTCACTCTTTTAATTTTGCCTGCAGGACAAAATTACCCTGAGCGACCACGTTTGACGTGGGAGTCGAAGGGTGAGTTTAATAAATCATCCCGAGCGAACTCGAGTGATTGATTCATTAATTTTTGCAAAACAACCCTGAGTGAAGAGTGATATCAAGTCGATGCTATGATATGCTTAGGGTCGTATGCAGGATCAATTACAGGAGATATCTTACTAAGGCTAGCGCCACAGGCATGGATGATGCTTCTATCCGATTAGCGCTTGAGAAGGCAGGTTAGACTCAGATTCAGCTAGATGAAATCTTCAGTGCCACCAATTCTTCGTCCCAGACAGACAGTAGCAATGATAAGTTGGGTAATAGACCCTCGAGAGGGTTTGTTTTTATTTTGATTACTTTGGTTGTCATAGCGACGGCAGTGTTCTTTTTTTTGGAAGTTTTATATATCTTCAGTTATTAATAATCCAATTTCTGTAATGCCGATTGGCCCTAGCGATACTAATAGCAACGCTTCATACCGGGAGGACCATTCCAGACGTTAGGGGAGGCAATAGCTAGTGTTGAGGCGACTAATAAGGGTATGCCAGAATTAGAGAATGCTGAGTCAGAGATTAAGGATGTGCAAATAGGCAGGCAAAAATTGATGGCTAAGGATGAAGTTACCCGTTTACCTTCAGGAGGTTTATCATTCTATACCAGCTACATTGCTCATAATGGTTCATATTACTTTATTCAGCTGAATCTCTATGACGAGAATCCTAACAATTCTGATTTTATAAAGGCATATCGTGATATTGTAGATTCGGTATATTTTTTTGAGTAGTACTGTTTATCTTACGGAAAATCATCTTGAGCTTGTTGAGGGATACAGCAAGGCAGAATCTCAAAAGGTTATTTTTTGTTTTGTTGCCATTCTTTTTCAGATCAGCTAAGGTAACGGTCTATGTGCGGAATCGTTGGATATATTGGCAAGGAACCCACAGACCTGTTCAAACTTTTGAAAACAGGTCTGATTAATCTTGAGTACCGTGGCTATGATAGCGCTGGTCTAGCCTATCTGGCTGGCGATGGCTTTGCGGTAGCTAAATGTGTCGGTGGACCGGGTAATTTGGAGATAACTAAGAGTGATTTGAGTACCATAGGCATCGGTCATACTCGCTGGGCGACCCATGGAGGTATTAGCGAAGCAAATTCTCATCCTCATACTGACTGTTCGCGACAGGTGGCTGTCGTTCATAACGGGACTATCGAAAATTATGGTGAACTAAAGGCCATGCTTCAGGCTCAAGGTCATACCTTTCTGTCAGAGACTGATACTGAGGTTTTAGCTCATTTGATAGAAGTAGAGTTATCTAAAGGTCAAACATTACGAGTGGCAGTTGAGGCTACACTTTCTCAGGTTGTCGGAGCTTATGGCATTGCTGTTGTTCATGCCAAAGAGCCAAACGTGATCATCGCTGCACGACGCGGTAGCCCTCTATTGGTTGGTTTAAGTAAAAATTCTTTGATGGTAGCGAGCGATCAGAACGCTCTGACAGAATACTGTGACCGGGTAGTTTTTCTTGATGATAATGAGCTAGTCGAGCTGCGGGCTGATGGTTATTATGTCTATGGTTTGGGTCAGCAGCATCCGATCGATAAGAGTGCTCATAAACTAGAACGTCAAGAAGGTGATAGCGGCAAAGGTGATTATGATCATTTTATGATTAAAGAAATTGAAGAGCAAGCACATACCTTGCGAGCAGCTTTTAGTGGGCGTCTGAATCTAGAGGAAGGCGTGCCAGTACTTGGTGGCGTGCGTGATATTTTACCACTACTGCAAGGAGTCAAGCATGTTATTTTAACCGGCTGCGGTACCGCCTACCACGCAGCTCTCTATGGTAAATATTTATTCGAACAAATTTTAGATATTCCTGTGCGGGCTGAAATTGCTTCTGAGCTCTTGGTCACAAAGGTCAACGAAGACCCAAAGTCTCCCCTAGTAGTTTTTGTCAGGCAGTCTGGAGAGACAGCAGATACCAAAGAGGCGTTGATCGAGCTTAAACGACGCGGTTTTTTGTGTCTCGGTTTGGTCAACGTTGCTGGTAGTAGTATTGCTCGTGAGGCTGGCGTTGGCATTTATATTAGAGCCGGTGTAGAACGAGCTGTAGCCTCGACCAAAGCATTTACATCTCAGGTAGCCGGCTTACTGTTATTAGGTATTATGATGGCTCGTCAACGGACCATGAGCAAGATTGAAGGCCAAAAATTGATGCAAGAGCTAGAGCGTTTACCTGACGAGATTGAACAGCTTATGAAAGATGTGCGACCAACGATGATAACCCTAGCCCAAGAATTGTCAGAGACCAAGGCTCTCTACTTTCTGGGAAAAAAATATAGCTTCCCAGTGGCTCTAGAAGGATCGCTGAAAGTTAAAGAAATTACCTATATTCCAACCGAAGCTTATCCTTCTGGCGAGATTAAACATGGACCTCTAGCTTTAGTTGATAAAGACTTCGTAGCGTTTGTCATTGCTCCTGAGGGTAATCTTTTAGATAAAGCTAGTAATACCGTGCATGAGATCAAAGCCAGAGGAGGCAAGGTGATTCTCATTACAAATGAGAAGGCCGCTAAGGAAACCATAGGATCAGTGGCTGATCAGGTTATTACCGTACCATTTAACAGGTTTAATTTTTTGTATCCTTTATATACAGTTATTCCGTTACAATTTCTCAGCTATGAGTTAGCCAAGAATTTGAATCGGGAGATAGATAAGCCGAGAAACCTAGCCAAGTCTGTCACTGTCCAATAACTAATATTAAAAGGAGCTCACACAAATGTGAGCTCCTCAACTTTGACCAGCTCCATCAGTGGGCCAGATGGAGATGGTAAGGGTTTCTTTTCATAAGGCTGAAAGTCGACTAACGGCCAGACCTCGTAGATAAATGTACAACTACGACTGTTACGCGGAGAATGAACGACGAGGATAGCGGCGTGGTCAGAGGGTACAACGAGATCAATAGGTATCTCCTCCAGCGGCAATAGACCACCGACCTCACGATACAGCTTGGTTCTGCCGTTTTCACGTATCGTGAATGACCGAGATTTATGTTCTACTAGACTAGCAAGATTCACCAGAGATCCTCCTTTGGCAAGGGACATTTGACGCAAGCAGAATACCTCAAGTTTAGATTTTTGACAAGTGTTGTTTTCTTGGTTTTGTATGCTAGGATAGTTTTATGAAAGTTATTGCCGATCTCCATCTCCATTCCCGCTACGCCCGCGCCACTTCCAAGGATTTGGATATTCGCGCCTTGGCAAAATGGTCCAAGATCAAGGGCGTCAATGTAGTTGCTTGTGGAGATTTCACTCACCCACGACAGTTTGAAGATGTTAAAGCTAATTTAATCCCAGATGGTACTGGTTTATATGACCTTAGAGATGATGACTCTGGGGTAAAGTTTCTCATGGGTACGGAAGTCGCCTGTATTTATCGTCATAATGATTCTACCCGAAGATTGCACCACTGCATCTTTGCTCCCTCCATTGAGGTAGCAGAAAAATTTAACAAAGCTTTGACCGATCGCGGTGCCAAGTTGGCCTCAGATGGCCGACCAATCTTGGGCATGTCTTCCAAACAGCTTTTGCAGATTATGTTGGATACGGATCCTCGGATGGTTATGGTCCCGGCACACGCTTGGACACCATGGTTTGCCATTTTTGGCTCCAAATCAGGTTATGATACTGTCGAGGAATGCTTTGAAGATTTAGCTTCACATATTTTTGCTTTAGAAACTGGTCTCTCATCTGATCCTGAGATGAATTGGGCTATCTCAACCCTCGACAAATATACTTTGATCTCCAATTCTGACGCGCACTCAGGACCGAAAGTGGGGCGTGAGGCCAACGTCTTTGAATTAAAGAATCTCAGTTATGACAGTTTGATCTCCGCTATAAAAAATAAAAACCCAGAAGAGTTTCTATATACCATTGAATTCTTTCCAGAAGAAGGGATGTATCATTATGATGGTCATCGTCTGTGCCATGTCTCGCTCGAGCCCAGTGCGACTAGGAAGTTAAAGAATATTTGTCCTGTCTGCAAAAAACCACTTACCGTCGGTGTGATGCATCGTGTGGATAACTTGCGTGACAAGGAATTTGGACGTCGTCCGGAAGGGGCGATACCTTTCAAAAAGATTATTCCTTTGCCGGAAATTATTGCTGATTATTTTGATCAAGGTGTTCAGAGTAAGCGCGTACAAAATTTATTTTTCTCGATGATTCAGAAATTTGATAACGAATTTTCTATTCTTCTGGACGCCTCACTAGATCAATTAAAGAGTATAGCGCCAGAAACTTTGGCCCGAGGAATTATCCGTGTAAGAGAGCAGAAGGTTGCTATTACACCTGGTTATGATGGTGTCTATGGCAAGGTTCACTTGTTTGATGAAGCGGAGAAATTGGCCTCAAAACAGGTCAAATTGTTTTAACTTTAGCCAAAATTTAACTAATACAAAACATCCCCTTGACTTAGCTCATTCGTAAATTCGATTGAGGCAAGTTGTGGGGATGTTTGCTGCTGTCCAGAGACTGGACAGAAGTCCTAGCTATTAGTTTAAGCGCGGCGTTTTGCAGTCTTACGCTTGGCGGCTTTACGTTTAGCTGGCTTTCTTTTGGCAGTCTTCTTAGTAGCCTTTTTAGCTGTCTTTCTTTTTTTCATTTCGTCACCTCCTTTGTGGACTATGATATTTATTTTTGTCCGTCGTACACACGCATGGTATGAACGACTTCACATTCCGTCGAAACGGAAGTTATTACTTTCTTTGAAAGAATAACACTATAATTATACAATCAATTATCTGTTTTCACAAGAGAAAAAACCTTCATCAAGCGTTTGATGAAGGTTTTATTGTTGCCAGCTCCTGATTACTTTTTCTTATTGCTGCTACCACGCTGTTTATTACTTTGCTTCGGTTGAATTTTTGGAATTTTTTTGATTATATAAGCAGCTTCTTCCGCCTCTATCTGCGCCCGGCGATATTCCTGATTACTTTTTTCCAAGTCCCCCTGCTTAAATGATTCATCAGCCTCTTGAATTCTTTTCGCAGCACGTTCTAGTGATTCGGTGGCTTTGTCGAGAAGAGGATTCACGTCACTTCCGGCGGCAATTGCACCTTGTCTGGCAGTGACATCAACGACCTGTTGTAGAGCTTTGGCTTTCCGCTTTTCGATAAAGCCGTTGTCTATCTTGATGACGGATTTTTGGTCTGTCTCTTTGTCAGAGCTATCAGGACTGACGCTAATCGAACTGAGTGATCCAAAATAGCTTTCATGATCTTTGTCAGATTTACTGCTTTGTTCGTGGAAGCTGTCGATGATTGAAGTCTCCCCATGGATGAGTCCTTGAAGTTGTATGTCCATATCATCTAAAAGCTCGCTACTGTCAGCATCGTTGAATTTTCCAGCTGCCCTTTGTAGACGAGCTTTAGTTTGTTCAATTGATGCCAGCAACTCTGCCTCGGCTTTGCCATCAAGTCGGTCATCATAGATCAACTTTCTAGCTTCTTCTAATCTTTTGTTGGTAAGTTCGATCTCCCAGCTCAATTTTGTTTCAGGAGAGGTTTTGAGCAGTTGCCTCAGGGGCTCAGTTATTTGTATTTTTATTGGATACAGAGCATCGCCAGGTAGACTGATCTCTGCCGCATAGCTGACACTACCTAGACCGCTTAAGACAACCAGAAGGCTCAAAGCGGATAGAGCTGGTCTAAAAATGAAGAGACCAAAATGAGCCGGACTTTTGACGGCGGCATGCTCCCGCATATATATTTGGAGTTGATGCTTTTGTGCTGAACGCTCTTCCTGGGATAGGCGTAATTCCTGAAATTTACGATTCATAGTTATTTGGCATAATCTTCCTTAGTTGCTGTAAAGCTCGGTGAATCCTGACAGAGACAACATTTGGACTTTGATCAATAATTTCTGCAATTTCTTTGGGTTTGTAACCCTCGATAAATCTAAGATGTAGCAAGCTACGATGATCATCATCAAGTCGTTGCAGATGATTTTCCAGCTCCTGCCAGCTGACAGTCTTCAATATCTGCTCGGCACCATCGGTCGGTATGTCATGGCCCTGCTCACTCATTTCCTCGATAGAAGATATCGGTTTGCGAGCTCGGACATGGTCGATAATAAGGTTAGTGGCTATACGATAGAGCAAGGCTCTGAGGTTTCTGACTTCGTTGCCTTTGGCCATATAGTCCCAAGCTTTACAGTAGGTTTCCTGGACTAGATCCTTGGCTAACTCACGGTCATATAGTCGAAAATAACAATGCCGAAATAAGCTGTCGGCGTACTGATCATAGGCGTGGAGAAAGCCTTTTTCCTGCCTAGTCATTGGCATATGAGACGTTAAACATAGGTAACTCTTACCGTTTATTGGGACAGGAGTCAATACAAAAGCCAGCTATCTATAAGGATGGCTGGCTTATACGAAGATCTAGAAATTGTCGCTTTTTCCTGGTCCTAGTGGGTTATAACCATTTTCAATTTCATCATTGTCGCTGAAGCCATCATCGTCAGTATCGGCTTTCAAGGGGTCAGTACCAAAAATTTCTTCCATAGCGTCAGGTAATCCATCCTGGTCAGAGTCCGTTGGGAATTCTAGGTCGCTGCCCGGCAAGGCTTCCAGTGAGGACGTAGCTGGTGCAAACTGCTGCTCAAAAATTCTAGTCACTTCGTCTACGGTTAGACTTGATTCTGGAGCGACAATATCAATATTTTCATTGTGTCTACCGGAGGACATGGTGGTAGTGATAGAGACTGTCCCCATTTCATCAGCCATACTTATGCTCAGAAGTACTTTAGAAAAATAAAATGTTTTTTTGTTGATCCATACTTCCCAGTTAGTAAATGTGATCTTGTCTAGAATCTTGCCAAGCTCTGCTTTGCTCTCCTCTGTTATATTTTTGTAATCATCACTAGTCTCGCCTAAAATGGGAATGACTTCCAAAATGAGCTGTTTTAGATTTTCTTTGTTGAAGTTCAACTGATAGTGATAGGTCATTTCGCCATTGAGATTTTCATCGCCCAATGATTTGGCGAAGGAGGCTAGTGGATATTTTTGGGTCAGAGCCTCGATGCGGGTATTCTGATCTTCTGTCAGGGTGTCGGTGAATATTTCCTCACCATTGGGGAGATCTTTTGATTCAACTCGTATCCACTGATTACGTATTGGGGTGAGATCAAAAAAAGGAAATTCGGGATACCGGCGTAGACGGAAAAAGAATGTTTTGTCGGCCACCAAGATATCTCCCTCAACTCGTCCGAAGGGTATTTCATCAGAACTCAGGCCGAGACTCAGATTCATCTCAGGATTGGTCACATCCTTGGAATTTACTTCGCCGTTGATATCTATAGTTAGACTTTTGGGGATTGGGAATGGGCTGGATTCATCCGCCAAAGCATTGGTCGGCTGATAGGCTATCGTTATCGAGCCGTCAAAAGACTCAGATTCGATCAAGGCAAAATTTTTCAGCGCCTTAGCTAGTACCGTTTCTGGTGACGGAAAATAGTAAGTATAGGCCCAGGCACCCCCGCCCATTAAACCTATTAGTCCAACTATTAGGACTATCAGTAATGGCCAACGAGATCGTTTTTTGATTGTGGGGGATGGTGGCAAATCATTTGGAAGATGATAATCAGCGGTAATGGCTTTGTCGGTGGACTGGGCCTGACTGACAGTTGGGTTAGCCTGGGTCAGGTTTTGTTGGCTGTTGGAGGTTTCAAACATATAAAATATGAATTATTACGACCTTAAGTATAACATAAAAACGGCCAATAGGCCGATTTTTATCTGTCGATTTTGGGACAGTAGTTGATTATTCAGCGTTGTCCTTGGACTCACTGCGTTCGCCCCTTCGGCTTCGCCACATATGACGTGGCTTCGCTCAGGGACTACGTTCAGGGTACCCGATTTAGAATTGCGAATGTCCCTCGACTTCGACCCGATTAACGGGTTTTCGCCCCTTCGGCCTCGAGCTCAGGGCCGAGAGGTCGGGACACTTTTCAGTATGATGCCCTTCGACTCACTGCGTTCGCTCAGGACATCCGCCCTGGGCGGATGGTGGGCGCACAAGGATTCGA
>CAYHYG010000038.1:0-8093 GCA_964360835.1 uncultured Gammaproteobacteria bacterium
CCTGAATACACCGGAGATATTACAGGCGTATGGGCATTAAGGGTTTTGGAGGCGGCTCGTAATTCAGGGAAGAAAGGTATCAAGATCTATCAGGCTTCTACTTCTGAAGTCTATGGCAAAGCTCAGGAAATTCCTCAGAAGGAAACGACCCCTTTTTATCCGCGTAGCCCTTATGCCGTTAGTAAGGTATTTGCTCACTGGATTTGTAAGAATTACCGCGAAGCCTATGATATGTTTATTTGTAGCGGCATTCTGTTCAATCATGAATCACCCAGGCGCGGTCAAAATTTTGTTACGAGGAAAATCACACGCGGCATAGCTAACATTCTCTTAGGTCGACAGTCAAAGATATTCTTAGGGAATCTTGATTCCAAACGAGACTGGGGATATGCGCCAGAATACGTGGAAGCCATGTGGATGATGATGCAACAGGAGAGACCAGATGATTATGTTATTGCTACGGGCGAAACACACTCCGTCAAGGAGTTTTTAGAAGAAGCTTTTAAAATAGCAAATTTGGATTGGCAGCAATACGTTGAAATTAAGGAAGATTTATATCGCCCAGCAGAAGCTGATATTTTGATCGGGGATGCTGCCAAGGCTAAGAAAGATTTTAATTGGGAACCGAAAGTTAAATTTAAAGAGCTAGTCAAAATACTTTTGGAGGCCGATATTGAATTAGCAAAAAAAGAAAATGGCTATAAGGGAAAATGATGAGAGTCGTTCGGTGACTCAATGTCGACAATGTGGCAGCCAAGAATTAGCGTTGATTCTAGATTTGGGTCATCATCCTCCCTCAGATGCTTTCTTGAAACCTGAACAATTACATCAGGCTGAGACTTTTTACCCTCTACGTCTAGTGAGTTGCCAGAGCTGTGGTTTATTGCAGATTGATTTTTTGGTTGACGGGCGAATCCTCTATCAGCAGGATTATCCCTACGAGTCTTCAACGACGGCTACTGGTCGCCAGCACTATAACCAAATGGCAAAAGACATAGTCCAGGCCTTTGGTTTTAAACCTGAATCGTTAGCGCTTGATATAGGTAGCAATGTCGGCGTTTTACTTCAGGGATTTAAAGAAGCTGGTATGAGCGTCTTAGGCGTTGATCCTGCTCCCAATATGGCGGCTAAGGCTAATGCCGCAGGTATCCGGACCATGAATGACTTTTTTAGGGAAGAAGTGGCTGACAGCATTTTGGCTCAGCATGGGTTGGTCCAAGTTATTACAGGCACTAATGTTTTTGCGCATATGCATGAACTTCATAGCGCAGTGGCAGGGATGAAAAAAATATTGGCTAGTGATGGCGTTATCGTCATTGAAGCTCCCTATGCGCTTGATTTGATTGAGCATCTGGAATATGACACTATCTACCATGAACATATTGCCTATCTTTCAGTTAAGCCGTTAGAAAGTTATTTCAAGAAATTCGATTTGGAACTTTTTAAGGTGGAAAAGACAGCAATTCATGGCGGCAGTCTCAGGTATTTTGTGGGACATACCGGCACACATCCCATCGATGCTAGTGTCGCTACTTTTATTCAGCAAGAAGAAACGTTTGGCTTATATTCTTTGCCTCGGCTTCAGAAATTTGCTCAAGATGTAGCACAGCAGAAATTGGATTTATTAGCCCTACTACTGGATCTAAAAAGGCAGGGAAAAATTGTTGTGGGCCTTTCAGTCCCAGCTAAGGGTAACACCTTGTTAAACTATTGCCACATTGACCAGAGTTTTCTAGATTTTTTGACTGAAAAGGCTGAAATCAAAGTGGGCCGTTATTCGCCCGGCATGCATATACCAATCCACAAGGATGAAAAGATTGTACAAGAGAAGCCTGATTACGCCCTTATTTTAGCTTGGAATTTCGCCAAGGAAATCATGGCTAACATGGAGGAGTATAAAAACCAAGGTGGCAAGTTTATTGTCCCCATACCACATCCATTAATAATTGAATAATTTCTTATGAACGGAGTAGAATTTAGAAAAATTGAGCCTGCTTTTAGCGATGACCGTGGTCATATCATGGACTTGTGTGAGGAGCAAGTCGGCCACGTGGGTCTTATTACCTTTACTGCCGGAGCCGTGCGCGCACGGCATTACCACAAAAAATCAACTCAGTACACTTACACCTTGGAAGGAAAAATTGAGCTCACCGTATATCCCAAGGACAAGCCAGAGTTAACAGAGACTATAATCATGGACGAGGGCAGCTTTGTTTCCATTGCCCCTGAAATTGTCCATGTTTATAAAGCTCTCGATGACTCGGTTATTATTGACATGACCACCTTATCCCGTAACGCTGATGGCTATGAGGCGGATACGGTAAGAGTTGAGGCATGAAAATTTGTTTTGTCTCAGAAAATTTAAATACAAAAGTCGGTTGGGGTCGTCTCTTGTTCGAGGTAGGATCAGAATTTGAGCACCAAGGTCACGAAGTTTACTACTGTGTATCTAAAGGAGAGACCAATGAGCGAACGTTAGTAACTGATTTGCATGTTTTTAATCGACGTAAATTAGGACAGCTTTTTAAAACTGTTAAAAGTTTGCGTCAAGCTTTTCGCCGAGTGGATATTATTCACGTTTATGACGTTAATCCATACGGAATCGTGGCTTCCCTTGCTAATATTGGCTTATCAAAACCCTTAGTTATTAATGCCCTTGGTACCTACTCACTTTTTAGCCCTCGTAAAGGAATACGTAATAAAGTCTTTGCCTGGGTTTATAATTCAGCCAGCCAAGTGGTGGTTGTCAGTGATTTTGTACGTCGTCAAATAGAGCAATTTGGTTTTAAGTTAAAAAACCCCGTGGCTGTACCCGTCGGTGTGGCAATCGATAAATTTGCTAACGTCAGCGGGCAGGTTATGAGACGTGATCTACAGCCCTATATTATTAGTGTAGGCATGATTAAATATCGTAAAGGCTATCATCTCTCAATACCCGCCTTTTCCCTAGTATGCCGGACACGGCAGGATTTGCGCTATGTTATAGTGGGCAAGAAGGAGGATAATGATGGTTATTATTTGAAGCTTTTGAACTTGGCTGAGCAGCATGGGGTAGCAAGTAAAATTATCTGGCTCCAAGATTTGTCTGATGCTGAGTTAGCCGACTATTATGCAGGAGCGGAATTGTTCCTGTTAGCTCCTGTCAGTGAAAATCAGGCGATTGAAGGTTTTGGTATGGTTTTTTTGGAAGCTAATATGTCAGGATTAGCGGTCATAGGCACTACCAATAGTGGAGCAGAAGCCGCTATTCGTGATGGCTATAATGGTTTACTGGTCGAGCCTAATCCTGAGGCCTTAGCTATGGCTATAGAGAAGCTTCTTAATGATCAGGCACTTCGTAGCTTGTTGGCAGAGCAGGGGAAATTACATGCTCGAGAATTTTCTTGGGACAAGATCGCTAGACGTTATATCGATATTTATAAAAATTTAGCAAATTCAAATGTTAGGATTACTAAAAAAAATTAGAAAAATTATAAAATTTGGCAAATCATCATCGCCGAAACGATATGCTTATCTTTATGAGACTATACGTGACACCAAGAGTTCAAAGATAATGGAGATTGGGACTTGGCGTGGTGATAGGGCCGTACAAATGATCCGGGCTGCTCAGGAGACAAATAAAAACGTTTCTTACTATGGTTTTGACTTATTTGAATTAATGAGCTGGGAGATTCATGAGAAGGAAATATCCAAGATGCCGATCTCGTTGGAGGAAGTAAGTAGAAAATTAAAGACCACAGAAGCAGCTATCGAGCTTTATAAAGGATTTACTAAAGACACCTTGCCGTCGGTCATAACTTCTCTACCCATTATGGACTTCATTTACATTGATGGGGGCCATTCATATGAGACCATTGCTACTGATTGGCACTATGCAGAAAAACTAATGGGACCAAAAACAGTAGTAATTTTTGATGATTATTGGCCAGACGGTTATAAAGGAGATAAGATTAACGGTTGCAACCGAATTATTGAGGCCTTAGATAGGAAAAAATTTATTGTAGAGCTACTGCCTGTATACGATCAATTTCAAAAAGACTGGGG
The DNA here is from genome assembly GCA_964360835.1 of uncultured Gammaproteobacteria bacterium. Lineage (GTDB taxonomy): Bacteria > Patescibacteriota > Patescibacteriia > UBA1558 > 2-01-FULL-52-15 > CAYHYG01. The sequence continues at coordinate 4,045 of CAYHYG010000038.1, forward strand.
TATTCTCAAAATACAGTTCGTTCGGGTTCGACGACGGAATTAATCCTTAGTTCTACCGAGTAGCAACAGAGCGATGAGCAAAGAGGCGTAGCGGGTGATGACGCGAGCTATAATTGCTCCCCATAATCCGAGTGTGTAGATGAAAGTGATAATCGCAGTTAATTGGACTATTGAAGTGTAGATTTTATATAGGTACAGCTGGTGCTGTGCTGATTTTGATTGAAGAATGGTTAGAGGTAGAACGGCCACAGCGGCCGTTAATGAGAGAGCAAAAACCTGAGAGTAGCTGACTGATTCTATATAATCAGGGAAGAACCAACGGTAGATCCAAGGTGCTCCCAAAATATATAGTAGACTAATGGCTAATATACTTCCTCCCAAAAGCCACAGACGTTTATGTAATGAAACTTTAATTTCGACTAGAGAACGATTAGCAAACTTGGCCAAACTGATGGTTTCTATATGCTTGAGAACGCCTTTAATTTGCTCAGGGGGAGTTGTGGCTAAAGAGTAGACTGCAAGCTGAACCGCTCCCAAATAATGGAAAATTATAATTTTATCAATCTGGTTGATGACAGCCGCTATAATATTAATTATGCTTAAGTGTTTGCCAAACTTGATAGATTCGACATCTATCTTGCCATTTAAATTTCTCTTGACCTGCAGAAAGTAATAGAGACGAAGAAGTGTTAGAGGCAATAAAAAGGCAATCAATAACAGTATTAGATTTTGAGTCAGGTAGAGGGCTACCAGCATGATGGATACCGTAATTATACGTATCAGTGAGCTATTTTTACTGAGGGTGATGAAATCTTTGTTGCCCGTATAATAAGTCTGGTATAGGGCCAATGGGTCGGTGAAAGGTAAAAAAACAGCCATTAGCAGTAAACCCAAGCTTATCTCACCTTGGCCTATTAGATTGTAATAGTACGCAACTGCCAAAGCGAGCAGAGAACCAAGTAATCCCCACTTTATCTTAGTTTTGATAGCGGAAAGGATTGTGCCAGAACTTCCCTGGGCGACAGCTTTGATCATGGCTGTATCAATTCCGGAAAGTGTAGGTATAGCTAGCAAAGCGAATAGTGATAATAGATACTTGTAACTTCCATAGGTTTCTTTGGGTAATAAATTAGCGAAAGCGATAGCAAATAGAAAACCAGAGATGGTAGATATTACCTGGCCGAGTACGAGCCAAAATCCACCTCTCGCCAAAAAAATCATGTCTGTTTTCGTGTAGCTTTCGCTGCGTCGCAACAAACGATAGAAAAGATTTTTTAAATTTTGGATCATGATTATTGACCCATCGAGCGATTTAGTACCGTATTGATAGTTTTCAAAACTATAGAAGTATCCAACGCTAGTGAGCGATTCTTGATGTAAAATAATTCGTATTGCAGTTTGATCAGAGCATCCTGCACTGAGTCTCCGTAGGGATAATTGATTTGCGCCCAGCCGGTTAAACCGGGTTTGACTAACAAGCGTTCATTGTAAAAAGGCAGTTCCTGTCCGAGGATGGCTACAAACTCTGGTCGTTCCGGTCGTGGGCCGACAAAGCTCATATCACCCACAAGTATATTGAAAATTTGTGGAATTTCATCCAAACGGCTGGCGCGGATGAAGCGGCCGATGCGGGTCACTCGAGGATCTTTTTTTTGCGCCCAGACGGCTTGACCGCTACTTTCGGCGTCAGAACGCATCGAGCGGAATTTATAGGCATTAAATTGTTTACCACCTTTGCCTAGACGAACTTGTTTATAGAAAGTTGCGCCCTTGGATTCTAGGGGGATGAGCACTATCAGCAGTAAAGAAAAAGGAATAGTCACCACGCCGAGAATAATAGCCAGAACGATATCCTCAGCACGTTTGATAAATTCGTAAACCGGTTTTTTGCCGCTGGATAGGTTTTCCAGAAACCAATTTTTTTCTAGGGAGGTTACTGGGATTTTTCCGGTGATGCTTTCATAAAAATCAGGAAAATTATAATAGCGAATTTTCAAAGAAATGGTGTCGAAGAGATATTTGGCAATTTGTGAGCTAAAGCGAGGATCGGTGGTGGTGACCACAATGTCAATGGCGTGAGATTTAATATAATCTGTCAGCTGAATCAGATCTTTCTTAATCGGAATTTGATTTAATGATTCAGGTATCGGAGTTGCATCTAGGTTGATAATAGCTACCGGCTTGAAGCCCAGATGTGGCTTGGCCATGATTTCCTCCATTAATTCTATAGTTTCACTGCCTATACCAATGAAAAGTACATTGTTGGCCAGACGATGACTACTAACAAGTAAATAAAAGAGACGTCGCCAGAGTAAGAAAAGCACTGTATGTACGGCCAGTAAGATGATTAGCACTGTCTGCGGTCTCAGGCTAGTGATGGAGCTGGGAGCAAAATAGAAAAAAGCCAGAGCTAGGACTCCGTTTATCAGCTGATTTTGGATTAGATAGCCGTAGAAACGGACATTATTGGAAGCGGTATAGACGCTGTAGAGATTGTTGATGAAAAATACCAGAATCCAGAGGAAGAAAATTAGGCTAAAAGGAAAAAGGTGGCTGACCCAAATATCAAAATTGAATTTTTCCAGATATCGCAGATTGAGCGTGATAAAAAGAGAGACATAGAGCAGAGCGATATCGCCAAGTAAAAGGATAAATTTTTTGGCACTCATAGACTATAGAATAATATAAATAGTCATTTTTGTCAAATTGAAGTTCAATCTAAGATAAATTTCTGTTATAATAGAGCGGAACTATGAAAAGATTTCTTATTGGGATTATCTCCATCATATCAATCATATCGCCACTGGTACGGGTCTTGGCCTATGTACCGAATGATACGCAAATTGCTCAACAGGCTTACCTGACTCGTGTCCGGGCTTATGATGGCTGGGATTTGATGTCAGCCGAGGCTAAAGCTCGTCCTATAGTGGTGGCGGTCTTGGATACGGGGATAGATATACATCATCCAGATCTGGTCGATTCACTCTGGACCAATGATCGGGAAATTCCCAATAACGGCTTGGATGACGATAACAATAGCTATATTGACGATGTCTATGGCTGGAATTTCGTGGAGTCAAATAACAATATCAGCCCTGTTACCAGTGTGGAATTTCTACCTGAAGCTTTGAATCACGGTACCGTTATCGCCGGCATTATTGCTGCCGGTTTTGATAACGGTCGTGGCATCGCTGGGTTGACACCAAATGCCAGGATAATGTCCATCAGAGCTCTGGATAGTCGGGGCAACGGTAACACCTTGGTTTTGGCTCAAGCTATTGATTATGCGGTTGAGAATGGGGCGGAAATTATTAATTTAAGTTTAGTTGGACGCCAGGTTGATCCGCAGTTGGCAGAGTCTATCAAGAATGCTTACAATCACGGCGTAGCTATAGTAGCCGCGGCCGGAAATGAAGAAAAAAATGGTGCTAACCTGAATCTTGATCCCCACTATCCTGTCTGTGAAGTTGATAACCTCAATCGTGTCTTGGGAGTGGCTGCTTTAAATCTTGATAACACTCTCAGTTCATTTTCTAACTACGGTTCATCCTGTATTGATCTGTCAGCTCCTGGAACCGGTATTTTTTCTACTACGGTCTATGACCCTGAGCACAAATTAACCGAATATTATTCTGGTGGTTGGAATGGAACGTCTGTAGCCTCACCAATAGTGGCGGGTGTATTGGCTAATATGAAGAAGGTGGCTCCACAGCTACGTCTGGAACAGCTCTATGATATTCTGATTGACCAGAGCAAAAGCTTGGAAAGTTCTAATCCGGGAAACTATGCGGAGTTAGGTAGCGGTCAAGTAGATATGGTAGCAAGTTTGACTAAAGCTAATGAAATTGCCTCCCTTGTTGAGTCGTCTTTGGTAACGTCTGCAGCTCAAGGTACTTCCTTGATTTCTGTTTTTAGTTCCAACGGAGTCATCACAAATTCTTGGTATGCTTATGACAAGGGTTACCTGATAGGAGCTACGGTCGCCACAGCCAGAGATAGTCGTGAGACAGGGTCTCTGGTAGTTACGGCTCCAGCTCGTAACGGGGGGC
>CAYHYG010000039.1:0-7978 GCA_964360835.1 uncultured Gammaproteobacteria bacterium
TCGTCAATCGTATATTGCAACTTGAGGACGAAGGAATCGATCTAGCTAATATAGCTGTCTTGTTTCGTGCCGCTCATCTATCGCAAGATTTGGAATTAGAACTGAATAAACGCGGCGTACCCTACGAGATGCGTGGGGGGCTGAAATTTTTTGAACGAGCGCATATTAAAGATGTATTGTCATATTTACGACTATGGGAGAATCCGCAAGATGAATCATCATGGCGTCGCGTGCTGTTATTACAAAACGGTATCGGTGAAGTAGCGGCTAATAAAATCATGGCGCATGTGGGTACGAAGGAAACTTTGGCCGAGATTATCGACTCAGAGCCTGGGCTTTCGGCTCAGGCGCGAGCTGGCTGGCAGGATCTGGTGCAGATGATGCGACGATTGCAAAAATTAGAAAAGCCCTCAGTTGGTGCATTAGTTCGCACCCTAGCTGTAGACTACGGCCGCTATCTTTCCGCCAGCTACGCCGACTACCGAGATCGTCAGGAAGATATCGAACAGCTAGCATTGTATGCTGATCGCTTTGAAACTTTGTCAGACTTTCTGGCGCAGACTAGCTTGCAGGAAAACTTTGCTTTACGTTCGGAGCTCGAACCTCGACACGAGTCAGCTTTAGTCTTGTCTACCGTTCATCAAGCCAAAGGTTTGGAATGGTATGCAGTATTTATATTGAACGTTTCAGACAAATCATTCCCGCATCCACGAGCAGTAGCAGAGCAGGGCGGAGTGGAGGAGGAGCGACGACTTTTCTATGTGGCGATTACTCGCGCCAAGCGCTATCTCTACTTTACCTATCCCGTTTCTGCTTCGTCCTATGCGCTCAATATCAATCAACCATCGCCATTTCTGCGGGAGGTTAATCAGTCATTATTGGGTGGTGATATGTTACAGACTGGCAATGATATAATATCTATCGGTTCTGACGGTGAAAGGAGTTTTTTACCTAGTATTGATAGTCTGTAATTAGTAACTGGTAATCAGTAACTAGCCCGCCTCGCCGACTCGCCTCGCTGAAGCTTAGCGAAGCGGGAGACGTTGAGTCGAGGCGGAGAATTAGTAAATAGGAATTAAGTATGAGCGAAGAAAAAAAGGAAGTCAGAGTTGGAGTCGGAGTATTGATTGTCAGAGATGACAAAGTTCTGTTTGGTTTACGACAAGGTTCTCATGGTGCTGGTACTTGGGCACCGCCAGGAGGGCATCTAGAATTTATGGAATCGCTCCATAACTGTGCTGTACGAGAAGTAGCCGAAGAAACAGGATTAGCTGTGACTGATAGTCGATCGGTAGCTTTTACCAATAATATGTTTGAACTAGAGAATAAACATTATATTACGATTTTTGTCTTAGCTACTGTTGCCGAAGGTGAACCACAGATTATTGAGCCAGAAAAATGTCTGGAATGGCGCTGGTGTGATTGGCATGATTTACCGCGACCATTATTTGTAACGATTGAGAATTTACTGAAGCAAGGATTTGATATTAAGAATGTACTATGAGTGATAAAATTGTTCTTGACCTAGAAACGCAGAAAACCTTTGACGAAGTCGGAGGTTATCATAACAATCATAAGCTAGGCATCTCTGTCTCTGGTGTCTATTCCTATGCTCGAGATCAGTACCGTGCTTTCCGTAAAAACGAATTACCGGAAATGTTGGATTGGCTCAAAGCGGCGGATCTGATTATCGGCTTCAATAGTAAAAGTTTTGACTTTGCCGTATTGCAACCATATTACCCTCATTATAATCTGAGCCAGTTACCACACTTAGATATTCTGGAGGAAATTACCAATGCACTAGGTCGCCGTCTGAAATTAGATAGCGTAGCGCAGGAAACCCTGGGCTATGGCAAATCAGGCGATGGACTGGATGCTATTCGCTATTTCCGTTCTGCTGACTGGGATAGTCTGATCAAATATTGTCTGGATGACGTCAAAGTTACTCGTGAAGTTTATGAATATGGATTAGCTCACGGTAACTTGTGGTTTAGTAACGCCGGAAGGCGCGAAAAAATTCCTATCACCTGGCAGAAAGGAGATTCTGTGGCTGAGACGGTCAAGAAAGCACTGTTGCGGGGGCGACAGCTTCATATAGAGTATATGGGAGAAGATGGTCAAGCAGTCCAAGATCAGATTGATATCCAGAAAATTGAAGGCGACAAGATTACGGCTTGGATTCATAGTCTAGGACAGCTTAAGCCGCTCGATCTGAATCGCATACGTTCAGCTAAGGATAATGGTGAGATGAAAAATTGGCAGAAAGGATTATTTTAGAAAACATACTAGTAATAAGACAAGCGGCGACTGATTTTCAGTCGCCGCCTTGGCTGTACATCTGTTGTAGAGTTTCGATTTGATCGATGCGTCGGTTGAAGTACCAGTGTTTAATCCGATACATCAGTAGCACACACAAGGTCGGTATGAGTCCGCAATCACCTCTATAGAAAGAGAGAAGAGTGAGGCACGAGGTAAAGCCGAGCCAGAAATTTTCGTGTCGCTGAAGCCGACCGAGCATAGCCTGATATTTTTTCAAGGCTAGACGATCTGCGGGCCGTCCTAAGATAACATAATTTGAAATCACATAATGTGCCTGACCGATATCGAGGCAAATCAGTAGCAGGAAAAACAAAGATCCACCGTAGAGAACGTAGTCACACAGATTAGTCGGCAAGGTACCTCCTTGGTTAAGGTGCGATTAGGAGTGATGATAATTGAGGAGGTTGTTATTTTCAATAAAATGAAACCCCGCACCAAATTGGTGCGGGGTTTTCGTTGCTGTGATCAGCGATCTCTCTTGGGCAGAGACCGTTCCAGATAGGTGGTAGGGTGTTCTCTGCGATGAGATGGCTTGGAAGGAATTTCCTCACCACTTATTTCATTCGGATGAATCTTTCGGCCGATCTTGACACTCCATTCACTAGCCACCCTATGGATGGCGGTATTGAGGGAGCGGGAATCGACTTCGACTGAATTGGGCGTCGGTCTAGCCGGGGCCGGACGCAGTCCGGTCAGATAGATTCTGAAGCGGGGCATCGTGCCTCCTTTGGAGTGTTGGTATGATTGAGTCGCCGAAAAATATGGAAGAGCTATATAATTTAATATATCACAATATCTTATATTTGTCAATGTTGACGTAATGGTTCAATACCTTGGAATCACCCTTAGGCTATACTGCTATGTATATGGCATACACAACTAATCCTCATCTGCCTCATGTCCGCATGCAGGCAGTTTTGCTCCATCGGAAAGGATGGAGCACCAGACAGATAGCTCGGCACTTCGGGTATTCACAAAGCGTGATCGTGAAATGGATCGCCCGAGCGCCAGAAGACGGAAGACTTGGTATCCCCACAAAAAGCTCTCGTCCTTATACTCATCCAGCCAGACTGAGCGTTGAAATTATACAAGCTATTAGGAAGCAACGGTTAACTCATGGTAGGTGCGCTGAAGTGATTCACCAAGAACTTATGACCCAAGGCCTTACACTGAGTCTCAGCTCGGTGAAACGTACCTTAGAGAGACAAGGACTTACCAAGAAACGTAGTCCTTGGAAATGACGTCATCTCACCCTAGAACGTCCAGAAGCTCATAATCCAGGGGATTTAGTCCAAGTTGATAGTATCTTCATTGTTCCTCTTAAACGAGTTCGTTTCTATGTCTATACCTTATTGGACGTCTATTCAAGGTGGGCTTACGCTAAAGTTTCCTTACGTTTGAATACCTACCAGAGCTTACGGTTTGTTCGCCTGGCTCAACAACGAGCTCCTTTTGACTTTACCCTCCTGCAATCTGATAGTGGACAAGAGTTCTCTACCTACTTCACCGAACAGGTACGATTGCCGCATCGCCATTCGCGAGTGCGTACTCCTAATGACAACGCTCATTTGGAACGATTTAATAGAACCTTGCAAGATGAATGTTTACGCCAGGTTACTTCACGACCAGAAGACTACCAGAAAGCTATTACCGGATACCTGCCTTATTACAACCAGAAGAGACTTCATCTGGGTTTAAACCTTAAAACACCTAACCAGGTGATTCCAAGGTATTGACTAGAGAGCGTGTTGGCTGTCATTGCGAGCGCTTTGGAAGTGCGAAGCAATCCGATTCTTAATATTAGATATAAGCACAATATTTTGAGACAAGTGAAGAAACAGATTACTTCATCGCCTAGTTCCTCTCAACGACTGGTAGAGCCAAACCTCTCTTCAGGAACTAGATAACTGTAGCTCATGGCTAGGCCAGCTAACCACGACTAAATTTTTTTCAGCCAAATTAGGCTTCTTTTTTGACTAAGACTAGGGTGTTAAATAACAGCATGGCCACAGTCACAGGACCAACGCCGCCCGGTACAGGAGTGATATAGGAGGCGTGTTCTTGGGCGGCTGAGAGGTCGACATCCCCAGCAGTTTTGTTATCTGGCGTTTTGTTGATGCCGATATCAATAATAATAGCGCCGTCTTTGATCATGGGGCTGGTAATAAAATTAAGCACCCCAGCGGCAGTGATGATAATATCAGCTTGGCGACAGACTTCAACGATACGATCGTCGTCTGGTTTAACGGTGATGACCTCACGAGCTACTTTGCTCAATAGATAACCCATTGGTCTAGTGAACACCGGATTCCAACCAATGACAACGGCAGATTTATCTTGCAACGGTTCGCCAGTTTTCTCCAACAGTTTAAGTACACCGAGTGCTAGACCAGGGATCAGACGTGGATGCCCACTTAATAATTTTTCAATATTGGCCGGATGGAAGCCATCGACGTCTTTGGCTGGATCGATGCGACTGATGATTTCGTTTTCATCCAACTGTTTGGGTAGAGGGAGCTGGAGCAAGATAGCATTGATAGTTTCATCACGATTGAGGAAATCAATGGTTTGCAGAACTTCAGCTTGATCAGCAGTCTCTGGTAGCAGATATTTGTGAAATTCAATGCCAACCATTTTGCAGGCGGCTTCCTTCATCTTGATATAGAGTTCAGAAGCAGGATCATTACCTACCAGAATCACGGCCAAATTCGGATGAAGTTTGCCTTCAATAATTTCCTTGCGGACTTCAAGTTTTATTTCCTCGGCTAAAGCTTTGCCGTCGATTAGTTGCATATTTTAAATCTCAAATTGCAAAACGCAAATTTTAATCCTAAATTTTCAAGTTAAATTTTGAGATCAGGATAAAGGGGAAATCGTTTCATCAATTCAGCTACTTCAGCTTTGACAGCTGCTGGCTGCTTTTCTCTTTTTAACACCGTGACTATCAGCTGACCAATTTGTTCCATCTCAGGTTCCTTCAGCCCGCGAGTAGTCAGAGCTGGCGTGCCTAGACGGACACCGGAAGGGTCGAGTGGTTTACGCGGGTCATCGGGGATCATATTTTTGTTGACTGTAATGCCAGCTTCATCGAGTAATTTTTGCGCTTCGTCACCAGCAATATTCAGAGGTGATAGATCGAGCAGGAGGAGATGATTATCAGTACCATGGAAGCAGAGGGTAATGCCAGCTTGCTGAAAGATTCGTTCTAGCACCTTGGCATTTTTTAAAATTTGCTGAGCATAGACCTTGAACTCAGGCTGTAAGGCTTCGGCAAAGGCTACTGCCTTGGCGGCGATGGTATGTTCGTGTGGGCCACCTTGGAGTCCTGGAAAGACAGCTTTATCAATAGCTGAGGCGTGGATAGACTTGCACATGATCATACCGCCGCGAGGTCCACGTAGGGTCTTGTGTGTGGTAGTGGTGACGACATCGAATAAAGATACAGGATTATTCATCAGTCCGACAGCAATGAGGCCTGCGATGTGGGCAATATCGGCCATAGTCAAAGCGCCGATTTCGGTAGCAATTTTTTGAATTCGTTGATAATCAATTTCTCGGGAATAGGCCGAGTAGCCGACCAAAATTAATTTTGGTTTATGCTCTCTGGCAAGACGTTCGATTTGGTCATAATCAATTAATCCGGTTTCTTTAACTGTTTTGTAGCGAATAAATTTAAAAATTTTGACTGGGAAGGTGACTGGATGACCATGTGTCAGATGTCCGCCATGAGATAGATCCATGCCCAGCACAGTGTCGCCCGGTTGTAACAAGGCAGCGTAGACAGCCAAGTTAGCTGGAGCGCCAGAAAGTGGTTGCACGTTGACGTGCTCGGCGCCGAAAAGTTCTTTGGCTCGATCTATTGCCAGCTGCTCGATCTGATCAATAAATTGATTGCCGCCATAGTAGCGTTTGCCAGGATAGCCTTCGCTGTACTTATTGGTCAGCACAGAACCATTGGCCTCGAGTACTGCCGCGGAGCAGAAATTTTCTGACGGGATCATCTCAGCGGTGGTGCGTTGACGGTCGAGCTCAGCAGCGATGATCTGGGCTACTGCGGGGTCTTGTTGTAGGATGGTGGAATTTATCATACAGTTGGCAAGTTTATTTACGTTTGCGAGTCTGAATGTAATCATTCGGACGAAGCAATCTAGCATGGAATATTATTAAAGCTAGACTGCTTCCCCTTCGACTACGCTCAGGGTCGCAGACGAGAACGATAATGTTTAGACCTTAGAACGTAGTATTTTTAAAATATTGGCGGCTAGAGAATACCTTATTTTTTCCGCTTCGTAAAGCTCAGCTTTTTCCCACACTTATCCCATTCCGTCAGCTCACCGGCGGCGATCTCGATGGCATCGGCTCGGCGTAAGTTTTTGATCTGTCGTGGTTGTAGGATAGGGAAGTGCTGACTCTCATTTAAAGTCTCGGGCACATACCAGATATTGTCTTCAGCTGTCATCCAGCCGCGTTTATCAAACTGCTTTAGATTTAGTGGCGTGGAATAGCTGCGTAGAGTTTTGCGTCCATTGGGCAAGAAATATTCGTGAAAGAAAGATAAGGCCAATTCTCTGGCGCTACGATACACCGGCTCACGATACCGTAGTACTGCATGATTGGTCTTGGTAATGCCACCCCAACGTCCGTACTGACGAAACAAAGCAACCACATGATCGTCATCAACACCATCGATCGACTTGAGATCCATGACCAGAGGTTGCTGTCCCTGCAGGCGTAGCGCTAGAGCGGCCAACATGGCGCCCTCCATACAGTGGGCAGTGCCCAGGCGCATGACTTTGCGTGGAGAGTAGCAGGTGTCAGCGGAGCGCTCAAAGTTGGTTGGTAGGGAATCAAGATAATCCTGGATCTTGACTGGTGTATTCAATTTTGTCAGCTGCCGTAGTTCGCTGGGGGTGAGATTAAACATATGATTGTCATGGTGAGGCTCTCGAACCATGAACAATCTGAGAGTCACCCTTCGAGAGCTTCAGGGTGACAAGCATTGTTATTCTATCATATTAGACAGCTAAATTGTGCTATACTGATTTTGATTTATCCGTTCTTATTATCGGCCGCCTAAGCCTGATCGAATGACAGGCCTCACGGTTACCGACCAATATCGGAGGTGGTGTCATGGAATTTCTTTATTGGTTGTGGGGTTGGCTTGCTGCCAATCCGATCGTTCCGGCTGTGGTCATCTTCGGCTGGATCTCGGTGTTTCACCAGAGTTTCTTTCTCCATCGTTACTCGGCACACAAGATGTATACCATGAGCTCTTTCATGGAGCGGCTGGTGCACTTTTCGACCTGGCTCTCGATGGGTTCATCCTATCTGGTGCCGCGAGGTTACGCCATCCTGCATCGGGAGCACCATGCCTATAGCGATACAGACAAGGATCCTCATTCGCCGCACCACGTGCCCGATCTGTTCACCATGATGTGGAACACCAAGAAGCGTTATGGGCAGATCTGTCGCCGGACTGCTCCGATTGAGGATCGCTTCCTCGGTGGCTATCCGGAGTGGTCGCTGATCGATGAGATCGGCAACAATCGTTTCGCGCGAGTCGTCTGGGGGGCGCTGTACACCGTGTTGTTCTACTTCTTTGTCACCGCTTGGTGGCAATGGCTGCTATTGCCGATCGTTTTTGTCATGGGACCTGTCC
>CAYHYG010000040.1:0-7170 GCA_964360835.1 uncultured Gammaproteobacteria bacterium
CGTTTCGACGCCATTGTAGTATTTAAGCCGTTGACCGAAAGTGAGATCAGGCAGATCGCCGGTTTATTGTTGCAACAAGTGGCAGGCCGTTTGGCCCAGCGTGGTATTCAGTTAGAAGTTTCTGATGCGGCCTTGGTCCAGTTGGCGCATGACGGCTTTGATCCGGTTTTCGGAGCTCGTCCTCTGCGACGGCTGGTACAGGAACGAATCGACACTGCTTTAGCTCAATATTTGCTCAAGGGCGCTATTGGCAGACGTGACAGAGTAGTCTTGCAAGCTGACGGTGTGATCGAAGTAATCAAGGCTCCGTCGCTGTCATAGCCCTTGAATTCCAGTAGTTCTGATGATACTATCACAACCATATGAGAACGATTGATAAGATAGTTAATCTCGCCAAGCGGCGTGGTTTTATTTTTCCCACGGCTGATATCTACGGTGGCTTGGGAGGGTTCTATGACTACGGTCCTCTGGGCGTTCAGCTGAAGCGTAATATTGAATCAACGTGGTGGAAAGCTTTTGTCGAAGAACGGTCTGATGTCATTGGTCTTGAAACAGCTATTATCGGTCCGCAAGCAGTTTTTCAAGCCAGCGGACATCTAGAGAATTTCACCGATCCTTTAGTTGAATGTAAAACCTGTCATGAACGATTACGTGCCGATAAAGAGGATGAGATTAAAGCGCATCCTCATCAGAATTTTACCGAAGTGCGACAGTTTAATACCATGTTCAAAACTTTTGTTGGACCGGTAGAAGGCGAAGCCGCGACGGCGTACTTACGTCCCGAGACCGCCCAAGGAATGTTTACTAATTTTGCACAAGTGGTCGAAACAATGCGATCACGTCTGCCTTTTGGTATTGCTCAGATAGGCAAAAATTTCCGCAATGAGATTACCTATCGCAATTTTATTTTTCGATTACGCGAGTTTGACATTGCTGAGCTGGAATATTTCGTCAAACCAGGAGACGATGAGAAGGCTTTTGACGCCTGGTTAGAGTTTATGCAGGATGTACTGGTGAATCGTTTTGGTCTGGCCAAAGAAAATTTAAAACTTTTTGAACATCCCAAGGACACGTTGGCTCACTATAGCAAACGGACGGTTGATATTCACTATAACTATCCGTGGGGTTGGGATGAGCTCTGGGGGCTGGCCAACCGGACTGACTATGATTTGAAACGCCATCAAGAAGCTTCCGGTCAGAATATGGAATACCGTGATCCGCAGACTGGAGAAACCTTCATTCCTTACGTTATTGAGCCGACTGGTGGTATTCAGCGATTGATGCTAGCCATATTACTGGAATCTTATGCCGAAATTGAAGGAGGACGATCAACCACGACGGAAGCTGTACGCGAGGAAGAAGTTGTTTTGAAACTGCCCAAACATTTAGCTCCAGTTAAGGTGGCTATTTTACCATTGTCAAAGAAGCCGGAGTTGCAGCCCTTAGCTCGACAAATCCTGCAGGTGGTTTTCAAAAAGTTTACAGCCCAATATGATGAGGCCGGAAGTATTGGCAAACGCTACCGCCGTCAAGACGAGATCGGTACGCCTTATTGCGTTACGGTTGATTTTAATTCCCTGCAAGATAATAAAGTAACAATACGTGACCGCGACACTATGCTACAGGAGCGAGTTAATATCGATCAAATCGGTTCTTTTTTGCTAGAGAAGCTAGAGGAGTAGTTCTTTCTAGGAGGTGAGCATGCGTCAGGGTTGTCTGGTTTGCGGTCAGTGGGTGCCAACTGGTGTTGGTCACTTAGTTGTCATGAAAGGGACTGTCGGTGAAAGCAAGGAGGGGCGAATCATAAGAGTCGACGAGGTTGAAGGGCTGATTTGCTCTGAGCATATATCTAGAGAAGGGAGTATTATTCGAGAGTCTGCTCTTCAGACAAAACTGCAAGAGAAAATCGCTGAACTGACTCTTAATGGCGTAATTATCCGCCAGGATTCTCTACCGCTCCAGATCGCTCTCTGATCCCATGCCTAGGCGTTCAGGCAAAACTCCCCCGATAAGTGTCGGGGGAGTTTTCACATTGATTTATATTTTAAAAGTTGTATAGTCAATCTATCAAAAACAGGTTTAATCAAGTAACCTTGTTTTTTTATGTATGTAAATAGACCGATGAGACTGGCCGACTATGATTACAGCCAAGATGGCTATTATTTTGTCACATCATGCGTACAAAATTTTATGTCCGTATTTGGATATATTGAAAATGGTGTAATGTGTTTGAATTTATTTGGTTCAATTGCCTATCAGCAGTTATATTGGCTAGGATCACACTATCCATATATTACGATTGATACCGCAGTTGTCATGCCTAATCATATACATTGTATTGTTTGTATTGATCACGTAGGTCAAGGTCGCGACCTTGACCTACCGGGTCACAAAATAAAATCGTTATCAGAATTAATCGGCGCCTTTAAAATGAGAACATCAAAATTTATTCATCGCAATGGTTACGATGATTTCAAATGGCAATCGTCATTTTATGATACTATTATTACTTCTGAAGAATCACTTCAGATCATCCGCGATTACATCACCTGCAACCCTACAAACTGGCCCAGAGACAGAAATAAACCATAGTTTGCTCATTAACCAAAAATCACCTATAATTGGCATATATTTCAACCTATGTTTAAGAAAATAATTCGCAAGGACGGTAGTGTTATTTTGCTGGCTCCCAAGTCAGATACCAAGGCAGTTACTGCTCAAATTATGTATAAGGTTGGTTCGCGACAGGAGACGGCCGCTCTTAACGGTAGTTCGCATTTCGTTGAACATCTGATGTTCAAAGGCACCAAGAAGCGTCCGACAACCCTAGCTATCTCTAAAGAGCTCGATTCTATCGGTGCTCAGTTCAACGCATTCACCGGCAAAGATCGCACAGCTTATTATATAAAAGCTGACAGCGGTCATCTAAGTCTGGCTATGGATATGTTGTCAGATATGCTGAGACATTCAGTTTTGGATCCTGCGGAAGTCAAAAAAGAACGAGGCGTTATTTTGGAGGAAATGAAAATGTACGAGGATAATCCCTCAATGTATATAGAAGATGTCTATGAGTCATTACAGTTTAGGGGCACGACACTGGGTCGTATGATTATCGGTACTAGGCAGACGATAGGTAATGATATTTCTCGCAATCAATTATACCAATACAAAAAACGTTGGTATTATCCCGGTAACATGATTATCGGTATGGCTGGAGCCTTGGATGAAGCTGAAGCTTTGCGTCTGGCCAACAAATATTTTCCAGTGGAAAAAAGGAAATCAAACCGCGCTAAGATTCGGCCGGTTAAACTGTCGCAGACACAAGCCCGCGTCAGTCTGGTCAGTCGGGAGACAGAGCAGGTGCAGATCGCGCTTGGTTTCCCTGGTTTGCGTTCACAGCATACTCAGTTACCGGCCTTGACTGTTTTGTCGACCATTCTTGGCGGTACCATGAGTTCACGTCTTTTCATTAATATTCGTGAAAAGAGAGGTTTGTGCTATTTCATTCGTTCCGGCGCTGAAACGTACGAAGATGTGGGCGCATTTGTGATTCGTTCTGGTCTTGATAAAAATCGTTTACACTCGGCTTTGAAGCTTATCAAAGGAGAATTAGATCGTTTGACTAGTTCGTTGGTCAGCAGTGAAGAGTTGTCACGAGCCAAAGAAAATATCAAAGGCAAGACCATACTGAATCTGGAAGACCAAGGTGACTACCTTTATTTCCTACAGTCTCAGGAATTATTACATCATCGGATTCAGACAGCGGAACAGAAACTAGCCAAGATTCAATCTGTCAGCCGAGAAGATGTCCAACGGGTGGCCAGATCCATTATTCGTTGGTCCAAGAGTAATTTGGCTATTATCGGTCCGTATAAAGACGAGAAAGAATTTGTCAAAATTTTGCGAGCTTAATTTGTCATTAACATTGTCATTATGTCTGAGCCCAAACAAAACGTCTATCACATTTCCACCAAGTCGGTGATCAATGTCATATTGATTATCTTGGCCATGGGATTTCTCTGGCTCATCCGAGATATCCTAGGGTTAGTCTTTGTGGCTATCATCTTATCCTCGGCTTTTAATCCTTTAGTAGTCTGGCTGCAGAAATTTAAGATTCCCAGAGGCTTGAGTCTGTTGGTGGTTTTCATCATCATCATCGGTGCGATAGCAAGTGTCATTACGCTAGTAGCTCAGCCAGTAGCCAATGAGGTGACCGCATTGATCAATAATTTCCCCAAGTATTATCGCGCTGTGGTGGATGCTTGGGATCAGTTACAGGCCTTTGGCGGGGGAGCTCTGCAGAACTATAATTTGAGCCGTTCTCTTGGCACTGTTAGTTTGCCTGGGGCGACCTTTGGTATTGTCGGCTTCCTTCAGGCTTTATTTGGAAGTATTTTTGGTTTCTTCTTGTTGATGGTAATTACGTTTTATCTGACTGTCGAGGAAGAGACTACGCGAAAATTTATACGTAGCGTGACCAAAGATAAATATCAACCGTATGTTATGAATCTTATGACACGCATACAGCATCGTCTAGGTTCCTGGCTACGAGGACAATTGATTTTATCGTTGATAATTTTTACCTTGACGTACATTGGCTTGTCTATTTTAGGCGTGAAATACGCTTTGGTGTTGGCATTGATGGCTGGGTTATTTGAAGTGGTGCCATATATCGGGCCAATCATGGCGGCCATACCGGCTATTTTCTTGGCTTTCCAGCAATCTAATGTGTTGGCTTTGTTTGTGCTGGGATTATATTTCATCGTGCAACAATTGGAGAATATTATTATTGTGCCACGTGTCATGGGTAAGATCACAGGATTGAATCCAGTAGTCGTCTTGTTGGCCGTATTAATAGGTGCCAAATTAGCCGGCGTGGTAGGAGCTCTGATGGCAGTGCCGGTGACTACTGCTTTATCAGTATTTTTAGAGGATTTTTCTCGATCAGAACGTAGCCAGAATGACTGAGAAATTTTATGTCACAACGCCGATCTACTATGTGAACGATCAGCCTCATCTGGGTCACGCTTACTCCACCTTGATGGCGGATGTCTTGGCACGAGCTGAGCGTCAACTTCTCGGTGCTGATAACGTATGGTTTCTGACTGGTACTGACGAGCATGGAGCCAAGGTGGCAGAGAAAGCGGCCGAGCAAGAAATGCCGGTGGATGTTTTTGTTTCCAAAATATCAGAGCAATTCAGACAGACGTGGAAAAACTTAGCCATCTCCAATAACGATTTCCTGCGAACTACCGAAGAGAGACATGAGCAGGCTGTAGGTAAAATTATGGCGCGTCTGCGTGCAGCCGAGACACCGAAAGGCGCAGAAGTCTTGTACAAAGGTACCTATGAGGGACTGTATTGTCTGGGTTGCGAACGTTTCCTGACGGAGAGAGAATTGGTTGATGGTAAATGCCCACTTCATCCCAACCAAGAGCCACAGCAGATAAAAGAGGCCAACTGGTTTTTTCGTTTGACAGATTATTTACCTCAAATCGAAGATTTGATTCGTCGGGATGAAATTAAGATTATTCCGGAAACACGCAAGAATGAAGCATTAGGCTTACTGGCTCAGGGGTTGACTGATTTTTCTGTCTCACGCGAAAAGGTCAAATGGGGCATCCCTATGCCCTGGGATCCGGAGCAGACAATTTATGTCTGGGTTGAGGCTTTGATGAATTATATTACCGCCATTGGTTATCCTACAGATGAGAAGCGTTGGTCTGAATGGTGGCCAGCAGATGTACAGATACTGGCTCCAGATATTTTGAAATTTCACGCCATCATCTGGCCTGCGATCTTATTGGCCTTAAAATTGCCAATGCCCAAGCAACTATTTGTTCACGGTTTTTTCACTGTTGATGGGCAAAAGATGAGTAAGAGTCTAGGCAATGTAATTGATCCTAATGTTTTAATCGAACGTTACGGAGTAGATGCCACTCGGTATCTCTTGTTGTCACAATTTTCTTTTGGGTCAGAGTCCGATATAAAAATAGGTGATTTTACGAAACGATACAATGCAGATCTAGCTAACGGTCTCGGAAATCTAGTTGCTCGGCTTACTAATTTAGCTGAAAAATATTTACCAGCTAATACAGTTATTCCTAATATTGAACGAGAAATCAAGTATAATATTTTAAGGTTCTTTCAGAAAGCACAAATAAGAGAGGCAATAATTGGTATTAATCTTCTTATTGCAGCGTGTGATATAAATATTGACGAAAATAAGCCATGGGAGCTTTCGAAGTCTAACCCTGAAGAATTAATAACTTTTCTTACAGAGCAACTCTCGGAGTTAAAATTGATAGGTGAACTTTATCAACCTATCATGCCTGGAATTTCAAAAAGAATTGCTGATATCTTTTCTACAAACAGTATTAAAAAGCCGGATAATTTATTTCCCCGTCTCGAGGAAGACGACGAGTCGAAGCGGGCCCGTCTCGAGGAAGAAACCAACCAACAGTTATGAATTATATAGATATCATTATTATCGTTATACTCGGCTTGAGCTTTTTTCGAGGCTACAAACGTGGCTTGATCGGGATGTTGGCTTGGCTGGTCGGTATGATAGTAGGTATTTGGTTGGCTGGCAGATATTATCAGGAGGTGGCTGTCTGGTTGCATCAATTTATCAAGAGTGAGGTCTGGGCCACCACAGCATCATTTGCAGGGATTGTCTTGGTGTCTACCGGATTGATCGGTGGGATTTTTTCTTTACTCAGTCATTTCTTTAATCTGATACCATTTGTTGGTTTTGTTAATAGAATTCTGGGAGGCGCTTTAGCTTTGATTGAAAGCATCCTTATCATCGGATTGATAGTCTGGTTTATCGCGCTCGTACCCGCTGATCATTCTTTCGTAGTCACAGTCAAGGAGTCTCGCGTGGCTAATGCCTGTAGCCAGACATCTTCCTTCGCTCGTTGGCTTCTGCCGGCGGCTCTGCGTCAGAGTCAGCAGTTAGATTTACAAGCCATTGGTTTTCCTTCAGACCAATTTAATCCAGAGAAATATTTTAACCAGATGACGCCGGAGCAACGACAGCAACTTCTCGAATATCTCCAATCATCAAGCGTTATCAATAAAAAGTAATGCTGATAGACACGCACGGACATTTGAATCTTGCTGATTTCGAGTCGGATCTTTTGAACGTTATAGACAGGATCGAGGAGG
>CAYHYG010000041.1:0-6538 GCA_964360835.1 uncultured Gammaproteobacteria bacterium
AGTTCCAGGTTGGTTGGGGTTGTAACAGTTTATTTAATTGCGGACTTGCCTCGGCGGATCAATGTGGTTCACGGCCAAATACTTGTGCTGCAGATACAGCTAGCAAAAAATATTGTGCCGACCAGCCAAATACCTTTTGTTGTTTACGAACTATGCATTAACACTTCATTTACCAGATGTCAAAAACCTACTACAATATAGTAATGAAAAAGATGTTCAGCACGCTCCTTTTGCTTCTACCTTTATCAGCCAAAGCTTTGGACTCGATAAAATTGACAAATCCTCTTTGTCCGACAGGTGCCACTAGCTGTGTTGAAACAGCCCCCGAATTTGCCAAATTACTTATCACCGGTATTTTGGGCCTATCAGGAGCGCTGGCGCTGTTCATGTTTGTCTGGGGCGGACTACTATGGATGACCTCGGGTGGTAATTCCCAAAGAGTGGAAAAAGGCCGCAGTACCTTGGTCTGGGCTACCATCGGTTTGTTGGTAATATTCGGCAGTTATTCCCTCCTCAGCACCCTGTTCGATGTTTTCAAAAATCTAGGTCAATAGGTTGAAGTTTTCCTTCATTTGTTGTAGAATTAGAATTGTTAATAAATTATCTCCCACCTGAAAGGAGGTGAGTACATGAAAAAACTTCTCTACGCAATTCCTTTGTTCGTCGCCAACTTAGCCGTCATGCCTCGTGCCTACGCTCAGGTCTCTCTCGGTTTTCCTTCTGGCGGTTTTGCCGGAGCGCAAGACGCTTCCTTGACTGAAATTATTGAGAACATCGTCCGTGTGGTCTTGGGTTTCCTAGGTATACTGACGGTCTTGATCATACTTTACGGCGGTTTCAAATGGATGACTTCTAGCGGTAATGAGGACAACATCGGTGAAGCCAAGAAAATGATCTCTGCCGGTGTCATCGGTTTGGTCATCATTCTAGCTGCTTACGCCATTGCTAACTTCGTTATTTCGAGCTTGTCAACGGCTGTTTCTGAAGCTCCTCCTGCTGCACCATAAAGAGTCAATCAAAAACCTCTAGTATAGTCTAGACTATAGCCCAGCACCACTTCGACCACGTCGAAGATGGTGCGGGGCTGAGGCCTACACTACATCATGCAAATGAGAAAAATATTTACTTTAGCTAGCGCGGCCATCTTTTTTATATCGCTAACTGCTCATGCTCAGGGCTGTGGAGACTCAGACCCTTTTTGTTTAGGAGCGGCCGCGCCGGACGGACTAGCCAAGCAACCAATCGAGATAGTCATTGCTAATATGATCGCGGCTGTCCTTGGTTTTGTCGGAGTCATTTTCATTACCTTGATTATCTACGCCGGCTTCAAATGGATGACTGGCGGACGTGATGGTAATGAAAAAACCATTAGCGAAGCCAAGACCCTGATCCGTAATGCTGTCATCGGTCTGATTGTCATCGTCAGCGCCTACTCTATCACCTTCTATCTGGCCTCCTACATCTTGGGCGCTACCGGTAATGAAACGCCGCTGGATGAAGGTGTCCCTTTTGAAGAAGTACCGCCAGCTGCTTAAAATATCACCATGAAAAAATATTTATTACTTGCTCCGCTTTTTTTCGGTCTAAGCGCTACAGCTAAAGCCTCTAGTTTTTTTGATCGTATTCGAACCATTGGTGAAAAAGCTTATGGTCAAAGTATCCCACCGTCACCGCTCGAGGTCATCGAAGCTATTGTGGTCATCCTTCTAGGATTTGTCGGGACTATATTTGTTGTATTGATTATATATAGCGGTGTGAAATGGATGTCCTCTCTAGGGAATGAGAAAAAAATTACCGAGGCCAAGGACACAGTTCGCTCAGCTACCATTGGTCTGATAATTGTAGTTTTATCTTATGCTATATCGGCCACTGTCATGACTTGGTTAGAAGGAGCCGTTTAAATTTTTTAAATACATACCTCGAGCATTTGCTTTGGAGTTTACCTGGTTAACGTGAAAACCCCCCAGTCATTCGACCGGGGGGTTTTGTTGAGCTTGATGCTCTAGGGGGAGTAACGAACTCTTCCCCCTTTGTCCATCCAGATTTTCCAACCGTAGCCACCGGCGTTGGTTGGATTGGCATCAATGACACCAGAACGAGCACGGAGCCGTGGCTCACAGCAGGTTTCTCTGACGACCAGCCAGACACATTTGGCACCAGACTTAGTCCTGATACCAACACTCAGCCGATCACCTGGCCCCACAACAACCTTACGGATGTCTCCCCAGTTTCTCGGGGAACGTTCGATCTCAAAATCCGATCGATAGTAGCGGTTGTCCAAGATCAGCTCCAGAACCATGGTTTTGTGTTCATTGATGATCTGGCCATACTGCCAGTCGTCGCCGTCGTTGGAGGCGCTAGTAACTTGAACTCCGGCACCAACTTCGAAATATGGTTGTGGGGCGCAGGAGGACAGAATCGCCGCCAAAGAAAAGAGCAACGCCTTCAGAGTGGTCGAGGTCAGGTTGGTCACTCCGCGAAACTTCATCTGAAACCCACTTTCCGGCCATAATGGCCTTTTGGATGGTTTTTTGGCTATGGTACGAACTAATATTGTATTATACAATATTTATTTTATTATGTCAATATAGTAGTAAACCCACTCCCCTTATACAATACAGTCATCATGAAATTTCGCTCACTACCTTTGCCCGGGCTCATTCTCTGGACCTTAATTATCGGCTATACAATTCTCTTCACGACCCTTTGCTGGCAAAAACTTGATGCTCATCTCTACAATGGCCTAGATTTAGCCATATTCAATAATTCATTATTTAACCTCCTACATAGTGGTTGGCCAACCAATGCTATTCATCCGGCAAGTTATTTTGCCGATCATTTTTCGCCCTTACTCTATCTTCTAGCGCCCATCTATGCACTCTGGTCTAGTCCGTATCTTCTATTAGCTTTGCAAAGCTTCCTGATCGCTGTTTGTGCTTGGCCACTCTACCTTCTCACTTGTAAAAGATCTAGTGCCGACATGGCTTTAGCTGTGGCTTTAGCTTGGCTGGTCAACCCTTGGATCCATTGGTGGACTCTGTATGAGTTTAGCTTGATTCCTTTTTTTGTACTTGGAGCTCTGGGCTTGGCCTTGGCTTATGAGCAGAAAAGGAAATATTTATTTATAACAATATTGATCTTGACCTTGGCCACTAGAGAGGACAGCCTGTTGCTACTAGCACCTTGGGTAGCTATTCTATTTTGGCGCCGCCAAGATTATCCTACTTGGCTAGCTCTAACGGCTGGAGTTATGATTGCTTGGTTCGCCACGGTGATAACCGCCTTTTCGTTCTCAGGCGGTTATAAATTTTCTTCTCTCTATCATGTTAGTGATATCTCCATTTCTCGGATGAGTTTAACTCTAGCAGGGATCATCTCATTGCCCTACATGGCTTTTATCTGGTCTGGAAAAAAGTTCTTACCTTTTCTACTACCAGCCATGGCTATTGTTTTCTTACATCCGTTTGGATTCAATCGTGTTACCAGCCAGAGTCATTATGTTGCTTGGTTAATCTGGCCGCTAGCTCTGGCCAGCACACAAATATCGCGTCTCAAATTGACTAGATTACAAATACCAACAACAATTTTTATACTGGCTATAATTATTATTAGCAGCTCTATCTGGAGCCCTCTCAGAACCTGGAAGCAGCCCTCAAAAAATATTCAAATGGCAGAGATTGACCCTAGTACGGTCTTAGCCGCGAGCTACACCGAACTGCCAAATCTTTCTTCGCGTTCCGTTATTCAACTACTACCTTACGCCTATTGGGGTCGGGGACAATACAACCGTTCTGACTACCGACTCTCGACCAACACAGAGACCATTATTATTAATTGGGATGATATGCTGATGGCGCGTTGGATCTGGCAAGCTAACTATAATAATAATTTGTTTGATCAGAGGTTATCTCAAAACTTACAGACCATCCTGACTAATTTTATTCCTATAAGCCAATCTCATAATACGACCATATTCAAAAAAGCTGACGTACCCCATAACTTGGTCCTTCAGACACCGGCTGCTGATGCCCGATTAGGTTTCCAAAAAATTGAGCCGCTCCTCTACCACGGACTACCTGCAATACAATTAAGGATGACTCTACCCGATACGCGGCAATCTTATCAATTATTGGTTAAACATGGGACAAACAGCCGTCGTCTGGAGCTAGGATATGGATTACTACAAGCGAGCTCCTCAGTGCAAAACCTAGAACAGATATTATTATTAGATCTCGAGGAGATAGATTCACCTTTAGAATTATCAGTCTCGATCGACACTAGGCCATCATTACGTCTGGGACTGTGGAATCAATCGGAAACCATCTGGCCCAATACAGCGCCGCTGTTTGCTACTTCGACACTACCCTATACAACTTCACTACATCGTTAGCGGTCACAAGTTGCAGATACTCTGCTCCACTAAACCAGCCAATGTCTTCCTCTACCAGGATATAATCTATGCCTTGGCTAAGCAGGAAGGCGTACTTATCCATAGTGCTCTGCGCCGAAAAAAATTCATCGGCTTGTTGCCTCTTACGATTATAATCAATTGTCTGGTGCTTATGACCTACAAAAACCAGACGACCGGAAAAAGCCGGTATGAGCCAAGAGACTTCTGTGTTATTAGTTAGAAATACATCGGACGGAGTACTGACACTCTTAATGGTTTCTATCATCTGGACCAAAGATGTCTCCACGTAGGACTTTCTATCACCAAGGGTTGCTGGAGCGCTCATCCAATTGAAAGTAACATTTAATCCACTACCGACGGTTAACGTGGCCAACACGGCCATGGCCAGAGAAAGACGTATGGGCCAGAAAGAAATCTTTCTACACAGGAATATTAATCCTTGGGCCGCGATCAAGGCGATAGCAATACCCCAAGCATTAGCAAACCGTCTATTGATGACTGTCGGTAAATAAATTAACATCCAACCTATGATGGACCAGAGCCAAATCGGTAGCAACCAAGGAGACAGGCGTCTGCGTAAATACCAAACCCCCACTAACCACAGGGGTACTAATAATCCAAAACCAAAAAGATAGGTAGCTAGCGGTGGTGAGTAGACTAGATTTTGACTGGCCCACCCCGCTAAAGCTGGCTCACGCCAGACTCCCCAGAGAACGACCAAGGCTGCCGCCAGCATCGCCAAACCATGTGTCGCTGCTTTCCGATAAATAAAATCTTTGCCTTCAGACCACTGCCAAAAATACCAAATAAAAGCCAGTGGAGCGATAATGAAGAAATCATACGGGTGTATAGTAATCAGAATAAATGAGAGAAGCCAAATCAAACCTTGCCGCCGCCAATCATAACGATCAATACCACCGACCATGAGGTACAATATGGCCAATATTAATATGTGCGTCA
This sequence comes from uncultured Gammaproteobacteria bacterium, assembly GCA_964360835.1. Lineage (GTDB taxonomy): Bacteria > Patescibacteriota > Patescibacteriia > UBA1558 > 2-01-FULL-52-15 > CAYHYG01. The sequence continues at coordinate 5,372 of CAYHYG010000041.1, forward strand.
GAATAAAAAGCGGCGACTGAGAAGCGTTAGTAAAAGCTAGGGCTTCCGTCACGTAGAGGTCTATCGGCAAGGTAGTAAAGTATCTACCCGGTTCGTCAATAATCTGCGGTTGCAACCAGAGATACCACCAGCCAAAACCCGAGGCAAAGAGAGTCATAAAAAAAGCTATTATCCTTTCCCACCAAACTGACCACAGACGCTTGACCCATGAAAATAATACCATTAAGAAAACCACCTCTAGTCCAAGCCTGGCCAGATGATAGCTAGTGGGGACGGAAAGATTAAAACTACTAGCTAGCTGTCCAATAAACCACCAATGGGGAGAAAAAAGCGCTCCGTTCTGCGGTTCTGAAGTGTGAAGATTTTTCATCCAAATGTGTCCCTGTCGACCCTGTTCAATCATAGAATAGTAGACTAGCTTGTCGGCTGGGGCAATACTATTGATTCCGGTGTAGCTCAACTCAGGGGTAGATAATAGGTAACCTCGGATAAACATGCTATTGGTCAGCAACAAAAAAAGAAGCCCAATAAAAATAAAGCTGGTATACCTTTGGATAAAATTAATCTTGGATAACATAGATTCGTGCGCTATATCCCTGATAGCCCAGCAAAAAATGCGGGTTGGCCTGAGCTAGCTCATCAAAAGCTTTGTTGGCGTGTCCAATTAAAACATAGTCTGTGCCAAACTGTTCACGTATAACGTTGTGCAAATTATCTACAACCCTCCCCTCAGTAATATCCTGATACAGGCGATATAGATCTGGATCATGGTTATACATAAAGGTAGGATCAAGTCCGACTAAATAATAGTTTTGACTATTATAATAAAAAAGCATTGGCCACCAATCCCAGTGAGTTTGGAAGATCCGGGCGCCTACTGGGGCGTTTTGGGACAGCCACTCCATCTCCGGACGTAGGCCTTCCAAAGGAAAGCCACTCTGAGCCAGCATGGTTCTGGTGATAGTCAGATCCCTCAGCGATATTATCACAAATAATGGTAAAAAAATTATAATGAATAAACAGACATATATCCGCACTAGTGAGCCAGCCTTACCTCTAAAACTCAAAATGCTGTTGCCTATGCGTCGAAACGTCAGCCCAGGAAATGTCTGATGAAAAATATCTAAGGCAGCAATAAGAACTAGGGGGACTGATAACTCAATGTAA
>CAYHYG010000042.1:0-6345 GCA_964360835.1 uncultured Gammaproteobacteria bacterium
TCTGGCTGTATGATGCAGTTATATAATAGTTTGAGTCGTCGGCGAGAGGAATTTGAGCCGTTACAAAAAAATAACGTCGGTCTCTATACCTGCGGACCTACTGTTTATGATAACGCCCACATAGGACATTGGCGCGCTTACATTACCTGGGATGTTTTGAAAAGATTATTACGTCGCCACGGTTATCGTGTCGAACATGTAATGAATGTGACCGATGTCGGACATTTGGTTTCTGATGGAGATGAGGGCGAAGATAAAATGGAGATTGGTCGTAAGCGAGAAGGAAAAACTGCTTGGGAAGTAGCTGCTTATTACACCAAATTGTTTGTTGATGGTTTAACACAGTTTAATATTGAACAGCCGACTCATCTGGTGCCGGCGACGGAAACAATCCAAGAGCAGATTGCGCTAGCACTCAAGCTAGACGCTGCAGGCTTTCTCTATCAGACCTCAGATGGAATGTATTTTGATACCTCCAAATTTAAAAGCTACGGTGCCCTGGCTGGATTGGATAAAGTTGAATTGCAAGCTGGAGCGCGTGTGGATATGGGCGAGAAGAAGCATCCGACTGATTTTGCTGTTTGGAAATTTTCACCCAAAGATCAAAAGCGAGATATGGAATGGGAAAGTCCCTGGGGCAAAGGGTTCCCTGGCTGGCATCTGGAGTGCTCGGCTATTGGTATGAAATATCTGGGAGAAAGCTTTGATATTCATACCGGCGGTATCGATCATCTGACGGTGCATCATCCCAATGAAATGGCGCAATCCGAGGCAGTGACAGGTAAACCATTAGCTCATTTCTGGATGCATAATGCATTCTTGAATCTAGGCGATGAGAAAATGTCAAAATCTAAAGGAGGATTCATTACTATTGATGATTTGCGACAACACAGTATAAAGCCATTAGCCTATCGTTATTTTGTCTTGCAGACACATTATCGTAAGACGTTAAATTTTAGTTGGGAAGCTCTGCAAGCGGCCGATACAGGCCTGCAAAATTTGTATGATCAGGTGGTATTTTTTGATGAGCCGACTAAGCGTGTAGCAGAGTTCGAGAAGAAATTTTTTGAAGCTTTGGATATTGATCTCAATACACCTCAGGCATTGGCTGTACTTCAGGAATTAATCGGTTCTCACCGGCCGACATCAGAGAAAACAGCTACCATTGCTGTCTTTGATGGCATCCTTGGATTGAATTTAATGGAGGAGCGTAAACGTCGTCGAGCTATACCTCAGGTTGCTCGGGGTATTCTCGAGGATCGAAAAAAAACCAGAGCAGAAAATGACTGGCAGAGAGCTGATCAACTGCGTGACGAATTGGATAAGCTGGGCGTAGTAGTGAAAGATAGTAAAGACGGACAAACGGCAGCGCTGAAGTATTAAAGAAACATCCCCGACGCGTGTCGGGGATGTTTGTCTAGAAAAATAGACGGTGAGCCAGTCACTTGCGAACTTGCAATTTGACAATCTTCCAGCGGGGACCCTGGATTTTTTGGCGCTGCAACCAGGCTATGGTTTGCCAGGGTTCCCAGCATTTCCAGTCTGGCTCTGACTGCAAGTGATAGCGGCCAAAGGCCAGAATGAGGTCGGGTCTACTCAAGCCAAGTGTCTCCTGGAGAAATTCCGCCTGAATCATCCAGTGGAAAGACATGATTGTCAACTGGATGATTTCTATCAAAAAACCACAACAGAGGACGGGTGCAAAAGGCAACAGAAGTTTCCAAGGGATCGGCCTGATCAGCTCCACCATGAGTAGACCGAGGAGGACCGTTGAGAAGACGACTATAGTATCCCGTATAATGAGACGTCTTGAATTCCGACTATGCCAGAGCTCGCAGAACATTTTAGCAAAGAACATCTGCCTCCTCCTTTGTTTGAACTTGGGGAGCCCACGAAGTAACCATATGGTTACTTATTTTTTGGACTGTTGTCAAGGCAATGAAATGGTATCTATATCTCGAGCCGTGATATAATTAATCATATGAATATAAGGAATATTTCTATTTCTAGCTTGGTCGTTGCGGTGATATTTTTGGCTGTTTATATGTGGAAACAGGAAGTGGTAGCTCCGGAAGTAGCCACGATTGACAATTTTGCAGATTGTCTGGCAGCGGGCTACCCTGTGGCCGAGTCATATCCACGACAATGTCGTACTCCAGAAGGGATAATGTTTGTAGAGGAATTAGCCACGACTACCACTGAGCTCGGAGGTTGCCAAGGCAATGAGAGCTGTCCCATTGGGCAATTTTGTAATCAAGGTATTTGTCAGGTTCCAAGCTATGATTCAAGCTGTAAAGTTGACGACGATTGTCTCTTGGTCAACAATGAATTAGCGTATAGCTGTTGCTATGCCGGTGCTTGTCAGGCTATAGATTATTCGGAAAGTAAGTGGGTGGCAGTTAATGTTGCTGATTATAGCACCAAGAGATCGACCTATTGTCCAGCTGATGATAAATGTGGTCCTGCGCCCGGATGTCCTTCACAGTATACGCCTAGCAATTTTGTGGCTCGCTGTCAGCAAAATGTCTGCGTCAAGACGGAACCCGCTGGTTCTGTCCCCAAAGTGCCAGGAGACCAATGTCTAGATGCTTGCGGTGATCGACGTTGTCAGCCCTTTACGGATTGTTATGGTCCGTCATGTTTGTGCCCGGAAACGATAGAAACCTGTCCCAAGGATTGTGATCCGGTCAATTGGCCCGATTGACGTCAAAGTTGATGCCGTCTAACTCTTTAGTTTTTTTGTTGAGAAAATCAATAGCTCTGGCGCTAAGTCTGAGCGTTTTGTATCTGTCATTTATTGGTATTTTGTTTGATTTCTCTATCCTGATATTGATCGCGACTATTATTGTTGTGATCATTCCGGGTAAAAATCCTCGCCTTTTTTTGGCTGATTGGTCACTTTTTGGTCTGGGAATTTTTTTCCATACTCTAGTCCGCGGTTTTGCCGATGATATGAAGTTTCCTATCATAGTCGAGCCACTTCTCAATATTGAACGATGGTTATTTTTTAGCTCGATTCCAACTGTTTGGTTGCAAGACATCTGGCATAATAGTGTCACGGTTCATTGGCACGAATCGGTCTTAGCTTTATTTTATGTTAGTTTTTTTATCTTTCCCTTTATCGTGGCGTATGTTCTCTGGCTCAAGTCTCGTCGTCAATATTATCAATTTGCGCTAGCTTTTACTTTATTGAACGTAGTGTCTCTTTTTATATTTGTATTTTTGCCGACTGCGCCACCATGGTATGCAGCCGAGCAGGGTTTTTTTGAATTACAGCGACTGACAGCCGATGCGATAAAAAGTTTTTATTATGTAGATCAGCATAATTTTTTGTTAATCAACCGAATTTTTCTGACTCCGGAAATTGCTAACCACGTGGCGGCCTTCCCTTCATTGCATTCTGCCTGGGCCTTCTTGGCATCACTTTTTTCGGTTCATTTTTTTGGGAAGAAGTTTATGTTTCTACATATAATTCCGATCGGAATCTGGCTCAGTGTAGTCTATTTCGGTGAACATTATGTAGTGGACGTGTTGGCCGGTATAGGTTTGGCTTGGGGTGCGTATAAATTTGTACTCCATCTGGAGAAAAGAAGGGAGATCAAGTTATCAACTGCTCGCCAGACATGGGTCATCCCTACCTTTCCTCCTTCGGCAAAAAAAGTTAAGCTATAGCTATTACTATTATCGTTTCAAATTATGATCCATGCATTACCCGAATTACCCTATGCCTATGACGCCCTAGAGCCGTATATCGACGCTCAGACCATGGAAATTCATCATACTAAACATCACCAGACGTACGTGACTAAGCTCAACGAAGCCCTTGCGACACATCCGGAAATAGCCGATAAGCCCTTGGAATTATTACTAGGTAACCTAAGCGAGGTGCCAGAAGACATCCGTGGAGCGGTGCGTAATCATGGTGGTGGACATTGGAATCACTCCATGTTTTGGCAAATCATGGGTGCGGGGAGTTCGAGATTAGCTGATGGGATGCTCCAGCAGGTCATTGATAACACTTTCGGCGATTTTGCCAAATTTCAAGAAGCATTCACTAAGGCCGCCACGACACAATTCGGTAGTGGTTGGGCTTGGTTGGCCAAAGATTCAAGTTCTAAGTTATCAGTTATTAGTTTGCCTAATCAAGACAATCCTTTGTCTCAAGGTCTGAAACCGATCATGGGCTTGGATATCTGGGAGCACGCCTATTATCTGAAATATCAGAATAAGCGACCAGATTATATCGAGGCTTGGTGGAATGTAGTAAATTGGGAGCAAGTTGAGAGGAACTTTACCAATTAATTATTAAGGATTAATGATAATTATTAATAATCTTAAAAATGCCTGAAGACACAAAAGTACACGATGAGGTGCGTGAACAGACGGTAGGGTATATCGCTGGAGCTCTTGGCTTAGTCGCTGGCCTGGCCTGGAATGACGCCATCAAAGGTTTGATCGAATATTTGATTCCCCTGCCAGGTGGTGGTTTGTGGGCTAAATTTATCTACGCCTTGATTATTACCCTTGTAGTTGTCTTGGTGACTCGTAAGATGTTGAAGGTTGCGAAGAAAAACTAAGCTCTAAACACTAAATACTAAATAAATACAAAAGTAAAAAATCAAAATTCAAAACAGGGTTAATTATTTACTATTCGTTATGGAAAACCCTGTTAGTGATAAGAAATATGATTTGTTTGATCGAACTTTGAAATTCGCACAGTTGGTCAGAAGTTTTACACGATCAATTGCTATTACACCTCATAATATAGATGATATTAAGCAATTAATTCGCTCATCAGGATCTATTGGTGCGAATTATATCGAGGCAGAGGAGGCTCTTAGCACTAAAGATTTCCTGCATCGAATAAAAATATCGCGCAAGGAAGCTAAGGAAACAGTATACTGGCTAAAGATATTAACTATTGATGATATTTCCCTGACTAAAACTAAGGACAGCTTGCTCGACGAGGCATCACAATTAATGAGGATATTTGGTAAAATTGTCAGCGATAAGGAGAAAACTCATAAATTGTAAAACAGTGTGATATTTGAGTTTATTGTTTAATTTTTATGGTTTATTTAGAGTTTCGAATTTAGCATTTAGTATTTATTGTATGCGCAATTATTCCCGCACACGAGGAAATAACAAACGAACATCGTACCGAACGCCATCGACCTGGCGCAATCGTCAAGTGATCAAAATAATACGTCGCAAGGTCGGACGTTGAGTTTTAATATGTTTACATTATTTAAACTACAGACGCACTTTGAAGCCGCCCTATCTACTCGTTCCGATGGAAATATGTTGCTCATAGACGAGAATCCCGATGGTCAGAAACACAGAGAAAAATGGTTATCAACTTTTGGTTTGCAGACATCTGATTTGATACGAGCAGGTCTGGCGCATTCCAATTTAGTCAAATTAGTCGGAATTGGGGACAGAGGTCAGATATTTGAAGGCGTAGATGGCTTGATTTCGGTTGAGCAGGGAGTAGCCATGAGTATCACAGTAGCTGACTGCTTACCAATCTATTTCTATGATCCCGAGCATAGAGCTATTGGTTTGGCTCATGCTGGTTGGAAAGGTATAGCGCAAAATATTATCTCAGCTGTGATTGCCCAGATGTCAGCAGAATTTCATAGCAATCCAGCTAAGCTATTGGTAGTAGTCGGTCCTGGTATTGGTGATTGCCATTTTGAGGTCAAAGATGATGTAGCTCAGACACTGAGTGAATATGGTGAACATATCTTTCGCACGACCGATGGTTCTGTCTTTATAAATTTAAAAAGTATCGCCCGCAAGCAACTGACAGCCGCTGGTGTCATTGCAGACAGTATAGAAATGAGTCCGCTCTGCACCTATGATGAAAAAGATAGGTACTTCTCACGACGCCGTGATCAGCCGACCAGAGAAGCCATGTTGGCGATAATTAGCTTAAAGAGCTAGATAAGTTACAGACTCCGCTATTTCTAACGGAGTCTGAGATAATTGTCGTCCTTCGACCTAGGTCGAGAGAGCGAGTTTCCTTGGGTGTTTATGCGTGAGATGATGTCTCAACTGTCCACGGGTAATCCTTTTGCGACAATAAGGACAGCGCGAACAGTAAGGAACGGAATGAACAGCTGCTCCATTATGAGCGTGACAGGAGCAGTCACATTCTTCTAATAACAAGCGAACAGTCATAGGAACCTCCGAAGGAACGGGTTGAGGACTAAAGATATGATATCATGGCAAAATGACCAGCGCCAAGTTTCAAAAAATTATTAAAGAGCACTACAGAATGTATGGCCGTGCTCTACCATGGCGACAGACGACAAATCCGTATCGCATTGTTGTGTCGGAAAT
>CAYHYG010000043.1:0-6321 GCA_964360835.1 uncultured Gammaproteobacteria bacterium
CAGCTAGCTTTGCGTCTACGAGGACGAGAGAGAGATCGCAAAGATCTAGCCCGCGAAATTATCGAGAACTTCATGAAAGGACTGGGTTACCCATTAAATATCGACAAACCTCTGTCCTATCTGGGATCAGAATTATCAATAACATTCGGAAAAAAATAATTGTATGAAAAAACTCAAGACCAAGAAAGCCGTGTCAAAGAGAATCAGAGTCACCGGCTCCGGCAAGCTCAAGATCCGCACTGGAGGACAGAATCACTTCAACGCTCGAGAATCAGGTAAAGTGACTAAAAATAAGCGACGTGATAAAACGATGTCTAAAGCTAATACTCGTAATATTCGTATCTTAACGCCTTATTCGTAACTATCTCAGGGTTAGCAATTAGGGACAGGGTCATCCCAGACCCCGACCCTTGATCCTGACCCAGACCAAACTCTAACTTCCAACTACTAACTTCTAACAAACATGCCTAGAATCAAACGCGGAGTCCACCACGTCAAGCGACGTAAAAATATCCTCAAGAAAACTAAAGGATACATGTGGGGACGCAAGAATAAACTCAAATTAGCTAAAACCGCTATCTCCAAGGCCGGTGCTCATGCCTACATCGATCGCCGCCGCAAAAAACGCACGATGCGTGGACAATGGCAGATAAACCTCAACGCCGCTCTACGTACTCAAGGTTGGACCTATTCCAAATTCATCGGCGCCTTGAAAAAAGCCAAGATAGAACTTGACCGCAAAGTCCTAGCCGACCTAGCAATCAACGAGCCAAAAATATTTGCTTTGATCGTCAAAGGCCTGAAATAAAATCAGAAAACCCAGTACCGCATTAGCAGTACTGGGTTTTTTAGTTGTTGAGCTTTTGCTCAAAACCTGGGTTTTTACTTCCGTTCCTTGACCAGAATGAGATACCCCTGACCATCCGATATCAGGAGGTACGGCAGCTGGTGATCATGGAATCTCCGATTGATAAACCGCCGACACTTCTCCTGCCGAGTCGCTCTCCAGTTCACATCATCCTTCTCCACCTGACCATTCCGATAGAGCGCACGCAGCAGAGACATTTGATTCCCCTGCCAGCCACAGAGCAGGATCCTGACCCAGTCAGGGCTCCTGAGCTTCTTGCGCGTTTCAGTCTGCTTAGAGCTAGTCATACTCTACGCTCCTTCCGGTAAAAAAGTCATAGCCCACAATGGGCAGGGTCGCTTCGAAAAAAACGTACTAACGAATTCGATAATATACTTGATTATCCTAGAGATGTCAATACCTTCTTGAACCTAAAAAACAGAATATAGGTCAGCTTGTTTTTTGTATAAATGTAAAGAGAGGCACCTAGCGGATACCTCTCCTTCTTCAGCTCATTAGCTGGTCTTCTTCGGTTCCGTTGGAAGCATGTGGTAGAGCACACCACAGTCTCGACAGTACAGAACACTGACAGTCGTCAGCTGGTTGGCGTGCCCGGGGCCGATGATGGCGTGCATAGGATCGCCGCGATATTCTCGCTTAGTCTCCCTCACGATACCACCTTCACAGACCCGACAGTCGCCGACTTTCTTCACCGCAGGCTCTTTTTCGCCTGACCCAACCTCATCCTAGGCGGGATAAAACTGAGCCCTTGCTTAGCCAGGTCACGCTTTAACCGTTCTATGGCTTCCTGCTGGGACACCTTTGGACCCTGAGCAGCCGAGCCTGACTGGGGTATTGTCGAAGAACGAGACTTTCTTTTCGCACTCATTAAACCCTCCTTGTAAGAGAACGTAAAGTAGTACTACTTTACACCAATCATTCGAAAAATAAATTTTATATAACATAATATAACTTCGATCAATTCTCGTAGCCAATTTCTTTATTTTCTGCCAAATCCAAATAAAAAAGACGGCGCCGATCAAATCAATAAAAATATCTATAACTTGGCCGCTACGCCCGACTACAAGAGATTGATGGTATTCATCGCTGATAGCATAAAGTATGGTCAACACCAAAGCCCAACGATATTAATTCGTCGCCCGATAAAGGAGCCAGGCCAAGAAGCCAAAGACGGCGAAGTGAGCCCCCTTCCGTAAGATAGTGTCTGGCCAATATTCAAAGCCGCTCTGCAAATGCGGTATAGACGACAGATAAAAAATAACAGCCGCCCAAAGGACGACGTAGAACCAATTGAAGATCACTGACTTTCTCACCATGGCACTATGATATCACGTGATAGGTAAAAATAAAAATGACCCCCAACGTTACGTCGAGGGTCGATCTTATAAACCTCCTATCGCTGCCAATTGTGGCAGTATTCCTGCCACAGCGGCTCCCAGTCCTCGCGAGTCACGGCAGTTAATACCTCATCAATATACTGCCCCTCGACAAGGAATTGTGCCCGACGCCGCCCCTCCTCCTTGTAACCGCAACGGCCGTTGTACCCCAGACTGGCATAGTTGAATGCCTTGGCGGCCGAGCAGACTTTGCGCAGACCAAGAGTATGAAAAGCATACTCCAAGAATATCATCTTGGCATCAAGACCAAAGCCCTGGCGATGATATTTCTTGTCGCCGATGAAAGCGCCGCTGGTAGCGAAACCGTGAACATAGTTGATCCTCTGCAAACCCATAGAACCAATATGCTCCCCGCTTTCCAACAGACAAATGGCAAAAACCATATCTGTCGGAAACTTGTCATTGCGGTTCTGCTGTACCTTGAGAAAATCCTCCTCATATCCACGAGGACAGATATAGGACTGGTCAAGATTACGAGTCAGTTCACGGTCATTCATCCAGAGTAGATAACGATCCAAATCCGTCATCTCCACGGGACTTAAAAAAGTCAACTTCCCCTGACGAAAAACAATGCGATCAGACATAACCCTTCCTTTCTTGTTTGTGTAAAGAACAACCCAGATCCGCCAAGGTAAAAATAAAACCCTTGACCATCTGGCCAAGGAAATTCAATGTTTATCGAGTAGTTGTTGAGAAATATTACATAATAGAATTGCCGCAGCCAAATAACCAAAATGAGACACCCCAGGCCTGGGTATCCATAGATTTGACCTGAATATGGCAATTTCTATAGTTCATATAGTATGCTTAACAAAGGCTGGAAATCTTGTCAAACAAGAGGGGTCAGTAATCTGGGTCAGGGTCTCTGACCCAGACCCTCATCCCTGACCCTAGTTATCTCTCCAAATCCAAAACCTCATCAATCCGTATCTGGGCCACAAACTCAGGCACGTGACTGACCAAGATCATCGCGCCCTGATACTCATCTAAGGCCTTGGCGATTACTGGTAGATGACGAAAATTAATATGGTTAGTCGGCTCGTCCAAAATAAGTAACCCTGGCTTCTGTAAAACTAATCGTGCGAAAGCCACCAAACCTTTCTGTCCCTCAGATAAACTGCCAATCTTGCTATGGATTAACTTGGAACCGATGAGAAATCCTGCCGCCGTAGAACGTAGGAATTCTTCGTTACGACCATCCATCACCGAGTTCAGAGATTCGTAAACCGTATCTTCAAAATTCAAAGTTGAAAAATCCTGTCGGTAGTAACCAACCGTCACGCCTTTGGTGATCTGCGCTCCCTCAGCTTTACCTGAAGCCAAGGTTTCTAATAAGGTACTCTTGCCAATACCATTCGGCCCGACTAATTGCAGACGCATATTCCTCTTCAAGGAAATCTCTTTCTCATGCTCGATAATCTCATGATCACACATAGTACTGTAGGAAGTTATGTGAATAATCTCTCCTAGCAAATCTTCTTGCGTCGGGATAGTGAACGGTCTAATGGTTTTGTCTTCTTTGCGCACATCAACCTTAGCTTCTTCCATTTCTGCTGCTTTGTCGCGCATCTTACGGGCTACCAGACGCATTTTACCTCCTTTGTGGGCAAACATATTGGCTTTGTCTTTGTTATCTTGTATCTCCTTGGCCAATTGGGCATTCTTGCGGTTTTCCTTTTCACGACGAATCTCAATTTCTTCTATAACATCAAAATAATTACCAAGGTAGCGTTCGACATTGTGGGTAAAGACATCGAGATACAAAACTCCCTCCGTAAAGGCGTTAAGAAAATCCGCATCGTGAGAAATGACAAGGCAAGTCTTGTGATATGCGATCAAGAAATCAGTTAGATGCTCGATGCCGGCTTGGTCTAAATTGTTGGTCGGTTCATCCAGAAGTAGAATATCTGGATCTTGGATCAAAGCCGAAGCCAAGAGTAATCGCGCTTGCTGACCGCCGGACAGAGACTTGAGCTGTGCTTCGAGAGAAACTTTGAGATTGACAACTTCTAGGACTTCCTCGATATGCTTCTGGATATGATACTGTTCTTTATGCAATACGTCTTGAAAAAACTCAGCTACCGTCAGTGACATCTTGGCTGGCGGGATAACTTGATGAGCAGTCGCGACTGTCAATCCTTGGCCAACGTGAATCTTACCTTTGGTCGGCTTGAGAGAGCCGGTGATCATTTGGAATAATGTACTCTTACCGGCACCATTCTGACCCATGAGAGTAAACTTGGCACCTTGGCGTAAAGAAAAATCAACCTGATCGAGGATCGGCTCGTCATGTTTGTATTGGAAGGAAACACCTTCAAAACGGATAATTGTTTCTTGATCGGACATTGATAAAAATAAAAATAGAACCTGATGAGTATAGGTTCAAATGGGTTTAGCGTCAATGTTGGTGGCGTTTCGTCTGCGAGCGAGGATTAGGCGAGCGAAGCAGTCTAGTCTATTATTTTCCGTCCCATCTATCCAATAAATCCGCCCGTTCTGGATTTAACTTATTAATCAAATCTAATTTCTGCTGTCTTGAGCCAGCTTTAAGTTGATGCTCTCGATGTGCCGCATGCGCTAAATCATCACATTCTTCATAGTAAACCAACTTATATACTTGATAGCGCACCGTGAAAGCATTGGGATACATATGCTTTCGGTGCTCATCTACTCGTTCTGGAAGATCTGGAGTCCTACCGACATATAAAACTTTATTTGTCTTATTAGTTAAAATATAGACAAAATATGGTAATTCGCTTTTCATCAATTTTATAGGCTAGATTGCCTCACCGCGTCCGACGCGGTTCGCAAATGAGATTACGTAGGCCCTCGTTATTTCAGTGGAACAAAAACGACATCCAATATATTCTCCTGCGTTATAGTTCCATCTTGACCTTTCTTGACCAAGACTAACTTCTGTCCGCTGGCAAACTTCACTGGTGCTACTAGCCTACCACCAGGAGCCAGCTGATCTAGCAACGGTTGGGGAATCTTATCCCCAGCGGCAGTGACGATTATTTTATCAAACGGGGCGGCCTCTACCCAGCCTTTGCGTCCGGTTGTTAGCTGAAAATTAATATTAGTGTATCCAAGCTTTTTCAAAACTTTCTTGGCCAGCTTTTGTAACTCTTCGATAATCTCTAAAGTGTAAACTTCAGCTGCCATCTCAGCTAGAACTGCTGTCTGATAACCACAACCAGTGCCAATTTCCAATACTTTCTCTTCTGGCTTGATGCGCAGTGCCTGTGTCATGAAGGCCACCACATAGGGCTGGGAGATTGTTTGCTTTTTGATCAGCTCCAATGGACTATCCTGATAACAGCGATCCATATCCTCTGGTAAAACAAAAAATTCTCTGGGCACTTTGGACATAGCTCGGAGCACCCGGACATCATTGATACCACGAGCAATCAACTGCTCCTCCACCATTAACGAACGCTCATGGTCATACTTATTCACATACATATCGGGAATATAGTAGCACAGAGTTTGCCTTCCGATAAGTTATAAAAAAGACCCGTCCCGACGTTACATCGGAACGGGATCCTCTTGGTTTGTCAGTGCAACCGCAGAATCAGTCGTGAATTCATTGGCTTTCGACTATGCAGGGCGGTATTTCAAGGACGACTCCATTCCAACTGGCGTCGGAACTTCACAGTCTCCCGTCTATCCAGCACAGCACAGTCTAGTACTAACCTTGGGAATCAAGGAATCGAACCTGGAATGACAGTAGGTCATTACCCAACGCTATTCCTGCAACCCTGAGGAATAAAAGTAAACTACATTAGTACTCAGACGCTGTCAAGAAATAAATAACGCGCGGTTGCAATGCAACCCCGCGTCTCAATCCTTATGGACTGGCTAGCTCGACCGGCGGAGCCCGTAGACTCCGCGTTCCACCCGCCTGAACCGCTTATCACGGTTCAAGGCTGCTCCCAAGTTCTGGGTAAAGTTGGTCCCGGGAGTGGACTTCTTCTTGGCCACCAATCTGGCGGCCAAGTCGGCGATGAGCATAGGGCGCTTGCGGCCCGCAAGAATGTTAAGGGCGATCTCAAC
>CAYHYG010000044.1:0-5214 GCA_964360835.1 uncultured Gammaproteobacteria bacterium
TCCAAAGAAGCTTTGGCAGCCGCTCCTAGTTTCCTGGCTTCGTCAGAGTTGGTCAAAAGCCTTTCTATCGCTATTTTCAATTCATCAATTGCCTGACCATTAACTAGGATACCATTGAGATTGTTCTGAATGAAGTCTTCTGCTGATGTCTCCCTGGCGGCGATAATCGGTAAGCTGTGATCGGCTGCCTGCAAGTAAACTATGCCATAGCCCTCTATGTCAGCACCAAGGTTTAACGTTGGTAAGACAAAGATTTTGGCAAGATCAAAATATGAACCCAGATCTTTATGTGATACATCGGTCAAAAACTGTACCTGTTCACGGCCGAACCCCAACTCCTCATAAGCTAAACGTTTGAGATTATTCTCTTCTGGCCCATTACCTATGATCAGATAGGTGAAATTTTTATCAGCCAACAGAGCCAAGGCTCGCAAAATATTTTCATGATTTTTGCGCTTGACCAGACGACCCACGGTTAAAACAACATTCTTGTCCTTATAGCTTTCGATAATTGTCTGGTTGGGAGCATGTTCTGGGAATGTCACATTTGGCGTCAGGACAGCTATGGGCGTTGGTAATTGCAAAGGGTCAAGTATTTTTTTCACAAAGTTGCTATTGACGATAATGTGATCAGCTTTTTGCAAAATTTCGAGTGCTGCTGCTTTATTTTTTTTCAGCGCCAGATTTATATCGAGTCCGTGCAAAGAGACAATATAAGGTGTGCCCTGAGATTTCTTTAAGGCCAAAGCAATCTGTCCCAGAGGAAAGATGTGCGGCGTAATCACTAATTCGGTATTGTTCTGCTTTACAAATTTCCGCAAGTTTCGCAAGCCGACGTGCCAGCGTGGTCTCCAGAAGCTGCCAATTAGTTTCATCTGATGAATCGTGGCGCTCTGCTCTATTTCCTTTTGGTCAGTAACAATTTCAACTGTGGGAATAAATTTAAAATAGCCATGCAGATACGTGGCGATGCCTCCGTGATAGGGATAATATTCATGAGTCAGCAGGACCGTCTTTCTCATATTCTTTGCTTCTTTAACAAACTCAAGAAATACTGGGCGTCATCCTTGGTGATGAGCTTTAGAACCGCTAGGCCACCAGCATAGAGAATTAGACTGATGGCAGTCACGGCCAGCCAATGAATATACGGCAGTAGGACGGTATTGAGTATGACCATGCCCAAGCCTAAGGCTAGAATCTTCATCGTAGCGAGTCGTAAACTCTTATCCACACTGACCTGCTTTGAGACCAGACGCCAGCTAAATATGAAAGCGATAACAGTACCAGTACTGGAAGCTATAGCGGCGCCGGTAGGACCAAGCAGTGGGATGAGAATGAGATTGGCAATAATATTGTAGACCATGGTCAACCCCAATATTTTTGTTTGTTTACCCTGCAAATTGATGGCATTGAGAAGATAACCAAGCGGAAAATTTATAAACAGGAAGGGCAGAGTCGAAAGCAAGATTTGTAGCGGCAAAACTGATGGTCTAAATGATTCGGTGTAAAGGGCTGGGACCAAGGCAGGTGCTACGCTAGCCAGACAAGCCGCGATGGGAATGCTGGTGATGAGTAAGAAATATATCGCACGGCTGAGAACTTGTGATAATTGTTCGCGGTTGTGGCTCCAGTAATACGAAAAGGCCGGATATAATGAGGCTACAAAAGCCAGAGGAATAAACTGAAAAGCAAAAGTTGCTTTGTAGGCGATCGAATAAAGTCCTACTGCCTGATCGTCTAGTAACACTTTCAATAGGACAGAATCAATATAGGCGTAAATACGCGTAAAGATGGCAGCTAAGGCAAAAGGGATGATCGTGACGGTGATGGTGCGGATCAGCGGCATATGCCACAGCAGGTGCAAGTGAAAGTCAGCTTTAAACCGTAAGACAGCCATTGAATAGAGAAAGTTGAAAGTGCTGGCTATGACCAGAGCGGTCATCAACCAGACCACGTCGGCGTTGCGCGACATCAGTACCAAACCAACTGTCAAAATAATGGCCTGATGGATTATGGTAGCAATACTCTCATAGCCAAGGCTCTGACGTCCTCTGATAGCGGCATAGAAGATCAAAGTAAACCCATCGAGAATCATGGCGGCTGCTGCCAGAAGCACCAGGATCAGACCAGTGGTATCATGGACAATGAGCGGCGCAATGAATATGAGAGCCACCATGACTACCAATGATGTCAGAATTTTGAGACTGACCACCTGACTGACCAGCTGATTGGAATCTTCTTTTTTAGCTACTTCCCTGGTCAGTAGTAGTGACAAGCCCAAGTCAGTGAAGACAGCAAAAATTAAAACAAAAGAAGTAGCAAAGAAGTATTTACCAATGTCTTCAGGACCGAGATAGCGAGCGAGTAAGGTAAAGTAGACAAAAGAGATGATCTTTTGCAGGGTCAGAGCGACCATGTACCAGACGGCATTTGAGGCAATTTTCCTGGTGTTCAGTGACATCAATGTATTATAGCAAACTTAGGTAATTATCCTTAATTATAGGCTCGGGTATGCCTCGGGTTTACTGTAAATAGTAGCGAAAGTCAAGGTTCCACTCCCGCTAGTCATTTCGACCGAGCGAAGTGAGCAGAGAAATCCTTATTATTGCGGAAGTAGTAAAGAGTGTAATTAAGGTTTCTCCGCGCGTCCTTCGACTCAGTCACTTCGATCGTGACTTCGCTCAGGACTTGGTCGAAACGATAAGCCTAGTTGTCTATCACCACATCCTCCCCTGACAAAGCAATTTCGGTGAGGTCTAGGAACTTTGGATTACAGCGTTTGATTAACCATAATTTTTTATAACGGTTCCACCGTTTGATCTGCTTCTCTCTATCAATGGCATCTAGTATATAATCAAAGTTCTCGTAGTATAAAAGCTTGTACAAGTTGTAGTGAGCGCTAAAGCTTCTAGGATTATATTTTGTACGGTGCTCGTTAAGCCGTCGCTCGATATTATTTGTAACGCCGACGTAAAGACAGGTATTGTATTTGTTGGTGATGATGTAGGTTGTGTAGATTCGATAAGACATTTGTGCTTAATTAGGCTGTAATAATGGCTTCTCCACTCCCCTTCGCTACGCTTGGGTCGGTCGAAGCGACAGGCTTGTCAGCAAAATAAAACAGAGTATCGATTGATACCCTGTTTTCTGAATTTGTATTGAGATTAACGCTTGCTCCACTGCGGGGCACGTCGGGCGCGTTTCAAACCTGGTTTCTTACGTTCTTTACGTCTGGAGTCGCGAGTCAGCAAACCATTCTTGCGTAAGCTGGAACGAAATTCTTCATTGAATTTCAGCATAGCACGAGATAAGGCATGACGAACCGCCTCAGCTTGGCCTTTTGGTCCGCCGCCAGAAACTTTGACAGCAATCTGTAGCTTATCCTGCCCAACCAGCTTCAAAGGTTGTAAAACGAGATCCTGTAATTCAAAATAAGGAAAATAAACTTTAAAATCCTTGCCGTTGACGGTAATGGTTAGTTTTTCATCGCCGTGCTTCATTATTTTCAGACGTGCCACGGCGGTCTTGCGGCGTCCAACAGTAACTATTGATCCTGTTTTACTTGTCATATTGTTTTTCAAAACTTAAACGCTTCAATCGATTAGTTCGTAAGCGATTTTTTGGCAACATATTGTTAATCATCATCCGCAGAAGTCTCTGAGGATTTTTATTATATAATGTCTGCAATTGTGTGGTGATAATACCTCCTGGATAGCCGCTATAACGGTGATAAAGCTTTTGGCTCATCTTTTTTCCAGTAAATTTCATCTTGCCGACATTCTGAACCATGACTTTATCTCCGCTATCAACATGGTTAAGGAAACCAGGTTTATGTTTCCCTTGCAGTAAGTAAGCAATGCGACTGGCCAAACGACCGGCAGAAATGCCTTCAGCATCAATAGTGTGTAATTTTCGATCGATCATATTATTGTACAAACTCGATTAAGGCCATGGCCGCATTGTCACCTTGGCGTCTGCCCAGCTTGATGATGCGGGTGTAACCGCCATTACGTGATTGATACCGTAGTACGTACACCTCAATCATTTTTTTGTAGGCTGACTTGATAGGCAATTGGGCTTGTAACTCTCGTTTGGCTACCAGACCACCTTTTTTGGCGATAGTAATTAATTTCTCTGCCTGTCGTGCTACCACCTTGGCCTTAGCTTCTGTTGTTTTGACTTTCTCGTACACAATCAAAGAAGCTGCCATGTTTCTGATGAGACTGGTACGTGGTCCAATTTTGCGATCTAGTATTTTTTTCTTTGAGCGATGACGCATAGTAGTGGTTGGAAGATAGAAGTTAGGAGTAAGTAGTAAGGACTGGTAATTATTCAGTTGCTGCCTCTTCCGCGGCTGCTTCAGCTTTTTTACTTTTCTTTTTGGCCGGCTTTTCGATAACTACAGTCTGGGATTCTGCTTGAATGAAAGAAAAGTGCTCCATTAAGATGGTGCAGGCTTTCTCTACCGCTTCCTGGGCGGTGTAAGAGCCATCGGTGGCAATAGTCATAACCAGTTTCTCATAATCAGTTTGTTGACCGACACGGACGTGCTCGATTTCAAAGCCGACATTGGTCACTGGGCTGAAGATAGCGTCGATATCAATCTGTCCGATATCACCTTTGTGTTTACTCTGTGTGTCTACGGCTTGATAACCGCGGCCTCGGCTGACTGTTAGTTCCATGTCCAGCTCGGCTTTTTTATCTGTCAGATTAGCGATTATCAGCTCTGGGTTCGTGACGTCAACCTGGGCATTCTTTTTGATATCGGCGGCGGTGACAACTTTTTCACCTTTGGCTGATAATTGAATAACCACCGGTTCGTCACCATGAAGCTTGAGATTGAGGCGTTTGATATTGAGGATGATGTCAACCATATCCTCTTTGACGTGCTCCAGAGTCTGGAATTCATGCTGCACGCCATTAATTTTTAAACTAGTCACTGCGGCGCCCGGGAGAGATGACAAAAGTACGCGTCGCAAGGAATTACCTAACGTTACGCCATATCCAGGAAAACAAGGTTCAATAACTACTTCGTAGATATTGGACTTTTTCTCCCGGTAACTGATTGATTTTGGCAGTTCGATTAATCCCATGGGATGTATTCGATGAGTTAATTATTATCGAGAATAGAACTCGATTATTTGTTTGGTTTCAATGTTGCCCGGCAATTCTTCCTTCATGGGCTCTGACGTTACTACCATACTCATAGCCTTG
>CAYHYG010000045.1:0-4766 GCA_964360835.1 uncultured Gammaproteobacteria bacterium
TTCATCTTTGCTGAGAATATAAGCTTCAGTGGTGAATTCAGTGTGAGGAGTAACAGAGCCCGGTTTGGCTAATACCTGTCCGCGTTCGACATCTTCTTTCTTGGTACCACGGAGTAGCAAACCAGCATTATCACCAGCCATACCTTTGTCCAACTGCTTGTTGAACATTTCAACACCGGTAACAACAGTCTTCTGGGTGTCGCGTAGACCGATAATTTCAGCTTCATCGTTGACATTAACAGTACCGCGCTCGATACGACCAGTAACGACAGTACCGCGACCTTCGATGGAGAAGATATCTTCGATAGGCATCAAGAAAGGTTTATCGGTTTCACGTACCGGATCAGGAATGTATTCGTCTAGTTTAGCTACCAATTCCATAATTGGTTTGGCATCTTCACCTTCTGGGTTCTGTAAGGCCTTTAAAGCGGAACCACGAATAATCGGAGTGGTGTCGCCCGGGAATTCATATTTCTTTAGCAAGTCACGGATTTCCTCTTCTACCAAGTCAATCAACTCTGGATCATCAACCTGATCAACTTTGTTCAAAAAGACCACAATGTAAGGCACACCAACTTGGCGAGCTAACAAAATGTGTTCTTTGGTCTGAGGCATAGGGCCGTCAGCGGCTGATACGACCAAGATAGCACCGTCCATCTGGGCGGCGCCGGTGATCATATTTTTAACGTAGTCAGCGTGACCTGGACAGTCAACGTGAGCGTAGTGACGCTTGTCTGACTCATATTCTACGTGAGTCGTAGCAATAGTAATACCGCGCTCCTTTTCTTCAGGAGCTTTATCGATTTCATCAACACCTTTGGCGGTAGCGGCATTGCCGTGCTTGGCCAAAACGGTGAGAAGGGCTGCAGTCAAGGTGGTCTTACCGTGGTCGACGTGACCAATGGTACCGACATTGACATGGGTCTTGGAACGATCAAATTGTGCCATTGTTGCTTATTACTCTTTAAGGCAACCCCTGAAACCGTAATGGTTCAGGGTTTCAATCCAGTCGCCTGACTGAGAGATTAATTAATAGTAATTATAAATTTTGTGCTGTTTGTGACCGAAAAAGACGAAACCTTTTGGTCTCAAAAAATGCAGAGAGATTATAGCACCGAGGCTTATTTTTTGCAAGTCCTGAAGCCCAATGCCTAATATATGACGAAATTTTGCTAATATTAGCGTTTCCTGATTAACTAGATTTCTTCCAGATAAAGGAGGAACTTAAACCTCCGGTTCTGGATAATAAATATCCTCGTCGGCCGAACTTATCCCCTGTTGCTGTTGATCTATAACCCGTGCCAATAGCTCTTCTTGTCTATTGGTCTTGAGATCCTCTATAGGCGTTACTGTTGGCTCTTTTTCTGAAGCAAAAGACCTCGGTCCTGATCGTAGAGAATCTACACGAAATTGGGCTAAATCATAGTCTGCCAGATCTGGCTGACCGACTTTCCAGGCAGCTATCAGACGATTGACCTTTTCTAGAAGCTCTGCTTCCGTCAAATGACTAACTTTAGTCTCTTCATGTAGAATTGACCTATAATTAGCCAAATTCATCACCACAAATGGTTCATTGTCGCCATCCATGACGATCAGTCGATCCCCTGTCTCCCGAGCTAAATTGAGAATTTCCTCAAATTTTTTCATATTTTTGCTACTAATTGTCGTAACCTTAGGCCAAAAAAAGGTAATTGTAAAGACCGTTTACCTATTGACAAATTACCTATAATTTTGATTAAATACTTGATTCGGAGTGATCCAAGTGTTCCTACCCAAACCGACAGTTTCCTCAGGAAATTGTCTACATGGAGGCGTATGCCTAAAAAAAGGAAGAGGCCACAGAGACAGGAGAGTCTGGAACCGGAACACAGCCAGGCTGTACTGCCACCCAAGGAGAATGCCTGGGAATTCCAGGTCGACGACCAGAATGGTGTGGATAGCACCCTCTGGGTACGCTGGTGTCTCAAACCAGCCGGTGCCGCTTACTTTAAGGCGGTAGGGCTCAATCCGCTGGTACTGATCATCGTCAGCTACCCGGAGCGTCAGGATCTGGAACAGCGATTCTTGGTCAAAGTCGAAAACTGTATGGAAAGGATCTGGCTCAAACGGCATGGTCAGGTCAAAATTCATGCACTACTACTATGGGACAGGAAGCTCAACGAAAAAAAGCAGCGGAATGAGGACGACTACGAGGGTATCTGGAAAGACACCATGGCCACCCGCCGTGGACAATTCACCAACAACTGGATATCAGGCCTTTCGGGTGACCTTCGACCAATGTACAAGATGTCTGACTATCAGGCCATATTCAGCTCAGCGGGCGAGATAGTGGAGAATTACAGCTTTGACTCGTTCTCCTACTCAGTGCAGGTGGCTCAGGAAATGTTCGCCCCCGAGCCGCCGACTTGGGAAAAGAATTACCTCAACCGCTACCGGTGGTTCGACAAGCCGGAGGACCAATGCCGGTACCGCAAGATGCGGCTGATTGCTTGGCCCCTGGTCTCACTGATTTTACCGTTCGAGATCATCATCAAGTGGCTGACGGCGGCGGCCATCCTGCTGTTCGGGGTTCTCTGGGGTGTCTACCGACAGGACTTCAGATCCCTTCTGAGACCCTGGAAATATCCGATCGGCTTTGTCTGGCACAAGAACGCTGGCAAGTCGATATCTGAGAATTCTTTCTGGTGCAAATGGCCGCATCTGGCGGCTTTCAGTCCGTTCATGATGCCGCTCTACGCTGGCATCTGGATAAAGTTTTTTGACTTCAGCTCACTTCTGTGGCTGATTGTCATACTGCCTCTATCCGGAGCTGGGCTCGTTGTGGTAGCTTTCATCCTCTTCCATATCGTAACTTTTGCAGCTGTCCGTTGGGAAAGTTTCAAAGAATATCTTGATAAGGAGGACGAAAAAGCAGCGAAGAAGCCAAAGGTAATATATGTGGCGACACCTAAGTTCGTCTCAATTCCCTCGGCCGTCTGCGCCGGCGGTTTGAAAGCAGAACCGTTCACGCCCCAAATCCTGCATCCACGCGCGCAGACCAGATACTTGCGCTTTATCGACCTGAAGGGAAAAATGTGTAAGCCTTACGCTCAGTAGTGTACCTCTAATCGACACAATCTCTGTGTCGTCGGGGAGTCGCCATGCGACTCCCCCATTTCCCAGTATTGAAATGAAAATTTGAATACTGAGAAATGTTTGTTCATCACATTTAGATGTTGGCTACAAAGCTGACGTACTTTAAAAAGGGAGGTTCCCGATGACAGATCGTGATATAAATCACAGCATCGGCTTTTTTGCGGGCCTAGCTGCCATATTGCTTCTTTGCATTATGTGGCTAGTTTCCGTAAACGAAAAAATCAAAGCTGCCAAGACCACAGGAGTTGCTGCTAGCTCCTTGAAAGCACAACTGATACTTGCTCTGGTAGCAATAGCGGTTATGGTAATTATTCTTGTTGTTTGTTTTTTTCGCTACATGGTTTCTGTGCTTACCTCTCTGCTTCCCTAAGTACAAGGTTCAATGCATCTGAAGAGCTGCACAACCAACTTCTGGAAAGGAGCTTATCATGACCTCGCAACGCCCCTCCGTCACGATCGTCACCTCGGGAAACGAGCCGAGACACGGCTTCCTGTACCACGGCAGGGTCGTGGTGCTGGAACGTCGGAAAAGTGAAGGCCGGATTCTGCTGGAGAACGGCAACATCGCCTACTTCCAGACGTCTCGGGTCTGCAGCTGCTCCGACTACGGACGCAAGCTGCCCTACCTGAATCAGTTCGACCCTGCGGTCGGTGCGAACCTCGAAGTCGGCGCATCGGTGGTCGCTCTGCTCAGCGTCAACAGCTTGAACGAGCTGTTCTGCCTGAAGCTCACGACCTTCGTGGAGTTCGCCCGAGTTCGCCACCTGATCAAGGAGCGCGTAGCTCGAGAGGAATTCCAGAAGCAGGTACAGCCGCTGGTCCTCAAGTTCAGTCGACTCGAAGCGCCCACCCCCACGCGCCACAAAGGACCGCGCCCCTGCGATCTGAAGATGACCCAGCGCTATCAGCGCGAGGCCTAGCAAACCTTCTCTACCACGGCCCAGCTCAGCTGGGCCGCACTTCCTAGCATTTTATCCCTTACGGTTAGAATGTTGAGAAGTGTAATGTTCCTTACAAACTCCTGACCACACTTATGAGAATTAGCTTAATTCCTATGAGTGTGGTGGGACATAACGTCCGTAAAGCACACCTACTGAACCGAGTGGTTCGGCACATAGGAGGAAACATGAAGGACAGACTTTTCTTTACCAAAACTCTGTTCATGGGCGGAGTGGTGATGACAGGCATTTTGCTTTTCTGCCTCAGCATCTGGCAGAGCAAGTTTGGCAGTCTGCCGCCGGCCACCGTGACCCTGCTGAACAAGGAGCTCGACTACAACCGCTGGTGGGATATCCTTCCAACGCTGGTGATCATCGGTCCGTTGCTGGGTCTGGTTGTCAAACTTCACCGCATGGCCGGAGAAAGAAAAGAACTCTTAGTCAATCTTGGCAGCTTAGTCATTACCGGCGTGATTTCCTACCTTGATTTCTTTAGCAGCTTATCTTACCTCGTCATCCTGATTTTCCTGGCCGCAGTCATAGGCAGTAAGGTTGTCTATTA
This sequence comes from uncultured Gammaproteobacteria bacterium, assembly GCA_964360835.1. GTDB lineage: Bacteria > Patescibacteriota > Patescibacteriia > UBA1558 > 2-01-FULL-52-15 > CAYHYG01. The sequence goes on from CAYHYG010000045.1 coordinate 4,636, forward strand.
CTCTCGCCAGGGCTGGCTTTATCAGCCCATCTTTCTCTATGTCGCCGCACTCTTCGGAGTGCTCGAATCACTGATCGTGACCCAGGCGTTTGAATCATCAGGTCTTCTGAATCCGGCAATGACGCTCTTGT
>CAYHYG010000046.1:0-4457 GCA_964360835.1 uncultured Gammaproteobacteria bacterium
AGGGATTAAGTCCCACAGAAATAGAAAAATTATCCCGCGCCTATATTGGAGCCTTTTATCAAAATTTAGGAGCACAGAAAGACGTCCCAGCGCCAGATGTCTACACCACACCACAGATTATGGCTTGGATGCTCGATGAATATGAAAAGTTAGTAGGCCATGCGGAGCCAGCCATAATTACCGGTAAGCCTATTTCGGCTGGCGGTTCTGAAGGACGTGATACAGCCACAGCTCAGGGAGGTGTTTATGTTTTGCAGGCGCTATTACAGAAAGTTTCCTGGGGAACAAAGTTAAAAATCGCGATTCAAGGATTTGGTAACGCTGGATTAACGGTGGCAGAAATTCTGCAGGCAGATGGACACCAGATCATAGCCGTAGCAGATTCCAAGGGGGCGATTTATTATGAGGCGGGATTAGATATTGCGGCCTTAAAACAACACAAAACAACGACGGGCAGTGTCAGAGATTTCCCTAGCAGTCGGAATATCACTGACCAAGAACTATTTGCTCTACCTCTGGATATTCTTATTCTGGCCGCACTGGATAATCAGATCACCGCGTCAAACGCGGCTACAGTGCAAGTCAAGGCAATTTTGGAATTAGCCAATGGTCCCGTCAGTCCGGAAGCCGATGAAATACTGCAACAGAAAAATATTTATGTTATCCCTGACGTTTTGGCTAATAGTGGTGGCGTCATTGTTTCGTATTTGGAGTGGAAGCAGAATTTGGCCAATGAGCATTGGGAGAGAGAAAAAGTTTTGGGACAAATGAAAGAGTTGATCGTTGATGCCTTTGATAAAATTTATTCCTTGTCCGAAGAAAAAAAGATTTCACTACGCCGCGCGGCCTTCGTACTGGCGTTGGAACGATTGATTGCAGCGAAACGATAGCCCTATCATTGTGAGTCTTTTGTGATTGATGTCTGGTAGGGACTGGTCGTCGCGTCAGACGTGACATGACCTCTCCCTACAAATTTTTTGTTATACTGTAATTATGAAAACTATTATCGGCTGTGACGAAGCTGGACGCGGAGCTTGGGCCGGTCCCTTAGTAGCTGCAGCGGTAAGCTTGAAAAAGGGAAAGAAATTTGGTCATCCGTTAATCCGTGACTCCAAGAAACTTTCACCCGAACAACGGCAGGAAGTTTTTGTTTATGTGCATGATATCTGTCAGGTTGGACTAGGAGTTGTTTCGGTTGCGGAAATAAATAAACTGGGTTTGCAGCGATCAAATGTGTTGGCAGTTGAACGGGCGATTGAACATTTGCAATTCGGTGTAGGGACAGGTCGCGACCTGTCCCTACCGAAAGGCGTCCAAATCGTTATCGACCACATCGGTGGATTCAAAAATTACACCGGGTTAAAAAATAATTATTTTCTGCACAAATTTGGTGAAAGTAAATTCCCGGAAATAGCTGCAGCCTCCATCATCGCCAAAGTCAGTAGAGACAAATTGATGATCGCTCTAGCAAAAAAAATGCCGAGCTATTATTTTGATCAACACAAAGGTTATGGCACAGAGCAACATATAAAGACGTTACGGCACTATGGAGTTTCTAAGGCTCACCGTTTACATTTTAAACCAATTGAAATGTTACTAAAAAACAGTACAGCCCCACGTTTGACGTGGAGCTGAACCGCAAATTCCTTAGAACGGAAGAGGCGGGGGTGGGGTTGGCGGCAGATTCTCGAGGAACGAACAGAGAAGGGAGCCCACGAGAATACCTTGGACTATACTGACCAAAAGCCAGATCGTAACCAGAAGGTCAAAGTTACGGAGCGAGACATAAAGAACTTCCTGCTTTGCGTCGGACGACGACACGTAGTACTCCTTTCCTGTTGAAAACCCAGTACTACCACGAAAAAAAACAATAGTATCCAGACTAGCAAAGTTAGCAGGACTGTCAATCGCTAGAAATTTTTCTTTAGCTAGCGTATACTATAGACAATATGCCACATGTTATTTCAGGCGGTAATGAGTTATTGGATGCGCGCAAGATTTTAATTGATAGTCTAGCGCTAGAGCCGGCTAAAGTTGTAGCTGATCTTGGCTGCGGCGGAGCGGGATATTTTACCTTGGCTGCGGCTCGTGTGGTAGGGGATCAAGGACAAGTATACGCTGTCGATATTTTGAAAACAGTTTTATCAAGCGTTGAAAGCAAGGCACGGCTACAAAAGCTTTATAATATCAAAACTATTTGGAGTAATCTGGAGGTCTACGGAGCCACGGCTATACCAGCGGCTTCTGTCGACTACGCTTTTCTAGTTAATATTTTGTTTCAATCCCAGAAGCACGACGAGATTATTCGGGAAGCCTATCGCCTGATGAAACCCGGAGGTAAATTATTAGTTGTCGATTGGGCGAGAGGTCTAGTAGCAATCGGCCCGTCAGAGAATGATAAGGTTGATCCAGTAGAGATCAGACGCCTGGCGACAGAAGTCGGACTGGCGGAGATAAATGATTTCAAAGCTGGACAATATCATTTTGGCATGATATTTATAAAAGCCAAGTAATTATGGATAATTTATTGACATATCTTTTTGATGTATACGCTGGCGATCCCAATTGGCTTTTTTGGCGCTGGACGATGGTGACTGGCGGTTTGATGTTAGCCATAGCTATCGCTACTTATTTTATAAGAAGCAAGGACAACTTCGTTATCCGGTTGATTCAGAGATTGCGTCTCTGGGGTTGGGTCTCTGGTCTGATTATATTTTTACTAGCTAGTTTCCGTTTGCAAAATCTGTATTGGTTGTCTATGCGTTTCTGGATTTTTGCTTGGCTGACCTTTATTGCCCTATGGCTGTTGAAGATCGGTTGGTGGTGGTTTCATTCAGTACCGAAAGCAAGACTGAAGAGGCAAGAAAATCAGAAGTACCAGCAGTACTTACCTAGCCGTAAATAAGAATAAAACAAAAACAGGGTCTTGAGACTTCTGTTTTTATGTATTCACGACAACAAATAGGGCGGATTGGCGAGGCCGCTGTCATCCGCTATGCCCGCTCTCTTGGCTGGGTATTATTAGCCCGACGGTATAGGACATGGGAGGGTGAAATTGATAGTATTTTTTGGAACGGAGAGGAGATCGTCTTTGTAGAGGTAAAGACGCGTCGACACCAAGGATCAGGGTTACCCGAGGAACAAGTAAGCGCCAGTCGAGCCGATCGTATATATGACCTAGCCGCCCAATGGTTGTCTGTCTATGCCGAAACGCGACCATGGAAAGTGCAATTAGCAGCTGTTAGACTAACTTCTCATCAGGCCAGAATAAAATTCTTTGATCTATAATCTGCTAACTTTAGCCAATAAAGCAACACATAGGCACTCCAGTGTTGACATCTAACGGTTATCTGCTATACTAATTCGGCTGCCAAAATTGGGTGGCGAAATGTTCTGTCAGAAATGTCAATATGAAGGGAGCAAAGGCGACCGATATGTGCTGGGGGTGTCTCTGGGATGATCCTGGGGTCGAGCTACGGCCGCATAGGCTAGTCGCTTCGCCAAGCACAACATTGTCGCTTAACCGCGACACTACACAACATCCGTCTTTGCCCTTTCGCCAGCTTCACCCCGTCGCCTTTGATCTACATCTAGATCCCACCTGGCGGCGGGGCTTTTCTTTTGACAAAAAAGCACAGATGCCGTACTCTATTGTTAGAGGCTTAGTTTATAACTATGCCTTATTTATTTAAAATTTTGAAATTAAAAATTCAAATTTACATTTTAAAGTTTAAAAGTTTGAATCATTGTTATGAGTAACGAAATAGTAAATGCGATCAGATTGATTTGTGAGGAAAAAAATTTGCCTCTAGAGTCAGTGATCGAAACGATAGAAGCCGCTATGGCTGCTGCCTATCGTAAAGACTTTGCGGAGAAGAATCAGAATGTCAAAGTTACCTTTGATATCAAGACCGGCACTTCTCGCGTTTTTGACGTCAAAACGGTAGTACCTGACGCTGATCTAGAGGCCCAAGAAAAAGTCTGGGAAGAACAGCGCGCGCGTAAGGAAGCAGGCGAAGAAATTGCCGAAGAAGATGAAGTTAAACGGTTCAACCCCAAGACAGAAATTATGTTGAGCGAAGCGAAGACGATGAAAAAGGGTATTGAGTTAGGTGAGGAAATTATTACTGAGCTGACAGTTCCAGCCGAGTATGGACGTATGGCGGCGCAGACGGCCAAGCAAGTTATTATTCAACGCTTGCGTGAAGCAGAGCGCGATGCTATTTTCAATTCCTTCAAGGATAAGATCGGCACCGTGGTTAATGGTTCAGTACAGCGCTTTGATGGTCGTTTGGTTATTGTTGACATTGGTCAGGCAGCTGCTATCATGCCGCCCGATGAGCAGGTGCGCGCTGAGCGCTATCTGCCAGGTGCGCGCTTTCGCTTTTATATCGTGGCCGTGGAAATGATAGCTAATGGTCCGGAAATTGTTGTTTCTCGCTCGCACAAGGAATTGG
>CAYHYG010000047.1:0-4186 GCA_964360835.1 uncultured Gammaproteobacteria bacterium
CATTTGCTCTTTGTCACCCCTATGTCCGGTGGTGACGGCTTCTTTCATCAACTGCTTTAAACTTTTACCACGTCCTGGTATTTCTTTATTAACGGCCACGAACCATTGTTCCTTAATCTGTGGCTCAACTGCTATCTGACCTCGGTCACTGATGGCAATACGGTGTGTGTAGTCTTCTTGGATTTTGACCAATAGTCCTTTGGATTGTAGCTTGGCCACAATCTTGGCGCGTGCTTCTGTCGTTGTCAGGCCAGCAAATTCACCAGCCAATGGCATCAGGCGCCCGTCAAAGCCGATGATCTGCTCCTTGTCGAGATCATGACGTTCAGCAATTTCAAAATCAATAAAGTCGTGCCATGGCGTGATGGTCATAGCTCCGGTACCAAATTGCGGGTCAATAATTTCATCTTTGATAATGGTGGCGGTCACCGGACCGTTGATCCATTCAGCTTGAAAAGTCTGACCATGCTTGTATTCAGCATATCGTTTGTCATCTGGATGCACGACTACATATTTATCGCCAAACTTTGTCTCCGGTCGGGCGGTAGCAATGACAAAGGGACCATATTGGAAATAATATAACGGCGCTGATTCTTCTTTGTGCTCCAACTCTTCATCCGAAACAGTAGTTTGCAATTTGGCGTCCCAATTAATAATGCGATGTCCACGATAGATCAAGCCATCCTGGTACATACGGCGGAACATTTCGTTAACTGCTGTAGAACGTTTGTCGTCAAAGGTATAGGCCAGGCGAGACCAATCACAACTGGTACCCATTTGGCGGATCTGATTCAAAATCGTCGCTTTTGATTCCTCAGCATATTGGCGGATGAGTTCTAGCAACTTATCCCGCCCTAATTCTGTACGTGGGTCGCGATATTTACCAGAAGCTATCAGCTCTTTCTCCACACGTGCCTGAGTAGCCACAGCCGCATGGTCAGTGCCAGGAATCAAAACTGCTTTCTTGCCTTGTAATCGCTGATAACGAATTTCCAAATCCATCAGAGCATTCTCCATCGCATGACCCAAATGTAATACTCCAGTAACGTTTGGCGGTGGCATCATGATGGCGTAGCCTTCAGAACGCTCGCCGGGTAATCGCTCAGGGTTAAAGTAGCCTGAGTCTTCCCAGAGTTTATAAATATCTGCTTCGTGTTCTGCTGCGTTGTAGGCTTTAGCTAGTTCTTTCATAATTTTTTGAGTTCCCTCCTTAGTAAGGAGGGTCGGCCTTAAAGCCGGGGTGGTTAAATAAAAAACACTAAACTAAATTTAGCGTTAACGGCTTCGACGATACGTCGGAGAGATACCACCTTTAACTATACTTAATTTCGCTACTAACGGGAGCGCCCCGGCACGTTCTACTACCCACTGAAGGGGTTCTTCGAGCTACTCTTCCTTGCGGAATTTCTAGGAGACATACCTAGATCTAGAGTATTTGAATTTTGAAATCGTCACCCCTAATAATTTGGCTTTTAGATAGCCGCACCGAGGCGCACTTTAAATGTAACTCTAGGTCCACTTTACGTCAAGCCATGACAATTTTTCTCTGTGTTTCGCTCACTTGTTCAATCTGAATCCTGATGAAATCTTTTGGTAATATTTCCATGACCTTATCTCCCCATTCGATCAAAACCACCGTATCTGGTCGTGACAAATAATCTGACAACCCAATATTCAAAAGTTCTTCACCGGAATTCAAGCGATAAGCATCAACGTGAACCAATTTTTTGATCGCTGATTTATTGGCCACCGAATAGACTTTCATCAAAACAAAGGTGGGACTGTTGACGACTTCTTTAATCCCGAGACCAGAGGCAATTCCCTTACTAATCACTGTCTTGCCAGCGCCCGGATTCCCTTCCAGCGAAAAAACCTCTTCGCCTTTCAAGGTAGCAGCTAGCTTCATAGCCCAATGTAATGTTTCTGCTGGTGATTTGGAAATGATTTTTTTCATACATCGAATGGTACGGACATGTCGCGACCTTTCCCTACGAAACTAATCTCATTTGTGGATCAAAGCGCAAGCTCCGCCAGGTATCTCTCTGACCTTTATCATTACGATGATAGTAGGCTGCAGCTGCGATCATGGCGGCATTATCGCCGGTAAATTCTAGCTCGGGAATTAGTACGGGCAGTTCATGAATTGCCGCAACAGCGCGCATTCTATTCCCCAGCTCTTTATTCGCACTAACTCCCCCAACCACCATCAGAGATTTAACTTTATATTTCTTCACTGCCTGTTCCGCTTTCTTCACCAAAACATCGCAGACAGCCGCCTGAAAAGAAGCAGCGATGTCTGGCAAGTCGGCTTGGCGAATCTTCTTTTGCTTTTGTAAATAATACAGTACCGCTGTCTTGAGTCCGGCAAAGCTAACGTTGAGGTCAGCTGAGTTTATCATCGGACGAGGAAAATCGATAGCCTGCGGATTACCATTTTCGGCTAGACGACCAATGATCGGACCACCTGGATAACCTAAGTCCAAGATCTTGGCCACTTTATCGAAAGCTTCGCCAGCAGCATCATCCAGTGTCTGACCTAACAACTTATATTTGCCATGTCCGGTCATCAGGATAAATTCGGTATGACCACCAGATACGATCAAAGCTAGTGAGGGAAATATTTTTTTGTCATTACGGAAAAGTTCAGGATAGGTCAGCCAATTGGCATAGATATGACCTTCCAGATGATTGATACCGAGCAGTGGCTTGTCCATGGCAAGGCTGAGACTTTTGGCTGTCTCGGTACCCACCATCAGAGCAGTGATAAGTCCTGGGCCGGCAGTTACAGCTAGGAGGTCAACTGATCGCAGTGCTTTTAACCCAATTGATTTCTGGATCAATGGTACTAGGACTTCACTGTGTTTACGCGCAGCAACTTCGGGCACTACTCCGCCATAACGCGCGTGTATGGAGGCTTGCGAAGCAATAATGTGTTTGTCCAAATGAAAACCGCGCCTACTCACTTCCAGAAGTGCCAACGAAGTTTCATCACACGATGTTTCGATTGAAAAAATTTTCATAACTTATACTAACCTATACTAACACCTTCGATAAAAATAACAACGCGCCGGATTTCTCCGACGCGTCTAGGTTTTGAAGCACTGGAAGTAAAAAAAAGACTTGTCGCCTTTCATACAACTCCTCGCCAGAAGACCTTCTTAAGGCGAGCCCGATGAAGACGCTCCCGATCGTTCATCTCTTCCTCGATAAAGGAAGCTAGCAACTCCTCCGCTTTCTCCCAGCTCACCGCCGTGAAAGCACTCGGCAGTAACCAAGTTTTATACCCCTTGCCTTGCGGAGTCAGAAACTTGAGCCTAACCAAGCGTTTCAATCTCATTTGAAACCCCGGTGCTCGCATCCACTGGCTGGTGCACATCACCTGGAAAAGAACCACTTCTTTGAGAACTACCCCATTTCCCTGGCTGAAACACACCAGAGCCAGGATCAACTGATCACGCGGATCGAGACGTCTTCTCACCTCTTCCTCCTTTCTGAAAAAGAAAAGAACCACCAACAGTCACTCCAAATATAACGATATTATACGCTGATAATGAATATTTGTCAATATATGCTACAATTCTCATATGTTTGCCAACCTTAATCTCCAACTTAACTACTGGCGTCGTGCCGGCTACAAGCTACAGCAGACAAGCTCCGGTGCTATTGCTCTAACGATTCATCCCTTATTACAGCCACAAGTACCCTCGATTCTGAAGCATCATCAAGCTTGGTTGAAACGAGCCCTGAAACCGCGCACCAGCCTACCTGGCAATCGAGCTGACTATCAGGAGCAAAAGGAATTGGCTCGTGAGCTGATCAGCCAACGTATAGAGATTCTTAATCAACAGTATGGGTTCACCTATGGTCGGGTCTCAATCCGTCATACCAGTACCCGCTGGGGTAGCTGTTCTCGTCAAGGAAATCTGAACTTTAGTTATAAGCTACTTTATCTGCCGTCGGAATTGAGAGACTACGTTATCGTCCATGAACTTTGCCATCTCAAGGAAATGAATCATTCACCGCGATTTTGGGCTTTGGTAGGGCAAACAGTACCTAATTATAAAGACCTACGACATCAATTACGTGGCTATTCGTTAAAACAAAGCAAATCCATTCCAACGAATTAACAGCGGAGCTAGTCTAGTTTAGCTTTAGTAAGTTTGAGTGTTCTTCGCAATAGTTCGCC
>CAYHYG010000048.1:0-3808 GCA_964360835.1 uncultured Gammaproteobacteria bacterium
ATTTATCATTTTGATTTTCTTACTTATTTTCTTGATCGTGTCTATCGTGTTACTTCTTATGTACATCAGTCGTTTGATAGTCATAGTGCTTGGGGCAGTCCTTTCGCCCTTTATTTTTCTTCTCTGGACACTGCCTAAAACCGCTGACTTTGCAGAGATGGCAGTAAAAGGCTATTATGTCTCAGTATTTACCATCTTCATCCATGTAGTGACGATTCAGCTTGCAGGTACTTTTTTGTCACTCCCTGAGCAAACCAACAATTCACTCATCTCAATAGCTGTAGCGATTGGATTACTCCTGACACTCCTTAAGATTCCCTCATTTATGATGCAACTCATTCTATTTTCAAGAAGTGTAGGGGCAGTTCGCCACATGGGGAGTCAAATTACCAACGTGTTAAGTACTGACTCTAGTTCAAACATGTCATACAAAGGCACCAAATCGGCCAAGTTGCCTAGAAGGAGTGCTAACCTATGAGAACCACAATTATCCCTGCTCAAATTACGACCGTTGAAGATAAAGTAGCTGGATCACTCAACATGACTCAGGTATTAATCCTGATGACCCCGATATTATGGACTGCTATTGTCTATATTTTGCTCATGCCAAGTATGAAGCTCACTTCTCTAAAGCTCGTACTCATTATTATCTCTACGACCATCTCAGGTATTTTGGCATTACGAATTAAAGACAAAATAGTAGCCGAATGGCTTGGAGTGCTTCTGAAATACGGCCTGAGACCCAAATACTGGCTATATAACAAAAACGACATAACCAATCGAATTGTAGATGTTCCTGACATTCCTGATATTGCATTAGTTTCAAGAAAATTATCAAAGAAACACGTTAGTGATAAAAAAACTGAGATTAATATTGCTGATCTGGTTAGATTCGAGCAATTGCTTGATTCTGGCAAGGTTGCAGTTCGTTATCAAATGAAGAATTAAAACTATGAGTATCTTTAGCAAATCAAAAAAATCTAGCAGTCGAGGGCAAATCCAGATTAAAGAAGTCGTGGATAACATTCTTGTGCTCCCAAATAACGAATACCGTCAGATTTTAGAAACTTCCTCTGTAAACTTTGAGCTTAAAAGCGAAGAGGAGCAGGATGTGATTATCGATAGTTTCCAAAATTTCTTAAACTCACTTCCGTGTGAAATCCAAATACTCGTTCGTGTGCGAGAAGTCGATATCGACCGCTATGTAGAAGATATTGGCAAAACTAAGGATAAAGAAACTATTCCTGCCTACAAAAAACAAATCGAGGGGTACTGCTCTTTTGTTAAAAAACTCGTCTCTGGCAACAAGATCCTTTCTCGTCGTTTCTATATTGTCATTCCCTACAAACATACTGAGCGTCATCAAGATATGAAACTCATCAAAGAACACTTAAATCTTGAGAAAGACATTATTATTAAAGGCTTGGAACGCATGCAGATGAAAGCGCGAAGCATAACTGGCCTTGAAATTCTCAATTTATTTTATGGCTTCTACAACCCGGAAAGCCTGAAAACTCAGGCCATTACGAGGGAAACAGTCGAAGCAATACTGAAAAACAACTATGTTTAATCTAAAGAAAAACATTACTAACCTCAGACCAATTAAAGCTTGGCAAAAGAAGCGCAAGCTCAAAGCTATGACAAATCAGGCGGTCAAAATAGCGTTTGGTACGCAGGATCAAGTGGATTTAATTTCTTACGCAGGGCTCAAAGAGGAATCGAGCTATTTGCAGATTAACGATAGATTCGTTAGAACTTTGTTTGTCTCTGGCTATCCTTATGTCGCTTCAACTGGCTGGCTCAATAATCTGATCAATTTTAATCATGATATTGATATCAGCTACCACATTGAACAGGTTGATCCGCTTACTGCCCTGCCCAAACTGATCAGAAAAATAACTGAGCTTGAGTCTACCAAGCGCACCATGCTCAAAGAAGGCAAGGTCATAGGGAGTGAGATTACTGATCCCCTCGAATCAGCCATGGAGCTTAAAGACAAAATCCAGCGGGGCATGGAGAAACTGTTCCAAATCTCAATTTATATGACAATTAGCGCGGAATCGCTTATTGAGCTAAATAAAGTCACCAAACTTTTAGAGACAGTCATGCAGACAAGACTTTTCTATATCAAACCCGCAACCTTCCAGCAGATCGAAGGATTGCAGTCTATCCTCCCTAGAGCCGAGAATAAACTCGCTCAAAAGCGCAATCTTGATAGCTCTAGTGCAGCGCTCACATTTCCTTTCGTCTCATCCGAACTCGTGCAGGAGTCAGGTATTCTCTACGGCATCAACAAATCCAATAATTCACTGGTGATCATCGACCGCTACTCTTTAAACAATGCCAACTCAATAATTTTTGCTCAATCTGGATCTGGCAAAAGCTATACAGCCAAAGTTGAAATACTCCGCCACCTGATGCAAGGCACCAAAGTTATTATCATTGACCCTGAACGCGAGTATAAACAGTTGGCCGCTAGTGTTGGTGGAACGTATATTAAACTATCTGCTACCTCCAAAGAAAAAATTAATCCATTTGAGTTTTCACAGCACTCAGTAACGCAGGAAAACAACTTATCCGAACATATTCAGGATTTAACCGAGCTTATTTCACTCATGGTTGGATCACTTACCTCAGAGGAGCGGGCATCGGTGGATCGAGCACTACTCCTCACCTACAAGGAAGCCAAGCTCACTCCACGAAAAAATGCAAAACGATCAAAAGCAATAGAGTATCCACTCCTTAAGGATTTCTACAAAAATCTCAAAACCATGAAACATAAAGATTTATGCGATAGACTTGAGCGCTTTGTAAAAGGTTCGCTATCAACCGTCTTTGATTCCCAGACTAATATAAAACTAGATAACCGTCTGATTGTCTTTGATATCAAAGACTTAAACGAATCCATCAGATCAATCATGATGATGGTCGTGGCTAACTTCGTTAATAATGAGGTCAAGCAAAATCCTCAGAAGCGAATGTTGGTCATCGATGAAGGGTGGATACTTCTGCAAGAGCCAGAAAGTGCCAGATTTATCTCAGGACTCGTTAGACGTGCCAGAAAATACTATCTGGGTGTCACGATTATTTCTCAGCAAGCTAATGATTTCCTCAATCAAGATTATGGTAAAGCGATTGCGAGCCAGTCGTCACTTCGTGTTCTCATGCGCCAAGATACAACTACTATCAAAAATGTGGCTGATGAATTCCATTTATCTGCCTATGAACAACACTATCTGCTAACCTGTGATCGGGGTGAGGCCTTAATTATTGCTGATCAAAATCATGTAGCAGTGAAAATTGTTGCCTCGGATGAAGAACACCCACTCTTAACCACTGACCCAAGGGAAGTCTATATCTAGCTATGAATCCCAAGCTAGTACTTACTCTCTGGTCGTTTCGCAAAGAACTTAAATTCGTTCTTCTAGCATTCCTCACCATCCTCATGTTACCTGTCATAGCGGTCATCCTGCTGACTCAGGTGGGTATAAACGTCATCTCGGACAAGTTAGTGGACCAGAATCCGACTAACCAAAGTATCCAGATCAAAGACCCAACCACAGGTGAAGTCATCACAGAAATTCACCCAACCGTCGTCTGGCCTACCAAAGGGGTAATTACTCTTGAATTTGCACAATCAAGTATGTATCAGGTCTTCCACACTGGGATTGATATTGCCAGTAAACTCGATGAACCAGTCAATCCTGCCATGGACGGCACTGTTATTTACGCGGGAGAGATATTCTGGGGTTATGGCAAACACGTCATTATTGTTCACGGTAATAATGTGGTGACCATCTATGCCCAC
>CAYHYG010000049.1:0-3291 GCA_964360835.1 uncultured Gammaproteobacteria bacterium
GACCCGCCTCACTGGGACTGAGACACTGCCCAGACTCCTACGGGAGGCTGCAGTCGAGAATCTTCCTCAATGGCCGAAAGGCTGAAGGAGCAATGCCGCGTGATCGAAGAAGCCCTTCGGGGTGTAAAGATCTTTTCTGAGGGAAGAATTAGTGACGGTACCTCAGGAATAAGTCACTGCTAACTTCGTGCCAGCCCCTGCACCAAAATTTGGTGTACGGCGGGGCTGGAGGTGCGAAGCTACAATAGTAATATTGTATAAGAAAATCACGCTATATGGCCGGGACTCCGATGTTAAATCGGAGAAGCCGGTGACGAATGAGACAGTAATGTTGAATCGTTCTGGAACATCTATGGTCGGCCGCTGAATGTCCTAATCAGAAATGATTAGGCACGGCTATAGACAATCAGCAGGAAACCTCGCTTCGGCGAGGGCTCCTCAGAGACTACACGCGAGACTCCGGTCGAATGACCGGATGATGATATAGTCCACTTGTACCAATTTTTGGTGCGGGGCCAGCAGCAGCGGTAATACGAAGGTGGCAAGCGTTACCCGGATTGATTGGGCGTAAAGCGTCCGCAGACGGTATGATTAGTTCCTGGTCAAATCCTGAAGCTTAACTTCAGGGCCGCTGGGAAAACTGTCATGCTAGAGACTGGGAGAGGCAAATGGAATTACCGGTGTAGCAGTGAAATGCGTTAATATCGGTAGGAACACCAAAGGCGAAAGCAATTTGCTGGAACAGTTCTGACGTTCAGGGACGAAAGCGTGGGGAGCGAATGGGATTAGATACCCCAGTAGTCCACGCCGTAAACGATGGGTACTAAGCATTGGGAGTATCGACCCTCTCAGTGTTGTCTAACTAAGCTAACGCCTTAAGTACCCCGCCTGGGAAGTACGGCCGCAAGGCTAAAACTCAAAGGAATTGACGGGAACCCGCACAAGCAGTGGAGCATGTGGTTTAATTCGATGGTAAGCGAGGAACCTTACCAGGGTTTGACATCCCAAGAATCCCGCAGAAACGTGGGAGTGCCGCAAGGAACTTGGTGACAGGTGCTGCATGGTTGTCGTCAGCTCGTGTCGTGAGATGTCGGGTTAAGTCCTTTAACGAGCGCAACCCTTATCCTATGTTACTTATCATAGGAGACTGCCCCGGTTTAACGGGGAGGAAGGCGAGGATGACGTCAAATCAGCATGGCTCTTACACCCTGGGCCACACACGTGCTACAATGGTCGGTACAATGGGCCGCAAAATCGCAAGATGAAGCTAATCCCATCAAAACCGGCCCCAGTTCGGATCGAGGTCTGCAACTCGACCTCGTGAAGCCGGAATTGCTAGTAAACGCGAATCAGCTACGTCGCGTTGAATACGTTCTCGGGTTTTGTACACACCGCCCGTCAAGTCAGGGGAGTTGGTAATACCCAAAGGCTGACAGTAGTCGGACTAAGGTAGGACCAGCAACAAGGACTAAGTCGTAACAAGGCATCCGTAGCGGAAGCTGTGGATGGATCACCTCCTTTCTAAGGAGTATTCATTCTGGACCTTTCATGGTGCAGAATATACGGTCGATGCCCTCATAGACCTTCGGGTCTGCAGGGTATACCGAAGATTAGAAATAATCTTTGAAAACATACGATATTAACCGTCACGTTTTAGATGTTGATTGTGAACTACGCCGGGATCATCTGAGATTCTGGGTAAAAAATAACAGCCATCATGGGCTGTTTTGTGATACAATAAAAAAATGATTACCTCACTTTCGTTAACTTTACCTGGAAATTTTTCTTCAGGACCGCCTCCTGTAAATTTCTTAGATAACGCTTTATTATCTGCACCCTACTGGTCCTACATACCTCTCCTAGGTATTTCTGCTCTAGCTATAATTTTAATAGTTTGGCTGAAGATAAAACAAAGAAAATAACAGCTGACGTAGGCTGTTTTGTTGCTGCTTGATTTATTAATTGCAACTAGATATCATGTCCATAACTATATGGGCACTCCAATTATTATCAATGACACTCTCAAGCTAACTAAAGAACAAGGTTTCCCTGAGCATCCGGAGGTAGGTAAGAGATATCACTTCAAACGCGGCAAACAGCGATTATATAATCGTGCTCCGACTCGCGTTCACTTGGTTGAAGAAGTTGACGGCAAATGGATTCAACGCGGCCAAGCTCTGGTCTGGAGATTAACTATCGACGTGGAACATGATGAGACTTCTGGGGAATTCGAGATCATCAAGCTCTACTCTGAGGATTATTCTCGCACCATAACCCCAATTGAGTCTCCTGAAGGAAAAAGTTTTTATTAAAAACAAACCACCCCATCGCGGTTGTTCTATTGCATAATGAAGCCTTTATGAAACTAGTTTGCCTTAATATTTGGGGCGGAAAACAGACTGATAGTCTAAAAGATTTTATTCAAAAACAGGTTGCGACAACTGATTTTTTTCTATTTCAAGAGGTATTTTCCAACAACAAAGGTTTACTTGAAAGTAATGGATCAAGACTTAACATACTTGCTGAGATACAGGAGTTAGCACCAAACTTTCAATCATTCTTTTCTCCCTCTGTTTATAGACGTGATACCAAACAGCCTGTCGATGGCCTGAGCTTTGGTCTTATGACTATGGTTTCTCCTAACCACACATGCATTGACCATGGCGATAGATTTATTTATTTGTCGAAAGAGCAAATGAGTCCCGCTGAAAATAATTCTCAACTTTATCCTAGAACTCTACAATACACTACACTCCAAATTAATAATAGAAAACTATCACTTATAAATCTCCATGGTCTCTGGACACCGACCAAATTGGACACTCCTGATCGGATGCAACAATCTAATAACATAGCAAGAACGCTCAATAACCTACCTGGGGAGATTATACTTGGAGGAGATTTCAATCTGCGACCAGAAACACAGAGTATTCAATTACTAGAATCAAAGTTAAAGAATTTAATTAAAGCCTATGCTATCGAAACGACCAGATCAGGACTTTATACTGGCTTCGAGCCCTTCGCGGACTATATGTTTGTTTCCGAGGGCATAAAGGTTCAAGAATTCCTAGTTCCAGATTTATCGGTATCAGATCATCGCCCTATGATAATTTCGTTTGAGCTATAGGCCTTCAAAGGGGACAATATGACTATTTTATTGCTTTTTTAGCTCTTCTAGGATCAAACGACTCGCCTTGTCAAATAGAAGTTAATCTGTTACTATCAGCTCCGTATCTTTAACAATTTTAGCTTAATTACGTGCGAGTAGGTATTTGGAAATGTCACTCACTG
>CAYHYG010000050.1:0-2985 GCA_964360835.1 uncultured Gammaproteobacteria bacterium
TGGTCAAACGGGCTGTCCGTACTTTATCAGGCGTTTCTGTCATCACGGTGCTGACCAAACCGTTTGTCTGCCCAGGTAAATGCGTCTACTGCCCCACCGAGCCAAATATGCCCAAAAGTTATCTGTCTAATGAACCAGCGGCCCAGCGGGCGGTGCGAAACAAATTTGATGCTTTCGATCAGATGCAAACCCGTATCCGGGCTCTGGAAAATAACGGTCATGAAGTTGATAAATTAGAAATCATTGTGCTCGGCGGCACCTGGTCGGCCTATGAGAAGCAGTATCAGGAGGAGTTTATTAGGGATCTTTATTATGCAGCGAATGTTTATAAAGCAGGGTCAGGTATAAAGGGTCAGGATCAAGAAAACCCCGCCCCTGTCCCTGACCCTATCCCTAGCCCCGGACCCTTGTCTGAAGAACAAACCATCAACGAAACAGCTCGCTATCGCATCATCGGCCTAACGCTCGAGACTCGCCCTGATCATATCGATGAAGAAGAAGTCAAACGCTTACGCTATCTCAACTGTACTCGTGTCCAATTAGGCGTTCAACACACTGATGATGAGATTTTAAAATTAATCCGTCGCGGTGATACTCTAGAGAATGCCATCAAAGCCACGCGCCTACTGAAAGAAGCTGGCTTCAAAGTTGATCATCATTATATGCCCGACTTACCGAGCTCCACACCAGCTCATGATCTGGAAATGTTCCATCATGTCTATGAAGGTGAAGACTTACAGCCTGACCAAGTGAAAATCTACCCCTGTGTGGTCAATGAATACGCTCAGCTCTGGCATTGGTACAAGAATGGTAAATATAAACCGTATACTGAAGCGGAATTATACAGCTTACTCATGGATATCAAACGTCTGACACCTCCCTATGTTCGTATCAACCGTCTGATCCGAGACATTCCCGAAGAAAGTATTATTGCCGGCAATAGTATCACTAACCTAAGGCAATACCTGCAAGCAGAGATGGCCAAAAATGGTGAGTATTGTAAATGTATCCGCTGTCGTGAACCACGAGCAGATTCCACTGAGGTACTGACAGCTGAGCTGAAACATCGCAACTATCGTGCTTCAGAGGGCATAGAGCATTTCGTTAGCTATGAAACGCCAGATGAAAAGACCATCTATGGATTCTTGCGCTTACGCTTTAACGATAAACCGGAAGAAGTGCTGTTACCTGAATTAAAAGGTGCTGCTCTGGTACGTGAGCTCCATGTCTATGGCCAGATGACCAGGGTAAGTAAGGATGATAGTCCGGTGCAGCATATGGGCTTTGGAAAAAAGTTAATGGCCGAGGCTGAAAGGATAAGTCGTGAAGCTGGTTATAAAAAAATCGCCGTCATCTCTGGTATCGGCGTACGAGAGTATTACAAAAAATTAGGCTACCATCTCGAAGGCACCTATATGGTGAAAAGTTTGTAGCCCGCTAAGGGCAGGCCCGCTGCTAGCAGCGGGCAATTTGCGCCCCACTAGTGGAGCGCCTGCGTGACTGCGCAATTATAAAAGGCCCCCACAAAATTGTGGAAGCCATTTTTGACTACAGTCCGCTTCTTTCATATATATGAGGATAGCGCTAAAAAGAAATCAATGTACTACCAGGTAACTGTCTTGTTTACTATCCGTAGAAATTTTACCATAAATTTAGCCCCCACACCTATTCATAGGTGTGGGGGCTGTGTCCAAGGGTCAGTTAAGACCCAAGAGTTCGAGTTACCGAGAACCGGACTTGCCTGCCGTGAGCGAAGTCGAACGGCGACGGCCAGCGAACCACCAGTCGTCACCCCAGTCAAGGGCGTGGCGGTTGCAGCGGACGTTACGCTCGTCGCGCCACCGGCGGATCGCCAGGAAGCACCAGTTGCCGTCCTTGTCCTTCCAGTGGGAGCCGTTGGGATGCTTATCCGCTAAACTCGGGTCATCGATGTTGACCTGAGCCTGGGCGTAGTGATCGGCTTCGAGGCCACGGAGTTCGTACTCCTTCTCGAGATCGGCATCGCTGATCCAGCGTCCGAGCTTGAAGAAGCAGACTTCCACTTCTTCGCCTTCGCCCTTGGGCATACCAGCAACAACCTTCTTGTCGGTGTACTGGTTGCGACCAGTGGCGTCCAGAACAGCCTGAGGATCGCGGGAGCGATCAACCCTGACCTTACGGACGATCATGTTGCTGATCGTATCCACGCGCTTGCGGAGCACGGCGAGCCATTCGGGACCCAGTTCAGGCTGACCGAAGACCTGCTGAACGGCATCGGAGGGAAGTTCGGGAGCGGCCTTGCGAAGTTGCGCCCGAAAAATCTCTACTGCTCGTTCGATCTGTCCGTCAGTCATTCTGGATGGGGTCATGGACGTTGCCATGTCGTCATCCTCCTTCTCGGATAGTGGTTGCTTTAGCAATCTACCAGGCGGTAGACACTGGGCAACCGATTAGAAGAACTTTATTTATCATAGAATGATAACATATTAATGAATTATTGTCAATAGTCAGATATTTATAATAGCTAATATTAGCCAATTAAATAGTCGTCATATCAGGTATTGGCGTGCGGGAATATTATAAAAAATTGGGTTATCAGCTAGAAGGAACTTATATGGTGAGGGAGCTTTCTCTTTAGTCATTGCGAACGCCTGAAGCCTTGGCGAAAGGGGTGTGGCAATCTGGCTTGAGTTGCAGAATAAAAGAAGAACTAGATTGCTTCGTCGTCGAGCTAAACTCGACGTCCTCGCAATGACCAAAGAAAAGAAAAGTCCCGTCCTCCATCGCGCGATGCGATATTGGAGCGGGACTTTTTTTGCTAGCCGAAGCTAGGTGAGAGGTTAAGTTACGATCAGATCATGTCAGCTGTCGTCTTGGGTCGGTGCAGCTTGATGAGACGGAGCCAGTGGAGTACGCGCATAACCTGAAAGGTTGGGTCGATCTCGAACCAGCGCTGAGCGAAGTTGGGACTGCGGCTGAACTTATGATGATTGTTCTGAAACAGTT